>JAKPKE010000031.1 GCA_029553855.1 Bacillota bacterium | reverse complement strand
GTAACAGAGAACTTCTAAGTGTAAAATCGTTTCTACCCGTTGGCAACGAAGCGTTGCTTCGTTGATATCGTTAAACAGATGTAGGCATTCTGCTGCAGCATGCTTACGGGTCGGTCAGCGCACAATGCCCTGAACGCCGCCGAGTAAATAAAAAATAACAGCTTTGGCTGTTATTTTTTTGTCAGTCGACAAAGAAAACCCTGCGTTTTTTCATATTAATTAGCGCTGTATAGCAAAATTAAACAGTTCATAGTCTAACAAAATAGAAACATTCATACATTTAAAATAGTTTGACTATAAGCTGATAGTGTTGTAATATTTGTATAGAGAGAATGTTCTAAAAGGTATTAAAATACTATATAACAGAAAAATATTTTATTTTCTAAATGGGAAATTCGATTGTTAAATATGCAAAGATTCTAAGCCGCAGATTATCTATAAAGGATACTGTAACTTAGTTTTTTTATAACAAGATTTCAATGCGGTTTTTTAAAATGGATAGTTGAGGTTTTATCGCATGGTTTTACTTATTACTGCTTTTTCAAGCAGCAATACATTGGAGGTGGTTAAGAGAATAGAATCCTATACAGAAGATAGCTCGGATGGGGAGGGCTATGTAACCAATAGTTTGTAAAATGAGAAGGAGGAATAGTATGAAAAAGTTTTTATCCTTGACTTTAATTGCAATTTTGGCACTGTCTCTGGTGCTTACAGGGTGTGCAAAATCAGCTCCGGCCCCAGGCGGAGAGCCAAGTGCTCCGGCAGGAGATGTAATAAAGATTGGTGTATTTGAGCCTTTGACCGGTGCAAATGCTGCCGGAGGCGAGCTGGAAGTGGAAGGTATCAAGCTTGCTCACAAACTATATCCCGAAGTGCTTGGCAAGAAGGTTGAGCTTGTCATTGTTGACAATAAGTCAGACAAGGTTGAGGCAGCTACCGCTGCAGCCAGGCTGATAGAAAAGGACAAGGTTTCTGCCATAATCGGAAGCTGGGGAAGCTCCCTTGCAATGGCAGCCGGGGATATCGTAAGAAATGCCAAGGTTCCGGCAATGGGTACCTCCTGCACAAATCTTCTCGTTACACAGGGCAATGAATATTACTTCAGGGTTTGCTTCATAGACCCATTCCAGGGAGTTGTTATGTCAAACTATGCATATAACAAGCTGGGTGCTAAGAAAGCAGCTATAGTACAGGAAGTTTCGAATGATTATGCCGTAGGTCTTGCAAAATTCTTTACAGATAATTTCAAGAAGCTTACCGGCGATGAAAACAGTATTGTTGCAGTAGCTAACTACAATACAGGGGATCAGGATTTCACGGCGCAGCTTACAAATATTAAAGCACAGAATCCCGACGTTATATTTGCCCCCGGCAACTTTACGGAGTCTGCTCTTGTTATAAAGCAGGCAAGACAGCTTGGAATAAATACCCCGTTTATCGGTGGAGATACCTATGAGACTCCGGAATTTATAGAAATCGGTGGAGATGCTGTTGAAGGCGTTGCATTCTCAACATTCTTCGCAACTGAAAGGCCAATAACTTCAGAATCAACAACGTTCTTGGATGCTTATAAGGCCGAGTACCCGGGCAAAGAGCCGGCAGGAGTTACTGCTCTTGGATACGATGCATACCTTATAATTATTAAGGCTATCGAAGCTGCTGGAGCGTCTGACTCAGCAAGTATACATAAAGCATTACTTGCAACAAATAATTTCCAGGGTGCAGCCGGTGTCGTAAGCTTTGATGAAAACAGGAACCCAATAAAGAGTGCTGTTATCAAAACAGTCAAAGACGGCAAGTTTACATTTATGGATGTAGTTCAGCCGTAAAAAGGTCAATAACGGATGGATAAACCTTCCCCATATTTAGAAAAATAGAGAGTATAGTAAAATGCATTTCCTCCCTAAAAGGGAGGAAGTGCGTTTTATGTCAAACATTTAGTTAATATTGGATATTTAAGATATTTAATGTGCTGTTGTAGTTTAGGATATGATACACAAGACAGGAGCCGATAATTTCATTGCACCGGATAATATTATTTCTTTTGTAATGGAAGATGCAGGGAAGGTTCCTTACTAACGGCGGAGATATGGGAATCAGCTTGCTTTTTGACTCCTGATAAATTTTACTTAGGTGGTGTATATATGACATTAGAATTGTTCTTACAGCATTTGGCCAACGGTATATCACTGGGAAGTCTATATGCCCTGGTTGCCATAGGCTATACAATGGTCTACGGTATTTTAAGACTGATAAACTTTGCACATGGTGATATATTCATGATGGCGGTATACTTTGCTTTCTTTGGAGTTATTACATTTGGAATGCCCTGGTACGTGTCATTTGTGGTTGCTATAGCTCTGACGGGAGTTTTGGGTATTACCGTTGAGACACTTGCTTACAGACCGATAAGAGAAGCCCCGAGAATTTCCATTCTTATTTCATCAATAGGCGCTTCTTATCTTTTGGAAAATTTGGCTATTGTAATATACGGTGGAAGACCAAAAACTTTTCCTCAGGTTCCCATATTTACCGATATGGTGCAGATCGGAAATATTCACATTCAATTATTGACATTTGTTATTCCGGTGGTAACTGTAGCGCTTTTATTCGCACTTATGTATTTGATTAATATGACAAAAAGCGGTATGGCAATGAGAGCTGTATCAAAAGATATTGAAACTGCAAGAATAATGGGTATTGATGTGGACAGGACAATTTCGTTTACCTTCGGAATCGGCTCCTTATTGGCAGCCGTAGGAGGTATAATGTGGGGGCTCAAGTTTCCGAGCATATTGCCTCTTATGGGCGTGATGCCGGGAATCAAATGCTTTATTGCGGCGGTAATAGGCGGTATTGGAAACATTACAGGTGCGGTAATCGGCGGATTTATTCTTGGAATAGGCGAAATCCTTCTGGTAGCATTTCTTCCAAAGCTTTCCGGCTATAGAGATGCCTTCGCCTTTATTCTGCTCATAATGATACTCCTCTTTAGGCCTACCGGCATAATGGGAGAAAAAATATCGGAGAAGGTGTAGCCATGAAGAAGAATATGATTTATACAATAACCGCCATAATTGTATTGTTTGTACTTGTGTATATCGCCGATACCACATTAGACTCATATATTTTGAGAATTTTAAACCTATGTGCCATTTATACGGTACTGGGACTCAGTATGAATTTGATAAATGGTTTCACAGGATTATTTTCCTTGGGGCACGCAGGCTTCATGGCAGTAGGAGCTTATACTACGGCTATGCTGACCATGCCTCTTGCTACCAAGCAGATGAACTTTTTCCTGGCTCCGCTGATTTCACCTCTTGATAAGATCGTATGGCCTTTCCTGCCGTCGCTCTTATTGGCCGGTTTGCTTTCTGCGTTTGTAGCTTTTCTGATAGGGGCACCGGTATTAAGGCTGAAAGGGGATTATCTTGCTATTGCTACCCTTGGGTTTTCTGAGATAATAAGAGTGATATTTACAAATACCCAGAGGCTTACCAACGGTGCTCTGGGGCTTAAAGGAATTCCTGCTACTACAAATCTCTGGTGGACCTGTGGAACTGCGGCATTTACAGTTTTCATAATGGTATCCCTTATTAACAGCAGTTATGGAAGGGCCTTCAAAGCAATAAGAGAGGATGAAATTGCCGCGGAAAGCATGGGAGTAAGCCTGTTTAAGCACAAGGTGCTTTCCTTTATGATAGGGGCTTTCTTCGCAGGGATAGGGGGCGGTTTGCTGGGAAACCTTATAGGAGCTATTGACCCGTTGATGTTCAGATTCTTTATGACGTACAATATTCTTCTGATAATAGTGCTCGGTGGCATGGGGAGTATTACGGGAACGGTAATATCAGCCTTTATAATTACAATTGCACAAGAATTCCTGAGATTTTTGGACGAACCTATTTTTCCATCCGTACCTGCCCTTCCCGGATTGAGAATGGTTGTGTTTTCCATATTGCTTATGGTTGTTGTACTGTTCTTCAGGAGGGGCCTGATGGGTACCAGGGAATTCAGCTGGAATAAGTTTTTCGGGTTTTTTTCGAAAAAGCCTCTTGCAAAAGGAGGTGCTGAATAATGAACGTATTGAAGACTGATAATATTACAATGCAATTCGGCGGCCTGACTGCTGTAAAGGAATTCAATCTTGAGCTGAATAAGGGGGAAATAGTGGCCCTTATCGGACCGAACGGCGCAGGCAAGACAACGGCCTTCAACATGATTACCGGAGTTTATCATCCTACCAGAGGAAGAATATTGTTCAGCGAAAAAAGTACTGTTGAGGGGAAAGAAGTATATACAGAAAAGGATATCACAGGTTTGAGGCCAGATCAGATAACGGGTCTGGGTATTGCCAGGACATTCCAGAACATAAGGCTTTTTAAAGACCTAAGTGTCCTTGATAATGTGCTTATTGCCAACCACCTTCGCATAAATTCCAATGTTTTTGAAGCTACATTCAAGCTTCCGAGATACAGGGAAGAGGAAAAGCAAATGGTGGAAAAGTCTATGAACCTTTTAGAAAAGGTCGGCTTGGCAGAGTGTAAGGATGAAAAATCCAGCTCTCTTCCCTATGGGCAGCAGAGAAGATTGGAAATTGCAAGGGCCCTTGCCACTAATCCAAGCATACTTCTGCTGGACGAGCCTGCAGCAGGAATGAATCCAAAAGAAAGCGAAGATTTGACTGTTTTTATCAGAAAAATCAGGGATGAATTCGATTTGACAGTATTCCTGATAGAACATCATATGCAGGTTGTAATGGGTATATCGGACAGGATTTATGTTCTGGATTACGGAATCACAATTGCTAAAGGAAGCCCCTATGAGATCCAGAATAATCAGAGGGTAATAGAAGCGTATCTGGGGGTGGATGAAGATGCTTAAAATAGACAATCTGGTTGTTGCTTACGGCGGTATTGAGGCTTTAAAGGGAATAAGCCTCGAGGTTGAGGAAGGGAAGATAGTAACACTGATAGGTGCAAATGGTGCCGGTAAGAGCACCACCCTGAGATCTGTGATGGGACTTGTCAAACCAAAGCAGGGTACAATCAACTATTTAGGCAACAACCTGCTTGAGATGAAAACCCAAAACATGGTAAACAAGGGAATTACTCTAGTTCCTGAAGGAAGAAGGATATTTCCCAATCTTTCGGTGCTTGAGAATCTAAAAATAGGTGCTTTCGCAAGAAATGACGAAAATGGCATAAAAGAAGATATGGAATGGGTGTATGATTTGTTCCCGATATTGAAGGAAAGAAGCTGGCAGGTAGCAGGTACCTTATCGGGAGGCGAACAGCAGATGCTTGCAGTCGGCAGGGCGTTGATGTCAAGGCCGAAGCTTATGATGATGGATGAGCCGTCCTTGGGACTTGCCCCCCTTATAGTTAAAAGTATATTTAATATTATAAAGGAAGTAAATAAGCAGGGGGTTACTATTCTCCTTATTGAACAGAATGCAAACGCCGCACTCCATATTGCCGATTTGGGATATGTTATGGAAACGGGACGTATCATACTGAAGGGCACCGGTACGGAGCTGCTGAATAATCCTGATGTCAGAAAGGCATATCTTGGGGAAACGACGCATTAGGAGAAAAAGGGGTATTGCTAATTACCTATTTGGTAGTTTGCAGTACCCCTGTATTTACATATCCTTTAGCCCCCTTTGATATGCCTATTTCTGTTTATATAGACCTCGCTGTGATCATTTCTAACAGGTTTCAGTTCGGAAGTAAACAACCTGTTCTCCGGATGTTGTTCCATTATATCAAGTACCTCTATAAGCTTGGTTAAATACTCTCTGATGCTCAGCTCGGATATTTTTTCCCCGAATTTCTTGCAAGAAATAAGGGTCCAGCTTCTTATGGATTCATTGCTGGTTTCGGGATTGAAGTCATAAAGCACTTTATAAATTTCAATTACCCTGTCTGTAAGTTCCTGGAGATCCTCAACCTTGAGTTTTTGCAGCCTCATAATAGGCTGCCTGACATCATGCATTACGGAATTGGATTTGTCTATAGCATCCCCGAGCCTCTGGGAAAGTGCTTCATAGGTACTGATACCCTTTTCGGGGTCTATAAAGAAGTCATTGGTTGCGGCAAAAACGAACATACAGCCGCCTAATTCGCCTGAACTGCATATATCAACAATATCCCTGAGATTTTCATAGGAAACCCTTCGGATATCCACTCTTTCATTCATAATAAGCTCAAGCTCGTCTACAAGTATAATAAGGCCGCTGTAGCCCAGAAGTGTTATAAGTTTAATGAAAGCTTTCAGGAAATCTATTGAGTTAAGCCGGTCGATGCTTCCGACCACATCAAATTTTGCTTTGAGATTTGCAGGAATGTTCTTTTCCCCCGTAAGCCAAGAAGCGACCGTATCTGAAAGAACCCTGTCCTTGTTTATCCGAGCCTTTATATAAGAAAGGAAAGCCCGAGCAAAAGACATATTATATTTATTCAGAGATGATACGACTGCATTTATTTCGAGTGCTGCCCTGCCTCTGTCCGGATCGTTCTGAAGTTTTGAAATCCAAATATCAAAAATACTTTCAAAACTGGTGACTGATTCTCCCGTAATATTAAGTGTAAGATTGTGCATAACGTGATAGTATAAATGCTCAAGGTTGTTGAATCTAAAGCCCCTATCCACCTGTATTCCGGATACGATAAAGTTATTTTTGACAGCATTCTGTTTGATCACATTCATAAAAAATGACTTTCCTGAGCCATATTCTCCATTCAGGAATTTCACGGTACCGCTGTCTTCGGAAACCAATTCGAAGCATCTTGAAAACTCTTTAATCTCTCTGCTTCTTCCCACACAGAGCAGGTCCAGGTCGCAATCCGGGACAACGCCGTTTTTAAGTGCATTTATTATATGTCTTGCTCTTTGTACAGTAAGATCCATGCTGCAGCTCTCCCTAAGTATATTCTTAAAGCAATGTCAGTAATTGTGCAGGCAATGAAAATCCCTGCCTCATTATACTGTTTAAATTCGACATTTCAGTACAATTTCCTCCTGATAAATAAGGAAGCTAAAGTCAAGCATATAACTTACTATAGAAAATGATATCCCTATGGAATATAATTAAATCATCAGTGGCGTAGTTGAATCGAGTCATTTTTGTATGGGGGTAATAATTTGGATGTGATGGCCGCGCTTACAGGCACCTTTATGCTTCTTATGTTCGGCGTTTATAAGGGGATAGATATTTTTTATCCCCTTTTTGCAGGACTTGTAGTATTCACCATAATTGCATATAAAAGGGGTTTTAAACTGAAAGAACTTATGGGAATGATCTTAAAAGGCTTCAAGAGGTCATTTGCCATAATCAGCATATTATTGCTTATCGGAGCTATTACTGCCGTATGGAGAGCTTCGGGCACAGTTGCTTATGTAGTGTTCTACTGTATCAGACTTATGAATCCGAACTATTTCATTATGTATGCTTTTATACTGTCCAGTATTGTATCCTTTTTATTGGGAACTTCCTTTGGGACTGTTGGTACCATTGGAATAATTCTGATGGTAATGGTGAAGGGCGGGGGCATAAACACCAACATTGTCGCCGGAGCGATAATTGCAGGGGCATATTTTGGCGACAGGTGCTCCCCTATGTCTTCCAGTGCAAATCTTGTTGCAACAGTCACAGACACTGACATATATACAAATGTCAAAAACATGTTCATGACCTCGGTGATACCTTATGCTGTTTCTGTTTTTATCTTTGGGGTTTTATCATTCCGGAATCCCCTTTATATCGGAGAGAGCGAAATGAGCTCAGAAATTATGAAAACTTTTACCCTGAACTGGGCTGTAATACTTCCGGCATTAATAATGCTTGCCCTTGCCTCTTTCAGGGTGGAAGTCAGGCTTTCAATGTTGTTGAGCATTATAAGCGGAGTGGCTGTTGCCATGCTCATTCAGAAGGAGTCAATGGCAAGTATGATAAGATATATAATCCTGGGTTACAGCAGGCCGGAACAAAGCTTTTTTGGCGACATAATAGCAGGGGGCGGCATTTTTTCAATGTTGAAGGTTATGCTAATTATATTTCTATCCTTTGCATTATCCGGAATACTTGAGGGGGCCTCGCTGCTCAAAGGTGCCGAGAAGCTGGTACTTAAGCTGGGGAAGAAAATCGGCGTATTTGCGACTACGACCATAACAACTATAATAGCAGGGTCCTTCGGCGGCAGCCAGACACTGGCAATTATGCTGACTTATCAGCTGGTAAAAGAAATGTATGCTGCCGCAGGTATAGATAAACACGAGCTTGCATTGGATATAGAAAATACAACAATAGTAATATCTGCACTGATACCATGGAATATTGCAGGGGCCGTACCTGCGGCTGCGCTGGCCGCAAACAGCAGCTATGCGATATATGCCTGTTATTTATATTTATTGCCTTTGTCAAGTCTGGCTTCAAAAAAGCTGCGATTGCTGAACCGTTGTAAATCGATTTAATTATTAAAAAGTTTGAAGGGGTTTATTATGGAAGTTATTTTGAGCGCATTACAAAGTATATTAGGAATAGTTGCAATGGTTGCTCTGGGATATTATCTTACGCGCAAGGGCTTATTTAACGAGGATGTTTCAGATCTTTTCAGCAAATTGGTAATCTCCGTATCGCTGCCGGCAATGATGGTTTCGAATTTAACTGCTACTTTTGACAGGAAAAGCCTCTATAGTGCAGGTAAAGGAATAATAATACCTTTTGCTTCGATGATTATATGCTATGTAATTGCAGTGTTTGTGGCAAAGCTGATAAAGGTTAAGCCGGAAAGGGAAGGCATTTTCCGGGCAATGTTTTTCGCATCCAATACGATATTTATGGGAATGCCTGTGAACCTGGCACTTTTTGGAGAGGAAAGCGTACCTTACGTATTATTTTACTATGCTGCAAATACAGTGCTTTTCTGGACCATAGGAGTCTATGGAATAAGCAGGGATAAAGAAGGGTATAGAGAGAAAATATTCAGCATGAATACAGTGAAAAGGATCTTCTCTCCTCCGCTTTTGGGGTTTTTAACAGGGCTGTTGCTGATAATACTTGGAATGCGGCTGCCCATCTTTATTATGGACAGCTGCAGATATTTAGGAAACCTGACAACTCCTCTGTCGTTGCTTTTTTTAGGAATCACATTCAGTGTTATCGACTTTAAAGATATCAGGCTCGACAAAGATATGGCAGCTTTGCTTTTAGGAAGGTTTGTATTGTCGCCCCTAATGGTTTATATACTGTCACTTCTTATTCCTGTTCCAAGCTTGATGGTCAAGGTATTTATCATACAATCGGCTATGCCGGTTATCGCACAGTCTGCAATAATCGCTAAAGCTTACGACATTGACCATCATTATGCCACCCTTATGGTGACTGTTACTACGATTTTGAGCGTGCTGTTCATACCGGTATATATGGCCTTGATTAACAGAATATAGATATCATGAATAAATAAGTACACACATATTATTTATTGTTGATAAAGGGAATATCTATAGAAGGCCAGAAAACCATATCACATAATAAGATAGGAAAGGTTGATATTATTGATTCGAAGAGTGAGGATAACAGGTATTTTTATTCTGATAATTGCAATGCTTTTATCATTTGTTGAGGGATGTTCCTTGGGACATCAGGAGGGCGTAAGAACACCGGTACCTTCTGATATTCCCGCAGGTACAGAGAAGAAAACGGAAATAGAGACAGAGACGGAGGTAAACGAATATATAATATATGCGGTACTCGACACGGATAACAATGTACTGACGGCGGAGCAGCAGGTGACGTATGTTAACAATGATGATGCGGAGCTTCCCGAATTGTATTTCCATATATATCCGAATGCATTTAAAAAGAAAGAAACAGCTCCTTTTCTATTTGACGACTTTTCCAAAGCCTATGCGAGAGGTTTTAATCCGGGGTATTCGGATATTATTTCGGTTGAGGTTTATAACGGGCAGAACAGGGAGACCCTTGAGTACAGTCTGCAGGGCGAAGGAGAGACCATACTCAGAGTTAAGCTGCCAGAGCCTCTGCAGCCCAAGGAAAAGATAACCCTCGGGCTTGAATATAAGATTGTTATTCCTCCTGCCGGAGAGAGGTTCGGTTATGGGGAAATCAACATAAATATGGGAAACTGGTATCCGGTGGCTGCCGTATATGATGATGACGGCTGGAACCTGGATAAATATTATTCCGTAGGAGATCCATTTTATAGCGACGCATCAAATTATGTTGTAAATATAAAGGCACCGAAAGAATACATTATAGCAGCCTCAGGCTCTTTAACAGGGGAAGGGATTGAAGATGAGTATAAAAGCTGGAGATTTGATGCAAAAAATATGAGGGATTTTGCATTTGTAGCCAGTGATAGGTTTAAAGTAGAAGAAGACAAAGCCGGAAACACTATAGTTAAATCATATTACTACGAGGGGCACGAGAATAAGGGAAAGGAAGCCCTGAGGTACGGGAAAAGATCTATAGAAATCTTTAATGACAGTTATGGCAAGTATCCTTATCCGGTATATTCGATAGTGGAGACTGAATTTCCCAGCGGCATGGAATACCCCGGGTTGGTATATATAAGCACCAAGTATTATAATGACGCTTATAGCAGCGATACCCTTTTGTATACTACGGTGCACGAGACAGCGCATCAATGGTGGTATGGGGTTGTAGGCAACGATCAGATAGACGAGGCGTGGCTGGACGAAGGTTTTGCAACATATTCCGAAGGGGTTTTCACTGAGAAGGAGTACGGTATCAGTAACGGCAATCTTTATTATGAATACCTGGAGGAGAGTGCAAAGGAGGATATCAAATCAAGGGCATACGACGGAGTAATACTTAAGCCGTTGAACAGGTTTAACGACTGGAGCGATTACGGTCCGGCTGTGTACACCGGCGGGGCTATGCTTCTAAATGAAATTCGCAGGCAAGTAGGAGATCAGGTGTTCTTTGAAATATTGCAGACTTACTATGAGGAATTTTCCTTTAAGAATGCAACTACCGGAGATTTTCTCAGAGTTTGCGAGAATGTAAGCGGTAAGGAATTCGGTGATCTGTTCGATAAGTACCTTAGCAGCACAAAGTAAGAAAAATGTGACAATGTCACATTTTTCAGACACGAGACACGAGACGCGAGAAAGCCTGGGTATTCCTTAAGGGTAAAGTGCGAATAACACGAAACACACGGATTTGCCACGGAATTGCACGGTTGGCATAGTTATATCCCCGCCGTGTTTTCGGTGGATTTCAGTGCCTTCAGTGTTACCCGTTCCCCCCGTAACCTCGAAACCCAGTGGCCTCGGAACCTGCGTACGTTAGTGCGCATTTTTCCACTATTGTACCATATCGAGACTGTTTGACATTGCATCAATGATAGCCTTGTTGGTCTCAATCATTCCCGGATTGCATACATGTCCCATGTTTCTGATGACATCTCTGAAGCTGGAAGCGAGGATTCCGTCAGTAGTGTTAATAGTGGCTCCGCGCATAGCAAGCAGCGAAGTCTCTACTGCCCAGCCGGCGGATAAAGAGAGCTTGTAAGCACAGCCTTCTTTCCCCCCGTCGCATATCATACCTGATATGGATCCCACCATATTGATCATTGCGTTAAGAATATCCTGAGAACTGCCATCCAACAAATAGGTTACCCCCGCACATGCCCCAATTCCTGCGGCAACTCCGCAGCCGCACATTGCAGACAGGGTTCCTGTGTAGGATTTAATATAAAAAGTAATGAGGTTACTAAGGACCAGAGCCCTTATAAGCTTTTCCCGCGGTGCATTTATTTTCTCTGCTGCCGCAAAAACTGTCAGAAAAACGGTAATACCATGGTTGCCGCTGCCCGCGCTGCTCATTGCAGACAGCCTGCTTCCTGACATACGGGCTTCCGAAGCCGATGAACAAAGCAGCTTCGCATAATAAATCATATTATCCGACATCAAACCATCATCGAGGAGCTGCTGCATGCCCTTGCCAATCCCCTTGGGCAAATCAAGCCCTTCCTTTGATAGTGCAAGATTCATTGCTATGCCTTGTTCAAGATAAGAAATATCTTCAATAGGAACTGTATTGCTGAAATCAATAAAATCCTCCAGACTATAATTCTGTATAACGCTATTGCTCTTACCCGGACTTGCATTTTGCGGGCTGCAAGAAAGGGGATTCTTTCCGTTATCCACAACCAGAACATTTAAATGCCTGTCGATAGTAATAACCCTGGCCGTGCCCCCTTCTGTTTGGAGCAGGGTCTCTACATACAGCCTGGAACAATCCTCTTTGACAAATACCTTTATCTTTCCCGCGGTGACAAGCTCTTTGGCCTTTCTATGCTGCTCCGGAGTAATATCCTCAATAACCTGCAAGGCCTTTTCGGGATTACCTGCTACAAGGCCTAAGGCTCCTGCCATCTCCAGTCCTCTTTCCTTTATTCCCGGGATACCGACACGCATACCGTTTTTATAAAGCCCCGGGTCAACGTATACTTCTGCTTTTATTACTTCGCCGGAAACTTTCTTCCTTGCCGTTGCTGTTGAATAAGCGACCGCTACCGGTTCAGTACAGCCTGTAGCCGGTATGATTTCTCTTTTTAATATATCTGATAATACAGAATAATCTTTCGCCAAATTTGTATCCCTCCTCAAGTTTATTTCCAATATTATGTAGC
>JAKPKE010000027.1 GCA_029553855.1 Bacillota bacterium | reverse complement strand
TGTTCTAAAGGAGTACCTTGAAAAGGGGTTTGCGTTAAATGATGAGCGCTTAAAGAACCTCGGCGGCGGTAATTACTGGAAAGAATTACTCGACCGCATTCGGGATATTCGCTCCAGTGAAAAGGTTATGTACCGGCAGGTGCTGGAGCTGTATGCTACAGCTGTCGATTATAACCCCAAGAGCGATGAGAGTCTTGCATTTTTCAAAATGGTGCAAAACAAGTTGCATTTTGCCGCGCATGGCAATACTGCCAGCGAGGTTATTTATTTTCGCGTTGATAGCGATAAGCCATTTGCTGGTCTTACTAGCTTTAAGGGCAGTAAACCCACACAGGCCGAGGCGATGATTGCCAAGAATTACCTGAGCGAGCAGGAATTGAAGGTCCTAAACAATATTGTGTCGGCTTACTTTGATTTTGCTGAATTAAACGCTATTGAAGAGCGCGAAATGCGCATGGCCGATTTTGTGCGGGAATTGGACCGTATTCTTTCATCGGCTGGGCGGAAATTGCTGGAAAACGCCGGTACTATTTCCCATACTCAGGCTGAGGCAAAAGCTAAGATTGAGTACCAGAAGTACAAGGCAAAAACATTGGAGCAAGTGGAAAAAGAATACTTGAAAGCAATCGGATCCCTTGAGCACCAAGCAAAAGCCGAAAGCCAGAAAAAGCGTGGTAAGGTATGAGTAACAACGAAGTGAAACCGCAGATGAACGCAGATAAACACAGATTAAATTCTCAATACATGGAAAAACTGCTGGACGGGGTGGAAGTGGCATATTTACTACTAGGAGATGTAACACAATATGAGCAACCTACAAATTATTTAGTTGCTTCAACTAATTACAGTGATAACTTCAAAACGCCAGTATTAACTGCTGGTAAAACTTTTATTCTAGGATATACAAATGAAGTTCATGGCATATATAAAGCATCCGTTAATCCTGTCATAATTTTTGACGACTTTACAACTGCGAATAAATGGGTTGATTTCGATTTTAAGGCAAAATCATCAGCAATGAAAATGATCTCAACAAGTAATTCAGAACGCTATTTAAACAAGTATATTTATTACTGGTTAAATACATTGCCTAGTGAATTAGTTGAAGGTGATCATAAGCGACAATGGATTGGGAATTACTCATGTAAGAGAATCCCCATCCCCTGTCCTGATAATCCGAAAAAGTCTCTCGAAATTCAGGCCGAGATTGTTCGTATTCTAGATACTTTCACCGAGCTTACAGCCGAGCTTACAGCCGAGCTTACAGCCCGCAAAAAGCAGTATAACTATTACCGGGATCAATTGCTAACCTTTGAAGAGGGGGAAGTGGAGTGGAGGACACTGGGGGAGGTGTATAAATTTCAATATGGCACAGGTAATACAATCCCAACATCCGGTGGTGAATATCCTGTTTATGGAAGTAATGGAATTGTAGGATCTCATAGTGAATATAACAGCGAAGATTCTCCTGTAATTGGTCATATTGGTGCTTATGCAGGTATTGTAAACTGGGGTGCAGGCAAGCACTTTGTGACATATAACGGCGTTATATGTAAATTAATAAATAAGGATGTGCACTACAAATATGCATACTACCAGCTGCTAAAACAAGATTTTAACTCAATGGCAAAGAATTCATCTCAACCTTTTGTTTCGTATAAAGAATTAAATGAGGTAAATATTCCCATTCCTTCCCTCTCCGAGCAAGCACGTATCGTCTCCATTCTCGACAAGTTCGACACGCTTACTACATCCATTACCGAAGGGCTTCCCCGTGAGATTGAATTACGGCAAAAGCAGTATGCGTATTATCGGGATATGCTGTTAAGCTTTCCGGGGAAAGGAAGATGAAACCACAGAATATACTGAATACACGGAAAATAAAGAGTCTGGAATTCCCGTCTGT
>JAKPKE010000018.1 GCA_029553855.1 Bacillota bacterium | reverse complement strand
TGGTCGGGGCGACAGGATTTGAACCTGCGGCCTCTTGGTCCCGAACCAAGCGCGCTACCAAGCTGCGCTACGCCCCGAAGCTGACAATATAAATGATATAATGAAATGAATTCAATGTCAATAGAATTAGATTACATTTACTAAGATAAAAAGGTAATCATAAATTATTGTAGAATATAATTGATATATGAAATAACATACAATAATTATGGGGGTGCAATATGAAGCTTACATTTTACGGTGCAGCGGGAACTGTTACCGGATCATGCCATCTTCTGGAAGTTGATGGCAAAAAGATCCTTTTAGATGCCGGATTGTTTCAAGGCGGAGCAGAAGCAGACAAGATGAATTTTAATCAATTTGAATTCAACCCCTCTGAAGTTGATATGCTCATACTTTCTCATGCACATATTGACCACAGCGGAAGGATACCGCTGCTTGTCAAGAGAGGATTTAAAGGGGAAATAATTACTTCTGTCCCAACTTATGAACTTTGCAAAATAATGCTGCCTGACAGTGCATATATTCAGGAATCCGAAGCTGAGTGGAACAATAGAAAAGGGAAAAGGGCAGGGAAAAGAGTCAAAGAGCCGTTATATACTGTCAGGGATGCGGAGGCTTCATTAAATCTGTTTCACACAGTGGAGTACAACAAAATCATCAAATTAGATTCGAATATTTCAATCAGGATAAGAGATGCGGGACATATCCTCGGATCGAGCATTATTGAACTATGGGTAAGAGAAAACAATGAAGAGCTTAAGCTGGTATATTCCGGAGACATTGGGAATAAAGATGCTCCGATTATGAATAACCCATCAATAATAGAAGAGGCCGATTATGTGATAATGGAATCAACATATGGAGACAGGCTTCATAAGAATGTTCAGAATAAAACGCTTTTTTTACTGGATATTATTACCGATACCATTGAAAGAAACGGCAATGTGATAATTCCTTCCTTTGCCGTTGAAAGAACACAGGAAATTCTATTTATACTGAATATGCTGAAAGAATCCAAATCCTCAAGAATTAAAGATGTTCCGGTTTATGTGGATAGCCCTCTTGCAATAAATGCTACAAAGATATTCCAAAGCTTCCTGCCATATATGGATGAAGATGCGCAAAGCTTAATAAAAGACGGAGATGACCCCTTTGATTTTCATAACCTGATATTTACACACACCTCTGACGAATCCAAGGCCATTAATTCAAAAACAGGCAGCAGTATAATAATATCTGCCAGCGGTATGTGCGAAGCAGGAAGAATCAAGCATCATCTCAAGCATAATCTTTGGCGCGAAGAATCCAGCGTGGTATTTGTAGGCTACCAGGCAAAAAATACCTTGGGCAGGAGAATCAAAGACGGAGAAAAATCCGTGAAAATTTTCGGAGAAGAAATAAGTATAAGAAGCAGCGTTTACTCAATCGAAGGATTTTCCGACCATGCAGACCAGAAGGGACTTCTGGAATGGGTTAAAGCTTATAAGAAAAAACCAAAAAAGATTTTCCTGGTTCACGGAGAAGAAACTGCATTGAAAGAACTTTCAAGTCTTCTGGAGGAAGAAGCAGGAATATCAAATGAGATTGCAGTATTTGGACAGGCTTTCGAGCTTTCTGCAAATTCATATAGGAGAGTAGCAGTTGAAAGGGCCGAAATAAATAAAGACAACTTATTAAGTACATTAAATACAATAAAATCTGATTTTTCCGTGGCTCTATCAAATATGGAATCCCGTTTATCGGAGGAAGATAATACTAAACTTGATTACCTTTTATACCTGCTTGAAAAACTTCAAGTTGATATTTGCGAATTAAAAAAAGAAATTAGCTGAAGCTATTATGCATATTATTCTTTTGCCTTCAAAAAATATTATTAATGTTCAGATCGAAACATATGGAGGTAATATAATATGCCGAATACATTCAGAAATGAAGAGCTTGTCAAGGTTCAAGGCAAAACATATCCCGTTGTCGGAGGAAGGCTGCGACTGGCCCATGACGAAAATAAAAGCTTATCAATAGAAACAAATGTAATACAGTATAATGAGGAAAATACGGTAGTTCAGGCATCTGTAAAAACTGAGAAGGGGATCTATAACGGTCTGGGAAATGCCTCGGTTAAAAGGGACAAAGTACTTTCAAATGCAATTCTTGAACTTGCTGAAACGAGAGCTATTGCAAGGGCACTTAGATTTGCAGGCTATGGAGTCGAATATACCGGTTTTGAAGAAGTAGGAGAAAGCAAGAATTCAGAGGCGGAAGATCACGTACTGCATACTGATGAATATGGGAAATCAGAAGCTGCCACTAAAGCGCAAATCAATACAATATTTTTGGCAGCAAAAAACCTCAACATTTCAAAGGATGAGCTTAGGGAGCTGATATACAACGAAACAGGGAAAAGCTTCAGCAAGGACCTTTCAAAGATGGATGCAAGCAGGATAATTACTATGCTGAAAGAAAAAGAAACTGAGGAAAATAAAGGCACCAAGCTGATGTAGTCAAATAAAAGAAACCGAAATGCACTATGCTTGAAATAGTGCATTTTTTCATTATAAATAATATTATAGAAGGAAAATAGAACTTTATGTAGAATCATAATGTCATAACAAATATGACATGCAGATAAATATGAATTTATTAATGTCATATCTGTCATTTTTCCAAATGTCATAAACATAATAATAGAACAGTTATATTTGCCTTATTATTAAGGAAGGAGGATGTAAGGCAATAATTCAATAAAAAATTGGAGGAGGAGTATTATGAAGAGAAAGGTAATAGTTTTATCCCTTGTATGTTTGTTTGTTTTATCCCTTGTATTGACCGGTTGTGCAAGTAAACCTCAACAGTCGGCATCCAATGAACCGGAGGTAATTAAAGTTGGTTGGATGGGCTCCTTGACAGGAGACCAAGCAGTATGGGGGCAGTGTGAGTTTAATACCGTAAAGATGCTTTTTGAAGAAATAAATGCAAAAGGTGGAGTACTTGGTAAAAACCTTGAAGCTATTGGTTATGATACCAAAGGCGATCCCCAGGAAGCAGTGAACGTTGCAAAAAGGCTTGCTACCCAGGATAAGGTTGTTGCCATATTGGGACCAAACGCCAGTGGAAATGCCATACCGATAGCACCTGTTCTTGAACAGGCAAAAGTTCCTGATATTGCTACAGTTGCAACTAACCCCAAAGTTACAGTTCTTGATGGAAAAGTAAAGCCATACAACTTCAGAGTATGTTTTATTGACCCATATCAAGGTGCAGTAGCTGCCGGTTATGCTGCTGATGTCCTTAAAGCGAAGAAAGCCGCAGTTCTTTATGATGTCGGCGATGATTATTCTCAAGGCCTTAAGGAGTTTTTCGAAGAGTTCTTTATTAAAAAGGGTGGAGAAATTGTTGCCCGTGAAGGATTTAAGACAGGAGACGTCGATTTCAGGCCGCAGCTTTCAAAGATTAAGGCTGCAAATCCGGAAGTTATATTCATGCCATACTTCTTCAAAGAAGTTGCTTTAAGCGCCAACCAGGCAAGGGAACTTGGAATAGACGCAGTACTTATGGGCGGAGACGGATGGCCTTCGGAGCAGCTTATCAGCATGGCAAAAGAGGCAGTGGAAGGCTCCTACTTTGTAAACCACCTGGATTATGAAGACCCTGAAGTTCAGGACTTCAAGGCCAGATACAAGGCAAAATACGGCAAAGATGTTGAACTTAACGGTTATCTTGTGCACGATGCGGTTCTTATGTTGGAAGATGGTTTAAAGAGGGCAGGAGAGGCAAATTCCGAGAAATTAGCTCAGGCTCTTGAGACCACAGACATAAAAGGAATCACAGGCAAAATCAAAATAGGCAAGGATACACATAACCCGGAAGGCAAGGATGCTGCTATTCTCAAGATAATTGACGGCAATTACGTATTCCAGCAAAAGTTTGCTGCTGAATAGACTTACACAAAGTAAGTGAATACAGAGCAGAAGGAATATCCTTCTGCTCTGCACATATCAAGGAGAGGAAAAAAATAATGACTCAATTTTTTCAACAACTGATTAACGGGCTTTCTATAGGCAGTGTATATGCTTTAATGGCTGTCGGCTACTCTCTGGTATATAGCATTATGAATTTCAGCAATTTTGCCCACGGAGGAGTAATAATGTTTGGAGCATATTTCGGCTATTTCTTTCTTAAGCTGTTGAAGTTCCCATTTCCATTGGCTTTTATAACTTCAGCAGTTTGTACTGCAATTTTGGCTCTAATTATTGAAAGAGCGGCTTACAAGCCTCTCAGGGAAAGAAAAGCTCCTTTTTTATATTTCATTATTTCCGCTATGGGTACATCGATATTTCTTGAGAACCTGATAATTGCCATACCTGCTATTGGCCCGACTTTCAGGACGTATCCTGAAGTATTCAGCAAGCACCCTTTTAAAATTGGCGAACTGGCAATAGGCAGACTGGATATTATGATGTTTATCGTTTCCGCCATTTGTCTGGTATTATTGATTTACATTATTGACTACACAAAAATAGGCAAAGCCATTCAGGCAACCTCCTATAATATAAAAGCAAGCGCCCTGATGGGTGTAAATACAGACTTTATAATAGTTGCTATATTCCTTATGGGCGGTTTTCTTGCAGGAATAGCAGGGGTACTGTTTGGAATGAAATATACTGTGTATCCCCAAATAGGAGGGATTACTATAAAATCCTTTATAGCAGCCGTTTTCGGCGGGCTGGGAAGTTTACCTGGTGCTGTAGTAGGTTCAATCTTGTTGGGCATTATAGAAACCTTCACATCCGGATACATTTCGTCCCAATACAGGGATCTTATCGCATTTGTTTTATTAATTGCTGTTTTGGTATTCAGGCCGATGGGTCTTATGGGCAAGGTTACCGAGGATAAGGCATAGGGGGGAGAAAAATGAGCAAAGAATATTTATTAGGCATACTTACGCTGGCTGGAATAAACCTTATGACCGTACTCGGCCTTTCACTTCTTACAGGGTTTACGGGCCTGTTCTCCTTTGGCCATGCAGGATTTATGGCAATAGGAGGCTATACGGCGGCAATGATGACTGTTAATTTTCACTGGCCGTTTATACCTGCACTTCTGGCCGGAGGGCTTGCTGCAGCATTGGTAAGTGCCGTCATAGGAAAGGTGACTCTGAACCTTAAAGGTGATTATTTTTGCATTGCAACATTGGGCTTTGGTGAAGCAATAAGGCTTGTGCTTGATAACGTACAATACTTCGGTGGTGCAAGGGGCTGGCCCGGAGTGCCGTATTACACAAATATCTGGAATGTTTTGCTGATTAACGTTGTTGCGGTTATTGCCCTTGCTAATCTTATCCGTTCGCGGCACGGAAGAAATATGATTGCCGTGAGGGAGGAAGAACTTGCATCACAAATAATAGGCATTAATGTATTTAAATACAAAATGATTTCACTTATGATCAGCGCAGGTTTTGCAGGAATTGCAGGGGGTATGATGGGACACTACATGACTTTCCTGCAGCCTAAGATGTTCAGCCTTGTAAAATCAACAGAGCTTACGATCATAGTTATTTTTGGAGGACTTGGAAGTATATCGGGCAGCGTGCTTGGCGCTTTGGTGCTTACATCGCTTCCTGAGATTCTGAGGGCATTCTATGAATGGAGACTGGTTTTTTACGGTTTAGCGGTAATTTTTATTATGATATCAAGGCCGGAGGGTTTAATGGGAGGATATGAACTAACCCCATCAAGCATGAAAAAACTATACAGGAACCTTATGTCCAAACGTAAGGGAGGATTTCAGAGCATAGGAGGGGGTAAGTGATATGTATATGCTGGAGCTTAAAGATCTTACCAAGACCTTTGGCGGACTGACCGCTGTCGGTGATGTTAATTTCAATGTGGAGAAAGACAGCATATCAGGCTTAATCGGACCGAACGGGGCAGGAAAAACTACCATATTCAATCTGATAACCGGAGTGTATAAGGTATCATCCGGCAATATAATATTCAACGGCATGGATATAACAGACAAGAAGCCATATATCATAGCCGGGTCAGGGATTACCAGAACATTTCAAAATATCAGGCTGTTTAAAAAGCTGACTGTATATGAAAATGTACTGACAGCATGCCATCATAATGCAAACTACTCCCTTGTAGATTCAGTACTAAGGCTGCCCAGGTTCAGAAAACAGGAAAAACAACTAAATGAGCAGGCAGCAGAACTTATTGAAATAATGGGCTTGGATGACAGAAAGGATCTTATTGCCAATAATTTGCCTTACGGACTTCAAAGAAGACTGGAAATAGCAAGGGCACTGGCTCTTATGCCAAAGCTGCTGCTTTTGGATGAGCCTGCCGCCGGAATGAATCCTGATGAAACTGAACAGCTTATGAAGCTTATTTCCGAAATAAGAGAAAAATTCAATCTAACAATACTTATTATAGAGCATCATATGGATCTTATTATGGGTGTGTGTGAAAACATAATGGTGCTCAATTTCGGCTTAAAGATTGCAGAAGGTACTCCCAGAGATGTCCAGAATGACCGGTCTGTAATTGAAGCTTATTTGGGAGTGGAGGGGTAGATATGTTGAAAGTAGATAACTTACAGGTATACTATGGCGGTATTCACGCACTAAGGGGAGTATCAATAGAAGTCAATAAAGGCGAAATAGTGTCTATCATAGGCTCAAACGGTGCAGGAAAATCTACCTTGCTCAATTCCATATCAGGCTTCCTTAAATATAAGGAAGGGGAAATAAGCTATAACGGCAACAAATTAGGCAATAATCCCAGCAAAATTGTAAAAATGGGAATATGTCAGGTGCCCGAAGGAAGACTTGTTTTTGCAAACCTTACTGTCAGGGACAACCTTTTTATGGGGGCTTACCTCAGAAATGACAAAAACGGAATTAATGAGGATTTTGAAAAGGTATACCAGCTATTTCCCAGGTTAAAAGAAAGAGAAAATCAGATAGCTGGAACATTAAGCGGAGGCGAGCAGCAAATGCTTGCCATGGGAAGAGGGCTTATGAGCAGCCCTGAAATCATGCTCCTGGACGAGCCTTCCCTCGGACTTGCTCCATTATTGGTACAGACGGTTTTTGAGATAATAATAAATATCAGAAAGATGGGGAAAACCATACTTTTGGTAGAGCAGAATGCATATAAGGCATTGTCAATTGCAGACAGGGCTTATGTATTGGAGCAGGGTAAAATATCAGCCTCCGGATTGGCAAAGGATATAGCCGAAAACCCCAAAATACAGGAGGCATACTTAGGATCAAAGAAATAATTGAATGTTAGATAAAGGTCAGGCACAAATGAAGTGTCTGACCTTTTATTATGGGAAATATGATATAATATGCACATGGGCAAATATCATAAATCCCTGCGGATTTTTTATATAATATGCACATGGGTGAATAATATCAAAATAAGTAATAGTATCAGTGGTACACTAATTACATGAGTAAAATAATAAAACCAGAGGATTGTATATGTCAGAGAGAAAAGCACCGGAGATATTAGATAATGACGAACTTTTGAGGCAAAAAAAAATTATCCTGAGAATCAGAGAGAACAATGAACTTGAGCAATTGAAAACAGGCAGACAGAAGCGCATGCATGTCATAACCTTCGGCTGCCAGCAAAACAACTCTGATTCAGAGAAAATCATGGGGATGCTGGCAGGGATGGGCTATACCTATACAGAGAAAAGAGAACAGGCAGATATTATAATTATCAATACCTGCTGCGTGAGAGAGAATGCCGAACTCAAACTGTATGGAAATATAGGTGCCCTCAAACATCTCAAGGCTGACAACCCATCATTGATTATAGGAGTATGCGGCTGTATGATGCAGCAGGAGCATGCAGCTGAGACCATCAGAAGGAAATACCGTCATGTTGATTTAGTATTTGGCACCCACAACATATATAAGCTGCCCGAGCTTCTGGAACGCTCCATGAATGAGAAGTACACTCTCATAGATATTCTGAATACCGAAGGTACAATAATAGAGGATATACCTGTGCTCAGGGAAGAGAAATTCAAAGCCTGGGTGACAATAATGTATGGCTGCAACAACTTTTGCTCCTACTGTATAGTTCCCTATGTAAGGGGAAGGGAAAGGAGCAGGAAGCCTGAGGATATAATCAGAGAAATCGAGGGCCTTGCCAAGAATGGCTGCAAGGAAGTAACCCTTTTGGGGCAGAACGTAAATTCCTACGGCAAGGATTTGAGTGCGGAAATAGATTTTGCTGACCTTATAAGACTGGTCAACGAGATAAAAGGTATTGAAAGAATTAGGTTTATGACCTCTCATCCTAAGGATATATCAGATAAGCTTATATATACTATGAGGGACTGCAAAAAAGTGTGTGAGCAGTTGCATCTGCCCTTTCAGGCAGGAAGCAACGAAATCCTGCGCAGGATGAATAGAAAGTACACAAAAGAGGAATATCTTAGTAAGGTAATAAAAGCCAAGTGGGAAATACCGGGAATTGCTCTCAGCACAGACGTAATAGTTGGCTTCCCCGGAGAAACTGATGAAGACTTTGAGGAAACTCTTGATGTTCTGAGACAGGTGGAGTTCGATCAGGTATTTATGTTCATATATTCAAAAAGAAAAGGGACTATTGCTGCAGAAATGGAAGACATAAGAACTTATGAAGATAAGCACAGGAATTTCGAAAAGCTTGTGAAGCTGCAAAATGAAATATCCAGGAAGGCCAACGAGACCTATCTGGGTAAAACTGTTGAAGTATTGGCCGAGGGATTCAGCAAGAGCGACCCTTCAAAATATACCGGAAGGACAAGAACCGGAAAAGTAGTTAATTTTATTGGGAATAACGGGATTGTCGGAAAGCTTGTAAATGTTAGAATCAATGAAATACATTCGTGGTTTATCAATGGGGAAATGGTTAATGAGGTGAAATGACAATGGCACAGCTTACACCAATGATGCAGCAGTATTTTGAAATAAAAAATCAGCATAAGGATAAAATCCTTTTTTTCAGACTTGGAGATTTCTATGAAATGTTCTTTGAGGATGCTGTAACTGCCTCTAAAGAGCTGGAAATAACTCTAACGGGGAGAGACTGCGGCCAGAAGGAAAGGGCACCAATGTGCGGAATACCCTATCATTCGGCGGAAAGTTATATCGCAAGGCTTATAGAGAAAAATTACAAGGTTGCAATATGCGAGCAAGTGGAAGATCCTGCACTTGCAAAGGGGATTGTCAGGAGAGAGATAGTCAGGATAATTACTCCCGGCACTGTTACAGAAAGCTCAATGCTGGATGAGAGAAACAACAATTACCTTTTAAGCTTATACTCTGATACTAAAAAGCATGCATTATCATATCTGGATCTTTCCACTGGCGAATTTTACTGCACTTATTCAGAGGATCAGGATTTAGTCAATATAATGAATGAAATAAACAGGATCAATCCTTCGGAGATAGTTTCCAATACGGAACAACAGAATATAAGGGCTTCCTATAGCGTTTTCAATATACTGGATAAAAGGTTTTATGATAGGGAAGAATGCACAAAAAGGCTCAGGAGGCAGTTCGGAGTAACAAGCCTTGAAGGGTTAGGCATTGACAACAGCTGCCTGGTAAGAAGCGCCGGCGCACTTCTTTTATATCTGGATGAGATTCAGAAGATAAGCCTGGATAATATAAACTATTTAAAGAGCTATAGCATAAGCAGCTTCATGGTCCTTGATCAAGGCACTAGAAGAAATCTTGAACTCTCGGAAACGATCAGAGGGAAGAACAAAAAGGGAGCGCTGCTGTCGGTTATAGATAAAACATCAACCGCTATGGGAGGGAGAAAGCTAAAAACCTGGTTGGAGAAGCCCCTTATAAGTATCACAGACATAAACAACAGGCTGGATGCTGTAGACGAGCTGTATTGCGATTTTCTCAAAAGGGAAGAGATAAAGGAATACCTGAAAAGCATTTATGATATAGAAAGACTGTCAAGCAGGATTTCTTTGGGAAGCGCCAATGCAAGGGATATTGTAGCCTTTAAAAATTCAGTCAGGAATCTGCCTTATATAAAAAGTGTTCTTTCGGATTGTACAAGCACGCTCTTAAACAGCACTTACAATAACCTGGACACATTGGAAGATTTGTTTCAGATAATTGACAAATCAATTAATGAGGATCCTCCTTTTGTTCTAAAGGAAGGAAATCTTATAAAAGAAGGATATCTTCCTGAGCTGGATGAAATACGAAATGCATCCGTTAACGGAAAGCAATGGATAGCGGAATTGGAACAGAAAGAGAAAGAAAAGTCTTCCATAAAGTCGCTAAAAATAGGTTATAATAAAGTATTCGGCTATTATATTGATATTACAAATTCCAACCTTTCTTCGGTACCCGATTATTATATCAGGAAGCAAACCCTTTCAAACTCTGAAAGATATATAACACCTGAACTGAAAAAGTTAGAGGAAATGGTTCTGGGCGCTGAAGAGAAGCTTGTCGAGCTTGAATATCAGGCTTTCCTTAAGATAAGAAACGAAATAGCAGTACATATTAAAAGGATACAGAAAACTGCATCATTCCTTTCGGATTTGGATTGCATATGCTCTCTTGCGGAGGTATCCCAAAAGAATAATTATGCAAGACCTATAGTGAATAACGGGGACAGCCTGATAATTGAAAATGGAAGACACCCGGTTGTCGAGGCCCAGGACAATGATTTAAAGTTCGTACCCAATGATACAATGCTTGATAGTAATGAAAACAGGATGCTTATTATTACAGGGCCGAATATGGCAGGTAAATCTACCTATATGAGACAGGTTGCCCTTATTACATTAATGGCTCAGATAGGTTGTTTTGTACCTGCATCAAAAGCAGAAATAGGAGTAGTTGACAGAATATTTACAAGAGTGGGCGCTTCCGATGACCTTGCTTCGGGGCAAAGTACCTTTATGGTTGAAATGAGCGAACTGGCCAACATAATAAACAATGCGACAAGCAAGAGCTTGATTATTCTTGATGAAATAGGAAGGGGGACCAGCACCTTCGATGGACTTAGCATAGCCTGGTCTGTGGTAGAGCATATTGCCGACAAAGAAATACTTGGGGCAAAGACCCTTTTTGCCACCCATTATCACGAACTTACAGAACTGGAGGATAAGATAGAAGGAGTAAAAAACTACTGTATTATGGTTGAGGAAAAAGGAAAGGATATAGTATTTCTTAGAAAAATAGCGAGAGGGGGAGCCGGCGGCAGCTACGGAATACAAGTAGCTCGTCTTGCGGGGATACCGGAGTCGCTGCTTGAAAGGTCCTCCGAGATAATCTCCATACTTGAAAAGTCAGAAATAAACAACAGGACAGATGTATATGTAAGACATAGAAGAAAAAAGCCGATAATAAATGACCGTGAGCCGAATCTTTTTAATTATGGACGATTTTCTTTGGCTGATGAGCTGATGTCTTTAGATGTGGCAAATATGACTCCTGTAGAGGCTATAAACAAACTTCTGGAGTTCCAGAACAAGGCAAAGGATCTATGATGAAGAGGAGTAAAACATGGGTAAGATATATCTGCTTGATGAAACAACAATAAATAAAATAGCGGCCGGAGAGGTAATAGAGAGACCCGCCTCAATAGTAAAAGAGCTGGTGGAGAATTCTATAGATGCTGGAGCCGATGCTATAAGTATCGAGATACAGCAGGGGGGTAAAGCATTAATAACTGTATCGGACAATGGCTGTGGTATTTTGAAGGAGGATATGGAACATGTGTTCTTCAGACATGCAACCAGCAAAATAAAGTCCTCCGGAGATATTCAGGGATTGCATACCTTGGGTTTTCGCGGGGAGGCAATGGCAAGCATAGCCGCTGTATCTGAAGTAGAGCTTAAGACCAAAGCCGAAGATGATTCATCCGGTGGCCTTATTATCATAAAAGGAGGCAAGCTTATTGAAAGTAAGGATATAGGCTACCCAACAGGTACTAGCGTTACTGTCAGGAAGCTTTTCTTCAATACGCCCGCAAGACTGAAATTCCTGAAAAGTGAAATCTCTGAACAGGGAGCAATAACAGATATGGTCGAAAAGTTAGCCCTTACGAACACAGGGATATCTGTGAAGCTTACCGTAGACAACAAGACAGTGCTGCATACCCCCGGAAACGGAGACCTGCTTTCGGTAATTCTATGCATATACGGAAAGAACATTGCGAAATCTATGCTGAATCTTGATCATTCCAATGACATTATCAGTATAGAAGGTTATATAGGCAAACCGGAAATAGCCAGAGGAAATTCTACCTATATGACATTTTCCATAAACAATAGATTTATAAAAAGCAGAATGCTTGCAGAGGCAATGAAGCAGGCATATAAGACATTGCTGATGAATAACCGTTATCCCTTCAGCATTATAAATATAAACATAAAATCTGATATGGTAGATGTGAATGTACACCCTTCCAAACAAGAGGTAAAATTCTCAGATGAAAGGGCGGTATTCAATACACTGTACCTGGCGGTTAAGAACTGTCTCAACAGCAACAAACTGATATTTGAAAGCTTTAACGATTATTCAGAGCCACGGGAGGCAGCAGGCTCCGGTTATCAAATTACCGGCACAGATGCATTGCCTATATTTGAAAATAATAATACAGTCTCCGTGAAAGAATGTGATACAAATCCTTCTCATTATGAGAGAAAGAGCGAATTCCCTTTAAAGGAACAGTATAGCCCGGGGCAGAACTCCAATAAACCGATCGACATAATCGGTCAGCTATTTCAAACATATATTTTAGGCCGGCAGGGCGATACCTTCCTTTTGATAGACCAGCATGCAGCTCATGAAAGGATAATGTACGAGCACATAAAGGAAAAGTATAATACAAAAAATATAGCCGTTCAAGGGCTTGTGGTACCGATTGTCATAGAACTCAGCCCAGCAGATAAGGCCTTATATTCAGAAAACAGCCATATATTCGGGAATCTTGGTTTTGAAATCTCATGGTTCGGGGAAAATTCCCTGGCAATAAGAACCATACCGATTATAATGGGTGAACCTTGCAGCGGTGAATTTTTCAGCAATATTCTTGATTCTTTGAAGGATACGTCGGGGGGTGCAGCTTCGCCCTTAGAGAAGATCGTACTGAATATGGCCTGTAAAAATGCAATAAAAGCGGGTGATATTATTACCCCGGAGGAGACCCGGGAGCTAATAGAGATGCTTAGGAAAACAAGTATGCCCTATACCTGCCCTCATGGAAGACCTACAATGATAACAATGAGCAAGTATGAGCTCGAAAAAAAGTTCAAGAGAATAGTATAGTGTTTGCAGAGGTGTTGAGATTTGATTCCTGCAACGGAGAAGCTCCCCAAAATATGTATATTGGCAGGACCTACAGCAGTTGGTAAAACAGATATATCCCTTGCATTGGCCAGGAATCTTTGCGGAGAAATAATATCTGCTGATTCTGCACAGGTATATAAATACATGAATATTGGGACTGCAAAGCTAAGTCAAGGCGAAATGCAGGGCATAAAACACTATATGATAGACGAGGTCACTCCTGATATGGATTTCAGCGTTGCACTGTTCAGAGAAAAGGCTGAAGAATACATAAGGGATATAAGCGAAAGAGGAAAACTGCCGATAATTACGGGGGGCACAGGGCTCTACATTAATTCTCTGATAAATAACCTGAATTTTACGGACTTTATATCCGATGATGAATTCAGGGAAGAAATGCAGAAGTTGGCTTACCGCAAAGGCTCGCTTTATGTACACGGAATGCTGGAAACTATAGACACTGCAAGCTATAATAAGCTGCATCCCAATGATTTGAGAAGAGTAATCAGGGCCTTGGAGGTATACAAACATACCGGCAAGCCGATTTCTTATTATCAGGAAGAATCCCGGAAACAGCCTCCAAGGTATGAGTTCGCGTACATAGCTCTTACACTTGACAGAAAGAAGCTCTACGACAGGATAGACGCCCGGGTGGACGGAATGATTTCGGAAGGGCTGATAGAAGAGGTAGAGGGGCTTATAAAGATGGGATACAACACCGGAATGAACTCAATGCAGGCACTAGGATACAAAGAGATATCCGATTATCTGCAGGGCGTGGTTTCATTGGATGAAACCATAAGAATACTAAAAAGAAACACCAGACATTATGCTAAAAGACAGCTTACCTGGTTCAGAAGGGATGCGCGCATAAACTGGATCAACATTGACAACTTCTTTAAAAGAGAAATTCAGCTGGAAAATATTATTAGATATATTGCAGGAAAAATTCCTTTAATATAGAATAAATAACAAATAATTATATAATAATATAAATATATATAAACCTGGTAATTGGATTATTTTATTTTGGAGGGGAATCGGATGAATAAAGTAAACATAAATCTACAGGATGTATTTCTTAATCAGGTCAGGAAAGAGCGCACTGCCATAACTATATACCTGGTTAACGGTTTTCAGCTCAGAGGTAATGTAAGAGGCTTCGACAATTACACAATAGTATTGGATAACGATGGAAAACAGCAGCTTGTGTATAAACATGCAATCTCTACAATTATTCCGTTAAAACCAATTAATTTTGCTTTCAGTGACAGCAAACCCCAGGAGAATGTAAGCAAATAAATTTACTGCATATAAGACAAGCAAGCCCTTGTGTATTTTACAAGGGCTTGATGTTTTTAGCAACGGATGCATTGTCTTGACATTTGAAATATGATAAAATTAATTGTTGAAACGAGAGAAAATGAGGTGCTGCAATGCATTATAAAACAATGGACTATCTTATTAACAAGCTGAATATCAGCAAAAAAGCAATAGATATTTGTGTATCTACCGAGGAAGAGGTATCCGGCCAATTCCAGAAGATTGATGAAATAAGTGAATATAATCAATATAAGGTTCTAAGCGCAATGCAGAAGAACAGAATAAGTGAAATGCATTTTAATTACTCTACGGGTTACGGCTATGGAGATGTAGGCCGTGAAGCATTAGACAAGGTATATGCAGATGTATTCGGCTGCGAGGATGCCCTTGTAAGGCCCCAGATAGTATCGGGAACCCACGCATTATCACTTTGCTTATATGGTGTATTAAGACCCGGTGATGAGCTTCTGTCTGTTACAGGAAGGCCTTATGATACACTGGAGGGTATTATTGGGATAGATAATTGTCCTCCGGGTTGTTTAAGAGAGCTAAATGTGAGATACAGCGAGATTGATTTTAATGAGGCCGGTAAAATCAACTATAATGAAATTACAAAGAGAATAAACAAAAATACAAAGATGGTATTATTGCAAAGATCTTTGGGCTATTCCTGGAGATCTCCTCTTACTCTTGAGGATATAGAGTACACGATAAAGCTTGTAAAAATCATTAACCCGAATATTGTCTGCATGGTTGACAATTGCTACGGGGAATTTCTTGATCTTAAGGAGCCTACGGAGATAGGCGCTGATATAATGGCGGGCTCATTGATCAAGAATCCGGGAGGAAGTATTGCACCGACAGGAGGATATGTGTGCGGAAAGGCGCATCTGGTGGAAATGGCCGCCAACAGGCTCATCGCACCGGGAATCGGCAAGGAATGCGGTGCCACACTAGGCATGAACAGACTATTTTTTCAGGGCTTGTTTATTGCCCCCCATATTGTATCGGAAGCATTAAAAGGGGCAGTGTTTTGTTCCAGGCTTTTCAGCAAACTTGGATTTGAAGTAAATCCTGAATACAATTCCCGCAGAAGCGATATTATACAAGCAATAAAATTCGGAGACAGCGAAGCCCTTATTGCTTTCTGTCAGGGCATCCAGAAGGGTTCCCCCGTTGATTCCTTCGTAAGTCCGGAGCCATGGGAAATGCCGGGCTACAATGATCCTGTAATAATGGCGGCAGGGGGCTTTGTGCAGGGGGCCTCCATTGAGCTGAGCGCAGATGCACCTTTAAGACCTCCCTATATTGCATACTTGCAGGGGGGAGTGACCTTTGAACACGTAAAAATAGGGATTATTTACGCTCTGCAGAACCTGGCGAACAAGGGATATGTGACGATATAAGGCGGTCATGTATAGTCACGTATACGTATATAGAAATTGAAGAGGTTTGTCTGAAAACTAAGGGAACGGCCAAGACCGCTCCCTTTTTGCATTAAATTGTTATTTTCTATAATTATCATAGCACAAAATATGTAAAAAATCAAGACTGGTTATTTTACTATTGTACGGATATACTGTTTGAAGAGGTGATGAAATGAAAGATAGGTTTTCATTGACATTAATTGATATGCAAAAAATTCAGACTGCCGACGAGCTTCGTAATTGTAATGAATTAACACTCCGATATGGGCTTAGCCTAACGGAGCAGCAAATTCATAATATAGTCGAAAAAAGATTTGAAGCTCTTAGGGATACCGGGAGAATGGAGTTTGATAGGGGTATTTTGAAAAAATTGATTTATGAGTTTTGTGATTCCCCTTATATTTCACAGGATAATTATGAGGATACCATACTGGAGTTACAGGATTCCTTTTACTATTTTAAAAATGAGTCCATGGAATTAATTTCGGATGACGAGCTTATCTCATTCATGAAACAGCATTTTGATACAGTTTGCCAAGGTTCCCTGGAGTATTTGAGCGGAACGAGCCTTGAGGAACTGTGCCGCAACACCAGATATGGATATAGGGTTGACGATAAAGATGTGTATGGGCGGCCGTTTTAAACGGGGGCATCGTGGAAGATAATAATAAAATAATTTCATACAACGGGATAGCAAAAAACAGCAGGGAATGTTTTTCATTTGTAGTCGAATACTCAGTTTTAAATGGTATATTGTCTGCGGAAGATATGGGAAATATTCAAAGCCAATTGTGGCAGCTGCTTGGGAGGCAGACCGGCCGCTTCACCATGGGGGACAGCAGCTCTGTTCCTATTGAAACGGCACAGGAGCTTTTGGCTTCCATATGCTATTGTATAGGGATATACCTTAAAGAGAGCGGCATAGATGAGGGTGCCATAAAACTAAAAAGCGAGAGCCTGTCTGATCTTTTCGCACATGGGCAAAGAGTTGTGGCGACTAAAATCGACTTGGGCAGGAAACTTCTGTCTGAGGCAAAGAAAACCGCCCTTGACATTGATAACATTTCCTACCATGATACATTAAGAGAAATAGAATATTTCTTTAAAAAATACGATTATCGATTTTTTGCTCATGATATTCCATGTATGATAGACTATCAGCTATGTCATAGTATCCCTGAACTATCGGGAATTGAGTATATTAATGAATACTTGAGCAGACTGATTATCGAAAACAAATTTTGCCTCCATTTTAACAGCAGCCTTATCACATCACTGCTGCAAGGATATTGCCACGATTATAGGGAACAGCTGATAAATATGTTTGAACCTGTTTTAACAAATGCAACGGGCCTGGCTTTGCTTGACAAAAATATCTTTCTACTTGACGTTAACGATGCAGACCGGGTTGACCTTCTTAACCTCTTTCGATTATGGACGGAGGAGGAAGCACTGGAGAATCTCATTACATCGGCTGAAAAGCTCTGCAGTATACTTAGTATTGAAGATATCAGTTCGAGGGAGTATTTAAAAAGCACTGCATCCGGACTAATGAGCAGAATCCGGATGCTGAAGGAAACAGGCAATTTTGATAATTTGTTTCCCGGATTTCATGAACAGGAAGAGAAAGTGCCGGTGTTTCACTATTATGACGGTGGCACTATGAGTGATAAATCATTAAGAAACCTCATTGAAGAAATGCGAAGTTGCAGATATTTATCCGATAAAATTGCTATGATCAAGCAGGTACATAGCATAAAGGATCTTATTGAAGTGTTGAATGCTTGTTTTTCTTACGATGAATTCACGGAGTTGTTTAGCTCCTTTAATGACACTGAAATAGCGGTATTAATGCACTTCTTATTTGAAAAGCACAGCACAGCCGCCGACTGGAATCCTTACTTGGAATGGGAAGTGAGAATCATCGATTATGTAAAAAACTTGGATGCAAAAAGACAGGAAGACATTACACATATGCTGGACGGAGTTTTTTATTTATAATTAAATCTCATATTTGAATTATTATTTTACTATCCACCATTCAGGTGGTTTTTTCTTGCAGTGATTTACGAAAAGAAGTATAATAATATTGTACTCAAATAGTACAAAAGTATAGTTGTCTTAAAATTATGAGGTGGTACATATGGCCGGACAGAGTGAGAAGAAGCTGAAAAAGCTATTGGAAAAGTCAGAAGAGCTATTCTGGAAATATGGGTACGATACTGTTTCAATGAATCAGATTGCTTCTGAGGCCGGAATCAGCAAAATGACTATTTATAAGCATTTCCATTCAAAGGAAGACCTATTTATTGAAGTGTTAACGAATAGTATTGAAGTCCACATAAATAATATTATGAAAACTATTTCTCAAGAATATCATACTATTGAGAAAATAGAATTTCTGTATAATTATAGTTTGGACTTATTGAAAAAATACCCAATTATTCTATTCAGGGATATTGCCAAGCGTAAAAACATACTTGAAAGGATCATATCAATTAAGCAGGAGAAGACCTTGCCCATATGGAGGCGTATACTGGAGGATGGGTTGAATAAAAAAGAAATAAGAAAAATGGATATAGATTTTGTTTCGGAGCTTCTCATGAATTTACCTTCTGCAATGAAGAACATGGACTTTTTATATGATGAGGGCAAACAGCTTAAGCTTTATGAAAGCTTTTTTGACTTTATTAAATATGGTATGCTGGGGAGCAAAGAATAACGAAAATCAATGCAGTTAAGGGGGAGAGGGTGATGGGAAAAAACATACTTATGAAGGTTGAAAATGTCGGCAAAGATTACCTGATGGGCGAGATAAGCGTTAATGCGCTCCAAGATGCCAGCTTTGATGTCTATGAAGGAGAATTCATTGCAATACTCGGACCCAGCGGCTCAGGGAAAAGCACACTTCTAAACATTTTAGGCGGTATGGATTTACCATCAAAAGGAAAAGTAACCGTCAAGGGTGAAGAAATCAACAAATATAACGATAGAAGGCTTACCGCATATAGAAGGGATAAGGTGGGATTTGTATTTCAATTTTATAACCTAATGGCTAATCTTACTGCAAAAGAAAATGTTGAGCTTGCAACAGAGCTATGCAAGAATGCCTTAAACATTGATAAGGTTTTGGAGGAAGTAGGGTTAGATGATAGAAAGGAGCACTTCCCTTCACAAATGAGCGGAGGAGAGCAGCAGCGTATTGCAATCGCAAGGGCAGTAGCGAAAAATCCGCTTTTGCTGCTTTGTGATGAACCTACGGGTGCTCTTGATTACAAGACAGGTTTGCTGATTCTTATATTGCTGCATAAAATTAACCGGCAATATAATAAAACTGTAATTATCATCACTCATAACACGGCTATAGGTGATATGGCGGACCGGGTAATAAAAATGAGAAGCGGGCGTATAGTTGAAATAAAAGAGAATGAGTGTCCTATTCCTCCTGAAAGGATTGAATGGTAATGAAAAAGCTGAATATCAGGTTGCTGCGAATGGTCAGAAATTCAAAGGGCCAGTTTGTTTCAATTACGGTAATCGTTGCTGTTGCATTATGCATATATATATTATTCAGTATTACAACCATCAACATTCAAAATGCAGTTGATCATTATTATAATATAACCAATATAAGCGATTTAACCATTGAGCTTATGAGAATCCCTAACTCTGCAGTGTATGATTTGAAGTCCATCAATGGCATAGTTGAAGTACAAGGGCGTATAAGTGTCGATGTGCCCTTGCAGGTTGCTGATAAGGATGAAAAGGTGAATATTAGAATAATGTCACTTCCCAAAGGCGGCGGAATAATAAACAAGCTATACATGATAAAAGGCAACAGAACTGAATTGGGCGATGATAATGCAATATTGCTGGAGCAGTTTGCCAATGCAAGGAATATAAGAATGGATGAAATCATAACTCCGTATATAAACGGCAAGACACACAATCTGAGGGTTTCCGGCATAGCTGCAAGTTCGGAATATATTTATGTAATGGAAAATGAGCAATCCCTTTTACCGGCTCATGAAAAGTTTGGAGTAGTTTATGTAAGTGAGGCATTTGCCCAGCATATCTTCGGTCACAGGGGAAGCTACAACCAAGTTCTTATTAAAATAAATGAACAGAGCAATGTTGAAGATATAATAGACCATTTGGAAAAAAAATTAGACAAGTATGGATTGAAAAGAATAATCAAACTAGAAGATCAACTGAGCAATAATGTATTAAATCAAAAAATTGACGGAATTGAAACAATGTCATCAGTTCTGCCAGTTATGTTTTTGGCGGTTGCGACAATTATAATTTCTATTATGATCTCAAGGATTGTCAACAACGACAGGATGGCCATAGGTGTCTTAAAGGCTTTGGGGTACAGTAGCTTTAACATTTTATCCCACTATACCAAATTTTCATTGGCAATAGGACTTGCTGGTTCAGTCCTGGGAATTACGGGAGGATTGCTTTTGTCAAAGCCGATGAGTCTGGTATTTGTATCTTTTTTCAATATTCCCCTTTCAGGCATAGAAATAAAATATAACTATATTTTGAATGCTATCTTACTAACCGGCTTGTTTTGCATAGGCTCCGGACTTTTTGGAGCAAGAGGAATACTTCGGATCATGCCTGCTGACTCTATGAGACCTGAAGCACCGAAAGCAGGAAAGCGTATATTGCTGGAAAAAGCAGCTTCGTTCTGGAAGCATATTCCTTTCAGCTGGAAAGTGGTAATCAGAAATATTATGAGAAATAAAAGAAGATTTTCCTTTCTTGTGATAGGTCTGGCTTTAGCTTATGGAATTAATGTTGTTCCATTATATATGGTAAGCAGTATGGTGTCTATGTTTGAACTCCAATTCGGCGAGTATCAGAAAATGGATTATATAGTAAATTTCACACGGCCCATGAATAAGAGAGTGATAACGGATTTAGGCCATTTGATTGATGCAAAAAGGATTGAACCAAGGGTGGATTACCCTTTTGAACTTACAAACGGCTGGAAGAAAAAAACCGTAAACATAATAGGAGTACCACGGCAAACAGTTTTTCACAAGTTTGTTGACATTGATGATAGTATTGTTGAGTTGTCGGATAAAGGGATTTTTATTACCGAGTCCATAGCAAAATCACTTAACGTACGTGAAGGCGATATGATAACAATCAAAAATTTTCTTCCACGTAAGGAAGATGTTATGCTTCCGGTAATCAGCATCGTTAAACAATATTTGGGGGCAAACGCATATATGAATATTGAGGCAATGGAATCAATTCTCCTGGATAAGCAGATGATTACAGGAGCATCCATTGCATCTCATGACGACCTTAAAGAAAAACTTAGGGCTGCAGAAAACATTTCATCAATAAACTCTGTCGGAGATATGAGGCAGTCCTTTGTAGAATACCTGGATACTATGAATCTGGCAGTATATTTATATACTTTATTTGGAGGTATCTTAGGATTTGCCCTTATATATAATGCAACTATCATTGGTATTTCAGAACGCACAACGGAATTAGCCGCTTTACGCATAATGGGCTTTGATAAAAAGAGTATTTTTAATATGATTAGCAAGGAAAACTTAATAATGACAGGAATTGCAATAATAGTTGGCATCCCGCTTGGTGCAGGCATGATTACCGGTATGGCTGATTCTTTCAGCTCTGAGATGATAACTTTTCCTCTCATCCTGTCACCGAAGTTTTTTATGCAGGCTGCCGCAGCCTCAATAGTCTTTGTAATAATTGCACAGCTTGCCACCTTAAAAAAGATCTATAATCTTAATTTTATTGATGCGTTAAAGAGCCGCATATCATAGGGGGTGTTGAAGTGAAGAAAAGAACTGCCTGGATAAGTCTTATTATAGTAATTGCCTTGATAGCTGCCGTGAAAATTAAAATGGGGAGTTCAGCAATTACTGTTGAATTCGGAAAAGTCATCAGAGGAAGCATTGAAGAATATATTGAAGAAATCGGAGATCTGCTTCTTGAAGAGGAAATTGCAGTGTATTCAGTCTCAGCAGGGAAAATTCTTCAAGTAACTAAAAAGGCAGGGGAAACAGTAAAAGCAGGGGAGGTACTTGCAAGGATTGATAACAGCGATTTACTGCTTAAGATAAAGGCATTGGAAGCTCAAAAGCTGGTAATAACAGCAAAATTCGATGAAGCCAAAAATCCTGCGGATGATGAAGATATTCGGAGGCTTAATGCACAGGTACGTTCTGCAGAAGCTTTATATGAGGAATTGAAAAGAACTGCGGACAGCAACAAAGTGTTGTATGAAGCAGGTGCTTTAAGCCTGGAAACATATAGAAACTCGCTTACTAATCTGGCAGCGGCAGAGGCGGGATTGGAAACAGCTGCAAGCAGCCTGAAGCTTGCGGAAAAAGAGATATCGGGAAATGTGAGAAAGCAGTATGAGGCACAGCTTTCTGAAATAAATGCAGGAATTGAGCAGTTGAAGCTGAAGTCTGAAGATATGATTGTGAGATCTCCTATTGACGGTACGGTAATGACGGCAGAAATAAAAGAAGGAAATATGGTGCAAGCGGGAACATTACTATTTGATATAGGAGGATCTAAGGGCTATTATATTGAGTGTTATGTACTTGCAGAAGATATAGCCGGAATCAAGCCGGGTACACCCGTAATAATTGACAATGAAGACATAGGAATAATGAGTATCAAAGGCGAAATCAGGAAAATACACCCTAAGGCTGAAAGCATTATGTCTGATCTTGGTATAGAACAGAAAAGAATCAGAGTAGAAATCGAATCTGATAATCTGACAGAAGAACTGAGACCGGGGTACGAAATGAATGTAAAGATTATAACACGAAGCAGGAAAGAGACGCTAATAATCCCCGAAAAGGCAGTATTCAATTATCAGGGCAGAGACCATGTATTTGTTATCGAAAACAGTAAAGCAAAATTAAGGGCAATAGTAAAGGGCATAGGGAATAACGATCAGGTTGAAATATTGAAGGGCCTTGAAGAAGGGGAAAACATAATTTTATCCCCTGACGAAACCCTAAAGGAAGGTATAAAAATACAAAGCAAATAGTAAATCTATTTGCTTTGTCAATTTAATTACCTTATTGATCTGAAAACTCCTATCACCTTGCCAAGTATGGAAAGCTCCCTGACTATTATTGGCATAAGATATGGGTTCTCCGGCTGCAGCCTGAAGTAATCATTTTCTTTGTAGAAAGTCTTTACAGTGGCTTCATCATTAAGCAATGCAACTACAATATCGCCGTTTTTCGCAACTTTCTGCTGCCTTACGATAACATAATCGCCATCAAATATACCTGCGTTTATCATACTGTCACCTTTAACAATAAGCATAAAAGCATCGCTGTTGCCAACAAAATCTACAGGCACGGGGAAAGTATCCTCAATATTCTCATCCGCAAGTATGGGCAGTCCGGCAGTGACTTTACCCACGACGGGAAGCTCCACCATTTCTTTCTTTGTGATTATTGAACTGTTGCTGTCAAGAACTTCAATGGCGCGCGGTTTAGTAGGATCTCTCCTGATGTATCCTTTCCTTTCAAGCCGTTCAAGATGGCCATGCACGGTAGAAGTAGATTTGAGCTTAACGGCATCACAAATTTCCCTGACGGAGGGGGGATATCCTTTTTTTGTGATTTCTTTCTTGATAAATTTTAATACTTCCAATTGTTTTTTGCTTAAGTCATCTATATTCATAATACACTCCATCTTTACGGTAAATATTTCATAATAATCGCTTTTTCAATTATAACATAATGATTTTAATATTTCAAACATATGTTCGCAGTATATCAGATTAATTATGAGGTTTTAGGAGGACTATATGCTTTAAAGAGTTGAAATTACTCTATTATACATATATTCACAAATATCAAAAATAATCCTTGACATAGTACATATGTTCGTATAAAATATGGTTAAGAACATATGTTCGTATGGAGGTTATTTTATGAAGAAATATATTGTTAAAAGCAAAGCAAGGTTCCTGATTTCCATGGGTACAGTTATGTTTGTTGTAATTTCGCTGCTTTTTACATTAGCGGTAAGTGCCAGGGTGAATAACGATGTTACCATGGTCCCGGAATATATAGAGGCGGGTGATACATTGTGGAGTATATCAAGGAAATATGCTGACAACATGGACATAAGAGAATATATATCTATAGTTATGGAAATTAATGATTTGCAGAGCGCAAATATCAAACCCGGGGAATTATTATATTTCCCAAGCTACAAATAAAGATGCATATATAATGATTTGCTTATAATTTTGCGCGTAAATTATTTTACGATCAATTCCTCAATATCCTGATTTGATATCAACAATCTGATATTATTTGATATAATCGGCATATTCTCCATTATTGTTATAAGCGGCTGATATGTATTGCCAATAACAACAGTTTTTTCTTCATCTGAAGTTTTTATCACACCATCGATTAATATTTCGTATTTTATCAGCCTGATTTCAAAGCCGCTGGGACTCGTTTCCAATAAACAGTATGCCACGGCAGTTTCCTTTTCTTTTATTAATCCGTTGAAAACCAGATAGTTTTCCTCAATGCACTTAAAGTAGAATTCAGGAACTTGATTTTCTTTATTATTAACATAATCAGATAATAAGCCTTTTAAACTTATTTCATCAATGATAATCTCATAATCTTTTATTTCTGCAGCAATATTTCGAGCGCTTTGCATTATTTTATCAATATTTCGGTATAACCATTTTTCCTTATCAATCCTTTTGTCAATAAGCATTGTTCTGGGGACAATAGTATACTTGTTGTTTTTGTAAAATGCAGTCAGGGAGAAGCCGTCATATCTATCATTAGGCTCAACACATAGCTTTTCATATTCCTGAGGTTCATACTCATCATTCAGCAATACATCAATATAGATAGAAGAATCGAAATTGCTGAAGGTTACTTTATTTGAATCTATATATCTTATAAAAAGTGTGTTTTTTATATCTTCGCTGATATCCAGTTCCTTACCCTCTAATCCTTTGTTTTCATTATCTCTATTGACCAAGGATTTTGTGTCTATTTTGACATTTCTTTCGATTATGTCCATAGAGCTGTTTAGAAGGAGGGAGGGGTACTCATTTACATAATGATCTATTGTTTTTGTCTTGATTTTAATTATACTATCGTATAGTGCGTATTCTTTTTTATCTATCAGCTTCTTAAAAATGATATCCCATTGTATAATTATTCGATCATTTTTGTTAATAAGGGGTATTCCGTTTACTACATCCATGATATTGTATAACATTGCCCTGACTTTACCCTTCTCCAGGGCCTCGATGACCCTCGCCAGCACCTGGTAGCTAATGAACATGATGTATGCAAGGGTAGTGATTAGCCAGGGGGTACTGAATCTAAGATCAACAATCTTCATTAAAATGAACTCAATAATCAAAATAAAAATATAAGCAATAAATATAAACAGGTTAACGGCAATACTGAACAAAAATAACACCACCTTTTGTCATGATAAAAAATTCGCTTATAATTAAATTATCGGTATATATGTAGATTTACTTAAAGCAATTGCATTAACATAATTGTAAACACGGCATAACTGATGTAGAATAACATTAATGGAGGCATGCAATATGGCATACAAGAAAGAATGTGTATTAATGGACAGAGAATGTATTGACTGCGGGGAATGCAATATATGTGATCTTAATCCGAATAAAAACTGCGATAATTGCTGCGCTTGCATTGATAAGCCTGTTGATTACGTAAGTGTCGAGATAGACGAAATAATAGAAGATGAAAGTGCTGCAGATGACCTGGAAGATTGGATTTATGAAGAAGGTTATGTAGTTGATTACGGTGATGAAAACAGCAAGGATTAATACGATTAAGTTTTTAATCCTTGCTGTTTCTATTTTCTTTCATCGGAAAGAGGATTTGCATTTACAGCATTTCTAAGGATTTCATCATCTAAATGGGTATAAATCTGAGTCGTTGAAATATTTTCATGTCCAAGAATCTGTTGCAGTGATCTGATGTCGACTTTTCCATATTTGTACATCAGAGTAGCTGCCGTATGTCTCAGTTTATGGGGGGAGTACTTGTCCGTATCCAGATCGGAGGCATTTATATACTTTTTTACAAGGTACTGTACAGATCTTTTGCTTATTCTACGTTTTCTTTCGCTTAAAAACAAAGCATTCTTATCTTTTACTTGATTGGCAGGGCGGACCTTTAAATAATCTTTTATTGCCTCGATACATGCATTGTTCAAATATACCGTCCGTTCTTTGTCTCCTTTTCCAATAACCGTAAGTGTGTCTCCGCTAATTTTATTGATGTCAATATTTATCAATTCAGAAAGACGAAGCCCGCAGTTCAAAAAGAGCGTTATAATTGCATAATCTCTTTCTTTATTTTCGCCATCAATTGATGAGAGAAGACGTTTACTTTCCTCCAAGGTAAGGTATACCGGGTGCCTGGAGGTGATTTTAGGCGATTCAAGTTCTAAGCTGGGATTATCATTAATTATTTTCATTTTATAAAGATATTTGAAGAAGGACCTGATACAGGCAACCTTTCGAGCTCTTGCATAGTTTTTATTGTCTCTCTGGTTTGCAGCGAAGGAGAGGAAGGAGTATAAATCAGCAAGGCTTATATTGCTCAGCATATATGAATCAACGTCACGGACGGGAATATCGTCAATTTTCATATCTGAAGCTATATAGCCGCGTTTCATTTTAATATATTTTAAAAACAGAACAAGATCATAGCTATAAGCGATAATAGTATTTTTTGATTTTCCGCGAATGGTTTCCATATAATTAAGAAATTCAATTGCAATATCCGGCAATTCGTGCATATTACATGTCTCCTTTAGGTAAAATAATACCAATATTGCGCGAAATGATTATTTCGCGCAATTACAATATTCGACATAGAGGGGGCTAAGCCCTGCTGAAACATAAAATTTATTTCAGTAATTCAAAATCAGCTTTATATTTAGAATGCTGACAATATTTTGGTCTTTAATAATCATCATATACAGTATATCATATATTGGCAGATTATAATAATTTGCTCCCTCGTGTTATTATTTAATTTATGCTGTAACTTGCCGTCAACTATGCTCCTAAATCAAATCAAGATTTTCAGCAAATATTCTCGAGGTCCTATACTATTACCCACGCGTTTATAATCGCTTATAAGCGATTTAAACGCGTCATATTTTTTACATATTTTATGAATTGGCTAATATCAATGCTTAGCGAGTTTATTTATTATTTAATTCAGCTAAGTTTATCAAATATTAACATTTTCACCGGAATATCAAATTTAACATGTTTCATATAAATAATTTCCCGAATTCATAAGAAAATATATAACGAAGAAATTATTTTGCATTTACACAGGAATGTCTGTTTGACATATTGTTAACGATAATCATTATCATCTGTCTTTTCGCACCATAGTTGTTCTAAATAGTGGTAAATTTAACTCCTTCTTTTCTGCAAACTCTTTGGATGGCCTTTTTCCCCGACAGCGCATTTGCAAACAGAGCACCCATTGATGTTGCCCATATTCCGACAAAATAAAAATTTTCAAGCCCCGGAATTATCATATCATTGTTCTTGATCAGGTTCCCGATAAAGTCCGGCTTTTTATTCGGACCGTTACAGAATCCATGGGTCCCTCCCATAAAACGTTCCCAGGTCAGTATGGTCGGCACATCTATTGCCTCAATCTGACTCCTTATTCCGTGAAAATATTTTTCTATAAGTTCAATAACCTGCTCTGCGACTTTTTGTTTTTCCTCTTCATAGGCTATTCGATCTGTTGACAGTTCCTTCCAATATGAGTATTTCGACACCAGTTCAACTTTTATTACCCCTTTTCCCTCCGGTGCCATTGTTTTGTCAAAGCCATAAAGCTGCATATCCAATGAATCTGTTTTATGACCTGCTATAGTTACCGGATGATCAAGCAGCATAATTATGCTGGAGGGTTCCTGGGAAAGATCATGGTTTACGCCAAGGAAAACATGCACCGCCCAATTGCTTTCATCCTCGGGTTCGCTGCAGTATTCTTTAAGCCGTGCATTCATATATCTTCCTTCAAGCATATCAAGCAGAGTATTACGGCCATCGGCATTGGAAATAACGATATCTGCATACTCTTCACTGCCGTCTCCAAATTTGACGCCTATGGCTTTCCCATCTTTGACAATTATTTTGGATACCTTCCTTCGGCAGTGCATTTCCCCTCCCAGATCTTCATAACGTTTTGCCATAGAATCAGAAAAGCCGCTGCTTGCACCAATCGGCCATGCAATATCCCTTTTAAGTCCGCAGGCATGTTTGGAAAGATGAATGGCAAAAGGCAGAAATGGCATAGAGTATTCCAACAGCGGAAATGCCTTTTGCAAAAAAGGATCGGAAAAACGTTTTGCAAAATCAGCCATTGTCGGCTTGAACCACTTGGTAATTTTCGGAATAGCGGGCAGTTGTTTCAAAATGCCTGGGATACCCCCCACCATTAATTCTCCCATAATATCATATTTTGCAAATAACTTAATCCCTTCGATATAATCCAGGATAACCTGCTTATCCTGGGGAGCAAGTTCCTGCAAATGCTCCGCCAGTCGATCCGTATCATAATAATCAAAAAAGACCTTCCTATCGGAGGAAACAACGCTGACACATTCTTTGGTATATGCCAACTCTCTCGGCATTACTCCAAGCTCAGACCAGATCTGGTTTATTCTCATCTCAGGTGAACAGCCCATCAGATGATGAATGCATGCATCAAAGGTATAGCCTTTGCGCTGCCATGAAGCACATTGTCCTCCGGGACGATTATGCATCTCAAAAATACGGGTTTCAAAGCCGTTCATCTGGCCATAAATCCCTGCTGCCATACCTCCCATCCCGGCTCCAATTATAATAATGGATTTAGGCATATATACATCTTCCCCTTTGCTGAGATTTAAGCATTACTATGTATTCTATTCTGCTCAGTAAACTTCTTCCAATAATATATAACATATAAAAAGACTTTGCAATACAGGTCCTTATTCCCTTTACTTTATTTGTTTTGTATAGTAACATATTAGTTGATGCAATAATACAATAATAATATCATATAGGCATCTTGTTAGGTGAGGTTACTACGCAGAAATATGCTACTGCCCGGAAATGTCCAGAGACACCAACGGGTCAGCAGGTATTGCCGGATTAAGGCTTTACCTAATGTAGCTGGTTTATCCTAAGCTGCGGAGTGCTGAAACTCAACGGGTAAAGATGGATTTTCAAGTTTATTGTTCTCTTTACTCATTGAGTTAAAGAGATTTTATTTTCTGAAAGGATGGTGACAGTTATGGATTCTGGCCCTTTACCCAGTGGCAATAAAAATAAATCATCTGAAGCCGTAGCTGTCGCTCCGGCAGTACGGCTCCTTTAAAGGAGGTACTGAAATGGAAAAGAGAATAACTGAGCTGATCAATGAAAACAAGATTATAGAAATACGAAATGAATTATTGGAAATGAATACAGTTGATATTGCTGAAATACTTGAAAAAGTTGAAAAGCATCAATTAGTAAAAATATTCCGTATACTTCCCAAAGATATTGCTGCAGGTGTTTTCTCATATATACCCGTTGAATTGCAGCAGCATATCATTGAATCGATAACAGCGAAAGAGACAAAGACTATTATTGAAGAGTTATTTTTTGATGATGCAATAGATATCATTGAAGAAATGCCGGCAAACCTTGTAAAAAAGATTTTGATGAGCACCGATTACAATATGCGAAAGCTAATAAATCAATTCCTGAATTATCCGGAAGATTCGGCCGGAAGCATTATGACTATCGAATATGTCGACTTAAAGAAAGAGATGACTGTAAATCAAGCAATTCAGCATATTAAGCTTACCGGTATTGATAAAGAAACGATAAATACATGCTACGTAATTGACAAGAACAGAAAGCTTGAAGGTGTAATATCCATCAGAAAACTGATATTGAGCAATGGAACAGACCTACTGTCTGATATTATGAACGATGACGTAATATATATCCGTACTTTAGATGACCAGGAAAATGCTGCAATGCTGTTCAAAAAGTACGATTTGCTCACTATGCCCGTTGTGGATAATGAGCGAAGATTGGTTGGAATTATTACAGTTGATGATATTGTTGATATAATAGATCGTGAAAACACCGAAGACCTTCAAAAAATGGCTGCTATGCAGCCTTCCGATGAGGAATATTTGAAAACCAGCGCCTTTGCATTAGCAAAGAATAGAATAATGTGGCTATTGATCTTGATGATCTCTGCTACATTTACAGGAAATATAATAAGAAAATATGAAAATATATTGCATTCGGTTGTTATACTTGCAGCTTTCATACCTATGCTTATGGATACGGGTGGGAATGCAGGCTCACAGTCTTCAGTGCTTATAATAAGGGGATTGGCCCTTGGCGAAATTGAATTGAGGGATTCATTTAAAGTGTTTTGGAAGGAATTGAGGGTCAGTCTGATAGTCGGCGCTGCATTAGCAGGTATCAATTACTTGAGATTGCTTTATTTTGAAAAGGTAAATACACCTATAGCATTCACAGTTTCAATCACATTATTTTGTACTGTCGTACTCGCAAAAGTCGTAGGAGGATTGCTTCCAATTGCAGCAAAAAGCGTGAAGCTTGACCCTGCAATAATGGCCAGTCCTTTGATTACTACAATTGTTGATGCATTCGCACTATTCATTTATTTTTCTTTAGCTACATGGTTGTTGGGAGTATAAATTAAAAAGTACGTTAATGAAACATATCATCATTAACGTACTTTTATATTTATTTTGACTATTATTCAACTATAGGTTCTACATGAACAATAGCTTTGCAGTTCTTATTTTCTTCAATTATTCTTTCAACACGTTCAGATAAATCGTGCGCTTCAACAAGGGACATACCGTTATCAACCTGAATATGGAGTGATATTTCATTGTGGTACCCATAGTTATGAACACTTATCTTGTGAACGCCGGAAACGCCGGAAACTGATAACGCAATGTTTTCAATTTCGTTCAGCTCATTTTCCCCCGGTGCCTCTCCCATTAGCTGGGAAACAGAGCCTAAAGCAATAGTGATTCCCGTGTATATTATCAGTGCTGATACTAAAAGTCCGAATATGGCATCCACCTTATAATATCCGTACTGTGAAGCAATAATTGCTACAGCTACAAGTATGGAGGCAATCCCGTCCGTTCTGTGATGCCATGCGTCTGCGACAAGGGCCGGTGAATTTGTTCTATTGCCTAAGTCTATAGAAAATCTTGCCATCCACTCCTTAAACACTGCTCCAAATAACATAACTGCTACAACACCAATGCTTCCCTTTACCTCAGCATTTGATATCAGACGGCTATATGATGATTTGGCGAATTCGGCACCAACCACAAGCAGCATTAATGAAATAACAAATGTTGCTATAAACTCAACCCTTCCGTGGCCGTAAGGGTGCTTATCATCAGCCGGAGAGCTTGAAAGCTTGAATCCGAGAAGAACTATGATTGAGGTCAGAACATCCGCCGCGGTGTGAGCCGCGTCGGCAAGCAGAGAAATACTGTTAAGCGTTAATCCAAGCACAACCTTCAATGCAGCAAGAGCTAAATTTCCAATAATGCTTACATAAGCTTCCAGATATGCATACTTTCGTCTTGTTACTTGATCAGATACCTTCTTTTCTGGTTTAGCATTTTTAATAAATATGAGGATCAGGCAATCTGTTATCTTGCTTATTAGATTATTCACGATTATCTCCTTTCAAAAAATAAGACAATACTTGTGCAACAATGTTAACAATAGTCCCACAAGTATTAATTATACTTGCTGCTAATTGAATCAGCCCGGCTAAATAATCTGACATTCGCCTGTTCTATTTTTATTCTACACATTATTTAATGATATGTTATAACATTAAATATCATTTGTCAATCACAAATGATAATAAAAACATAGTGTTTACAAGCATTGGTAGATGTAAAAAGTTTTCAAATGAGAATGATTGTATTTATTGATTATTCAATATGTACTGTTTAAATTATTGCAACGGGCTGTATTGAGTAATAGAGGTATATTGAATATTCATGTTAATATTAATAATATTCAATTGATTCTTTAGATTTTCAAGGCTTGACTGATTTTGTTCCAAAACGGAATTTGTTATCAGACCCATCTGAAACTTAATTTTATCTTTTTGTAACGAAGATTCTCCTTCTTCTATCTTTTTCTTTTGACTTTTATAGCTTTCCTGCATGCTGTTTATGCTGGAAAATTGATTATTTAGCGATATAACTAACTCTTTTTCCTTTTCATCATAGTTATATTTTATTTCGTCAAAATTCCATTGTGCTTCATAAAGAATGTCTTCGAACTTTTCCATAATTTCTGATGCTCTGTTTGGGAGCCCGCGGTAATGATCATACTTTTCTTCTGTAAGTTCAAGCTTATATTCTGCTACATCATATTGTTCCTTTGCGGTAAAAAAGCTGGGGTTATTTATTATATTATCTTTCTTTATTGCACCAAGATCCAGATCATTTATATTTGGCAGTATTATATTCATATCCATCTTATCACTGTAAAAATCAAGATCTCTCTTGATAAGCTTACTTAAAGCTGCCATATTATCCTTTACGTCGGAAAGACTTTTATCGTACGATGCTTTTGCAGCCTCAAGGGAATCCTCCGCTTGTGTTAAAGAGTTCTTGTCAGTTAAATCAAATCTATATTTCATTTCAGCTGCATCCAAAGTTTTTTCTTTTAATTCTACGTTTCTTTTCTGATCCTCAAGTGAATATATTGATTTTAATATATTGTAATAAGCTATAGTAACGTTATAGTCAGATGCCCTCTTCAGATCGTTTCTATTGAATATGGCTTTTCTCAAGTTTGAAGCAGCGTTTTCTATTGAAATTTTTCGGGCTACATCGGCGGCAGCCCTTTCTGCAGCATCTGTGTAATCTCCTTTACTGGTTCTTTTGTTATTTTCATATACTTTATCGTAATTGTCAGAAGCCTGTTGTATATAGATTTGCTGAAGCTTAAGCTGCATATTATTTTTTAATGCAAGTTCCTTTGCTTCATTTAGGGTCAATATTCCGCTTTCCGTAGGTTCGGAAGCGGCAGTGCCATTAAACAAAAGTGCCAGGCATATTATTGTACATATAATATATCTTGTTTTTTTCATTTTTTTCTCCCTTATTCTGATCTTAAAGCTTCAATTGGATTCAAACTTGCTGCTTTATATGCAGGAAAGAGTCCGAAAATAATACCTACAACCAGTGATATTTCGAAAGAAATAACTATCCAGAGTATGGAATAGACCTCCGGTACAAGTTCAAATCCGCCAATAATAAAGTGTATAATGAACAATCCGATGAGTATGCCCAAGAGACCGCCTATACCTGTTACAATGATTGCCTCTATAAGAAACTGTAAAAGAATATTTTTTTTCTTGGCACCAATAGCCTTTCTTATACCAATTTCCTTAGTCCTTTCTGTAACGGATACAAGCATTATATTCATTATCCCTATACCTCCTACGACAAGGGATATCGCTGCAATTCCCGCAAGTACCGTTGTCATAGTTCCAGTCATATTATCCAAATTTTCGAGCATCTCTGCCTGGTTGAAAACCCTGTAAGCATCAGGATTTTTATAGATTTTTGTAAGAAATTCATTTATCTTTTCCATTGCACTATCTACTGTTTCCGGGCTTTTTGCCTGGATTGCATAATTTCTGATAGTCCCAGAACGAAAAAGCCTCTGTGCAACAGTAACCGGAATAATAACCATATCGTCTGCTCCGTTATCCTGCCCCCCATCCTTTTCTTCCAGAACTCCAGCTACAGAAAACAGCTGTCCATTGATTTTGATTTTTTGCCCTATAGGGTTTGTTCCCTCAAAAATGTCATTGACAACTGCTGTACCAATAATCGCAACCCTCTGCATGCTGTCAAGATCATTTTGTACCAGAAAACGCCCTATATATGCACCAACACTTCTGATTGTCTGGTAATCCGGGCTTGTTCCCAGCACTGTGGTATCCCTGTTTTTTGTCTTATACTTGACTGTTGCTGTGGAGTTGGACTGGGGTGCTACAGCTGCAATATCAACACTGTTTTCCTCAGAAAATTCCTTAATTTGATTATATGTAACATTCCTATTGCTGTTCCTTCCCGTTATACTAACCTGAATCAGATTTGTACCCATGCTCGATATTGTATCTATCACCCTCTTTGTACTCCCCTGTGCAAAGGCAACGGCCGTTATAACTGACGATACCCCTATTATTACTCCCAACATGGTTAGAAAGGAACGTACCTTATTACTGCGGATACTTTTAATTGCCATTTTATATGCTTGAATAAAGCCCATCTATCCCACCACCGCCTTGTCCTCTAAGATTTCCCCATCCTGTATGTGTATGATCCTTTCGGCTTGTACAGCGACTTCATGGTCATGAGTTATTAGTACTATTGTGCTGCCTTTCCGGTGTAGTTCTTTCAGTAAGTTTATGATTTCTTTACCGGATTTTGAATCAAGGTTTCCTGTAGGCTCATCAGCCAGTATTATTGAGGGATTGCCTACCAAAGCCCTGGCAATAGCAACCCGCTGCTGCTGGCCTCCCGAAAGCTCCGCAGGCCTATGTCGCATTCTGTCTTCAAGGCCTACCAATCGAAGCGCTTCTATTGATTTATCATTTCTTTCTCTGCTGTGCAGCCCCTGATAGATAAGGGGAAGCTCTACGTTCTCGAAAGCACTAAGTTTTTGAAGCAAATTGAAGCCTTGAAATATAAACCCTATCTTGCGGTTTCTGATTTCTGCAAGTTTTTCATCCTTTAGTCTGCTCACTTCAACACCATCAAGGCGGTATTCTCCTTTTGTAGGTATATCAAGACAGCCAATCATATTCATAAGTGTAGACTTTCCCGAGCCGGAAGGCCCAATAATCGACACATATTCGTATTGTTTTATGTTCAAGCTTACATTATTTAATGCAGTTACTTCCACATCGCCTATCCTGTAGATTTTACTCATGTTTTTTATTTCTATCATAGCAGCCCCTCCTTACTGCCTTTGTATGGTTCTGAAATTCACGCCGCCGCCTGAAGGGGCGCCACCCATCGGAATTGTCATACCATCCGACATTCTCTGTCGATTACTGTTGGAGTTTGAAGAAGATGTTACAACAACTGATTCTCCTTGTTTCAATCCACTGATTATCTCGATATATTCCTCCGTACTTATTCCAATTTTTACTTCCCTCGTCTCTATTTGTGTCGGTTCAGTCTGCTGTCTGTTTCTTTCCGCCCTTCCGTCTGATTCCGTCTTGTTGTTTTCTTCTGTTACTCCCCTTGCTTCTGCTCCGTTGCTTGCTTCCGGCCTTCTACTTGTTTCTGCTCCACTATTTGATTCTGTTCTTTTATTTACTCCTGCTTCGCTGTTTGATTCTGATCTCCCATATGTTTCAGCTTCTTCAGCCGTTTCCGCGCTGCGGTTTCTTCTTGTCATTCCGACATTTTCCGCTCCTGTTAAAACATTTACGTAGCTTTTGCCATTTCTTTTTTGTACTGCACCTACAGGAACATAAAGGACATTTTCCTTCTTAATAACAATTATTTCAGCGTTTGCGCTCATGCTTCCCTTTAATTCTGAATTCTTTTCAATCTGAACAGTAACAGGATAAACAGATACACCGTTTGAAGAAGAACCCTCCACTGCAATCTTAGTGACTTTACCCTGAAGAGGTGTATCCGTTGTCTCGGGAAGGGCATCTATTGTCACTTTAGCATCCTGATCAACTTTTACCTTTGATATATCAAGTTCATCTATGTTGATATTGAACTCCATAATATCGTAATTCGCAAGGTTTCCTAGAATGTCCCCCTGTTTTATACTGTTACCCTGCTCAATACTATTTAATGTAAATGTGCCATCAAAGGGTGCATATACTTTATAGTCTTTCAACCTTTCCTCTGTTGTCTTAAGCTGTGAATTTAAATCCTCCAGCTTAAGATCATTTGTTTGTATGGTAAGCTCCAAGTCCCTATTATCCAACTCTGCCAACAAATCACCCTGTTTGACATTCTGACCGTTTTCCGCAATAAGTTTGCTTACCACTCCGCCGGAGGCCGCTTTTATTGTCATACTTTTTAAGAAACTTAAGGTACTGCTTCCTTTACTTGTTATTACCGACCCATCAACATTAATTGAGACGTTTGCAATCATTCCTTCCGAAATAGTCCCTGTATTGTCTATTTCAACCCCAACATTATATGCTTCAGAACCATTCGCAGTAATAAAACTTGGGGTACTGATCGTCATTATACTTCCATTCGTTTCATACAGTTCATCATGGCTCGCATCAAAAACATTTACGGTTATGACCTGCCCGACTGATAATTTACTTCGATATGTATTATTAAATGAAACCAACAGCTTTAGTTTTGACTTATCGGTAATAGTCATCATCATACTATTATTTGAGATGCTGTCACCCTCTCTTATCTGAAGATTTGTAATTTCGCCGTCTATAGGGGCAGTAATATTTCCGGATAACAGTTCTTTCATATTACGGTCCCTTGTAAGCTGCGCCTGGGCTATGCTGTTTCGCAATTGTTTAATTTGAAGCTGTGTATCTTTATCATCTATTTCAAAAATTAAATCCCCGCTGTTTACTTTATCTCCGTCCTTATAGTATATCTTTGTGAGGGTCCCGCTTACATTCGAGGTTAATGCATACTTGGATGACGGCTTTATAGGACCTGACCCCGACACATGCACATTCAGATCCCCTCTTCTCACCATCGCTGTTGTCTGCTGTGCAGCATTCCCTCTGGTGTTCTTTGTTTTAAAATAATTTACACCAAGTATAGCCGCTGCTATAATAAGGATTATAAAAATGCTTACTGTCAGCCTTTTTTTTAATGCTTTACTCCTAAACCTAGTGCCTATACTTGTGTTTAAGTCCATTCATGCTACCTTGTATAATGAAAGCATAGGGAAATTCATTACACTTTTCCTTTCTATCACATTTTTTCATATAATCCTATTATACAATGCAGATAAGCTTAGTTATCCACATAAACTGCCCCTATGCAGCCTGACTGCTTCCTCTATAATTTTACATCTTCATATAACAATAAATCTCCGCAAATCTGTGGCAGAATTGCAGCAAAAGATTTTATCAAATGTAATTTAATAATTATATGATAGAATTAGTTATGGGGTGAATTTATATGGGTAAAAAGCTGATTTATGTCGCAGATGATGAGGTAAATATCTGCAATATTATAAAATCTTTTTTAATAAAAGAAGGTTATGAAGTAGAAGTATTTAATAATGGAAAATCCATATACGAAGCTTTTATAGCCAAACCTGCGGATATGCTTATAATAGATATAATGATGCCTGGAGTGGATGGATATTCCCTATGTTCCCAAGTGCGTCAAATGAGTGGTGTGCCGGTAATTATAGTATCAGCCAAAGACACGGACCCGGATAAAATAGCAGGATTAACCCTTGGCTGCGATGATTATCTTACAAAGCCCTTTAGCCCCATGGAGTTGATTGCGAGAATCAAAAGCATTTTCAGAAGAATTGAATTGGATAAGATGCATATAGGAACTGGCGAGGGAATAAAATTATCGGACATATCTATAAATAATAATACTAAAAAGGCAGAATTTGATGGAAAGGACATTGGGCTTACTGGAATGGAATTCTCCCTGCTCTATTATCTTGCGGTAAATAAGGACAGAGCTGTAAGCAGGAGCGAACTGCTGGATAAGGTCTGGGGTTTTGAAAATGAAGTTGAAACAAGGGCAACTGATGATATGGTAAAAAGAATTAGAAAGAAGCTTTTGGAATCGGGTTCTACACTGAAAATTGAGACTGTATGGGGCTTCGGTTTCAGGCTAATGGATGGAGAATAATAAATATGAAAAGCAATACAATAAAATGGAGAATATTTAAGTATAACCTTGTTGTCATTATTATGCTAATAGCCTTAGTAGCTGCTATATTTAATATCGCAATACGTATTTATTTTGAAAGGGATTTAATCGAACAGTTGAATAAGATAGCATCTCGTACTGAAGGTACAGCATTGAGAAGGGGTCCTGATATTTTTCAGAGAAGCGATAGTACTCCTATTCCTCGGCCATTTAATGAAGAAAGGGAAAACAGAGTGTTCAGGTATTATTTTATGTTGGATAGGTCTCTTAGAGAACCTCTTTCTGTGCTAGACGCTGATTACATTTTGCTGGATAATAATAAGAATATCATTGATCCCCCCGTTGAATGGTATACAACTGCGGGTACAGACCTGTTGAATAAAATTTCTGCAGAAATAGACAAATCAAAAGATTTAAATAAAGAAAGCTATCTTGACTTCCATTATACAGGTACAGAATATATTGCGGTAATAAAGCCGGTATCTCAGAAAAATAACTTTGGCTTAGGCTGGATAGTCATTTATTCCAGTCTTCAAAATATAAATAAGCTGCAATTTGCTATTAACTTAATTCTTCTTATGATTCTTCTGCTGTCGGCTTTTATTATTATATTGATTTCTTCTGTTTTATCAAAGAAAATATCTGCTCCTTTCAACACACTCAATCAACATATACAATCAATAGCTGAAAGAAACTTCGGAACGAAGATAACAACACCCGTATATGATGAATTCAGCGCATTTGTAAATAGTATCAATTTGATGTCTGAAAAGCTTGAAGCTTATGACAAAGCGCAAAAAACATTCCTGCAAAATGTATCCCATGAGTTTAGAACCCCGCTTATGTCTATTCAAAGCTATGCAGAAGGTATAAAATATAGTATTACGGAAAGCGATTCTGCTGCAGATATTATTATAGATGAATCCAAACGTCTGGCTCAGCTTGTGGAAAATCTTCTGTACCTGTCCCGTTTGGATGCAATTGAAGAAAACTATCATTTCTATACTCTAGACATTAATGAACTGCTTCGTAGTTGCACTTATCGAATGAATGGGATAGCATCAAAAAGTAATATTACAATTGTTCTTGATTTAATGGAAAACGATGTAAGCATTACTGCAGATGAGGAAAAGCTTTCAAGAGCAATCAGCAATATTCTTAGCAACTGTTTACGTTATGCGAAAAGTATTGTAACGATAAAATCAGAGCTCATTGATGAAAGGACAGTAAGGATAAGGATATCGGATGACGGCCCGGGTTTTGAATCTGCAGAGCTTCCTAATATATTCGACAGATTCTTTAAAGGCTCAAAGGGTAGTTTTGGACTTGGCTTAGCGATAAGCAGGAATGTTATAGAGAAGCATAATGGAATAATTACTGCAGAGAACTATGAGTCGGGTGCACTATTCCAGATTGAACTTCCAATAATATAATGGACAGCCCCTGCAAAGTATGCAGGGGTCCCTCACTAATACCAGCATTTATTGCATTCTCTTTCGATCTGGTTTTCTAATTCTTGATCTTCTTAATTCAGGTAATGCTCTTCTAATTTCTGCAGCCTGTTCTTTTGTTATTACTTTGTCTTCGACCATTCTGGTAATTATGTCTTTTCGTTCTTTTTTAATGCTCTCAAAATACTCTTTTCTTTCGTCAGGATTCATCTTTAACATCTTTTCTATTTGTGCTTTTCGTTCTTCGCGGACTTTAGCCATATATGTGCTCATATTGTTTACGTCTTCTTGCGTAAGGACATTTTTTTCTATAAGGATTTGTATTCTGTCAGCAAGTCTGGCATCCTTCATTTCACGAAGCTTCTCCCTGATAAGCTGAACTTCGGTATCAGTCAGTATGTTATCCCTTCTTAAATCCCCTAACAGACTTCCTTTTTTAAATTTCATATTTGAATGTTTCTTCTGATCACCGGTAAGCTCGCTGCGATCATGCTCTTTTTTCCTTTTGTATTCCAGTATTTTTTCAGCTTTTCCTTTAGATAATTTACCTTCTTGCACCAAGTCTGCAATAGCTTTTTCCAAGTATTGTTTGTGATTGACTTCATATGTCTTGTTATTTGTTTCTGGGGCTGGCGCGGTATAATTATCAGCAAAAATTGAATTGCTGAAAGCAATAAATATACAAATTGCTATTACAGTACAAAATGCTTTTAATGATGGTTTTTTTTCTTTCATTGGTAATCTCCCTTCTTTGTTTACTGTCATTTAACATGACATCATTATTATTTGCATTATCATCGAATTTTTTGTGATGGATATTAAGGTATATTAATGAAATACAAAGTTATATGGATTAACCAATAATTACTTGAATTAAAACTCTAAAGCTTACTTAAAATAGTAGTACATTAATTATTGTCAACTATATATACATACCAATCAATCAAGGAGGTGAATAAATTGCCGGGCAATAAAAGAAAAGCAGTGCCTCACGCAGCAGCAGCACTTGATAGGTTTAAGTATGAAATTGCGACAGAAGTAGGCGTCAGCTTAAAAGAAGGCTACAATGGCGATATAGCAGCGAGAGACGCAGGGAAAATCGGCGGACAGATGGTAAGAAAGCTAATAGAAACAGCCGAAAAAAGCATGGCAGGAACAACAGGAACAAGGTTCTGATAAAAGGAGAGTTGCAACTCTCCTTTTATAGTAAAAACTATGTAACTAAAAAGACAAAGCTTCATAATATAAAATAGAGGATTGTTTTATTCTGTATAGTATTGAAAGGGGGTTATTTAATGGGTCAAAGAGGCTTATCCCCAGCTACATGACCGCCTGCATCAACACCGGTGGCTTCGCCGGCACGCGGTATTCTTTCAAAACTATTCCCGGTTATCTCTGCGGCTTCTGCGCCTTTTACAATACCTGCACTGCCGGTAAAGGAATTAGTAGGCGGAGTAAGCAATACTGTTAAAGGCTTTATGCTGAATGATAACTGGTGGGTTTTGCTGCTGATAGTCTTTCTCTTTTTCCCCAAAATCAGCAATAGAATGTTTGGAGGTCTGTTTAAAGAATAAGAATAAGGCAGGTATAATAATCTATTGACTAAAGCTGCTTTTTTATATATAATTAATGAGTATTACAGGGGTATAGCTCAATTGGTAGAGTAGCGGTCTCCAAAACCGTTGGTTCAGCGTTCGAGTCGCTGTACCCCTGCCATAGTTACAATCACTAATCGCAATCAGTTTGCGATTATTTTCTTCTTTAGAATTCGGCGGACTTTACCGTCCTTGGGAAGGGTATTATGTCCCTTATATTGCTTATTCCGGTAATATACATCAGTATCCTTTCAAAACCAAGCCCATATCCTGAGTGTTTGACACCGCCATATTTTCTTAAATCAAGGTACCACCAATAATTTTCTTTATCAAGTCTCATTTCGTCCATTTTCTTTTCAAGTACATCGAGTCTTTCTTCCCTCTGACTGCCTCCAATTATCTCTCCTACCCCCGGAACCAAAAGATCCATTGCTGCTACAGTTTTATTATCCTCATTAACTCTCATATAGAAAGCTTTTATTTCTTTTGGGTAGTCGATTACAAATATCGGTTTACTAAATACTTGCTCTGTAAGATACCTTTCATGCTCCGTCTGAAGGTCGGTTCCCCATTCCACGGGATATTCGAAGTCTACTCCTGATTTAATAAGAATATCCACCGCTTCGGTATACGTAATAACACCAAAGTCTGAACTTACTACATTGTCGAGTCTTTTAAGAAGTGTATTGTCGATAAACTTGTTGAAAAACTCCATCTCTTCAGGTGCATTTTCCAATACATAATTTATTATATATTTAACCATGCTCTCTGCAAGCACCATGTTATCGGAAAGCTCTGCAAAAGCAATTTCAGGTTCTATCATCCAGAATTCTGCGGCATGCCTTGCAGTGTTTGAGTTCTCGGCCCTGAACGTAGGCCCGAAGGTATATACATTCCTAAATGCCATACAGAAGGATTCTACATTCAGTTGTCCGCTAACTGTCAAATTTGTTGATTTACCGAAGAAATCCTTATTGTAGTCCACTTCCCCTTCCTTCATAATTGGAACATTTTCCATATCCAGGGTGGTAACACGGAACATTTCTCCGGCGCCTTCCGCGTCACTGCCTGTTATTATAGGGGCATGAACATATACAAAACCCTGGTCTTGAAAGAACTTGTGTATTGCATAAGCAACCAGAGACCGCACTCTGAAAACAGCTGAAAAAGTATTTGTTCTTGGTCTTAGATGCGCTATTGATCTCAAAAATTCGAAGGAATGATTTTTCTTCTGTAAAGGATAATCAGAAGATGACTGCCCCTCCACTGCTATCTTCTTAGCTTTTAGCTCAAAGGGCTGTTTTGCCCCGGGGGACTCGACAAGCAAACCTTCAATGCTCAAGGCAGAACCTACGGAAAGCTTTGATATTTCATTGAAATTTTCCAGATCCTCTTCAAAAACAATTTGTAAATTTTTAAAAAAGCTTCCATCATTCAATTCAATAAAACCAAAGTTCTTCGATGACCTTACTGTTTTTACCCACCCGGATACACTAATATTATTATTTATGTACTCCCCTGTGTTTCTGTATAATTTTTTAATCATTACATCACTCATATTTACTCCTCCTTACAGGTATGCTTAATAGTATTTTTCAGCAGCTGCTTTAAGCATTTTTACATATTTATAATCAACTGCACAGCTTCCCAATATCGGTTCATTGTTCAATTTCATCCCATGGCAATCGGAGCCTCCTGTAATCAACAGTTTTTTTGAATTTGCTATTGTAAATAGATATTTAATTATTTCATCATCGTGCTTTGGATGATATACTTCAATACCATCAACTCCAAGTGCTATTGCTTTACTGATATTTTCTTTCTTTTTGATTAAACCAGGGTGAGCTAATACGGCTATTCCCCCGATCTTTTTTACTATTTCTATTGCCTCTCCGCAGCTTAGCTTATACCGTTCTATATATGCAGGACAATCCTTTCCGATGTATTCCCTGAAAGCTCCGATTATATTTTCTACATATCCTTTATTAATCATTGCCCTGGCAATATGAGGTCTGCCTATCCCACCGTTAGCCAAGGCTCTGACTTCTTCCATTGTTATATCAAAACCCAGACCATTAAGTTTGGTTACTATCTTCTCAGCCCTTTCAAATCTGGAATTCTGTATCTTTTTGAGGATATCAAGAAACCATTCCGCTTTATAGTCAATAAAATAGCCCAGGATATGTATTTCTTCATCTTCAAATATGGTGCTAAGCTCTATTCCGGGTACTATTTCAACTCCATACTTGGAAGAAGCATCTATTGCAAGGCTAATGCCATTGACTGTATCATGATCTGTTATCCCTATTGCCGCCAGTCTTTTCTTTTTTGACCAACATACCACTTCATCAGGGCTCATAAGTCCATCCGAAGCATTTGTATGTACGTGTAAGTCAGCATATAACATATTTCCTCCAGCACAATACAACCGGTATATTCGATATTAACAAATAGTATTATATCACAAATTCTAAAGAATTTGTGATATTTGCCCGTGTATACATTTTATTATATCACTTTTAATATATATTACCAAAGGCGGCCTTGGCCGCATTTGCCGCCCTATGAGATAAAAAATTAATACCTGCTTTTTTGAAAGCAGGTATTAAAGACTTTACCTTGGTTCTATAATTAGTTTTATTGCCGTTCGCTCTTCACCGTCTATCTGTATATCGGTGAAAGCAGGAATGCAGACCAGATCAATGCCCCCAGGTGCTACAAAGCCCCTGGCGATGGCTACAGCCTTGATTGCCTGATTTAATGCTCCTGCACCTATTGTCTGTATCTCTGCGGAGCCTTTTTCTCTTAATACTCCTGCTAAAGCTCCTGCAACAGAATTTGGTTTTGAATTGGCTGATACCTTTAAAACTTCCATTTATAGCCCCCCTAATATGTAATACATTACTAAATTTCAAAATACAATACTATAACCTATTCTACAAGTTTTCTATAAATCCTCTTTTCTTCTACAATTTAGCATAATATGAAATTATGACAATTAATCCGTATTTCAACTATTCCATTATTCTATTTATACCAATAACTTTATTACTATCATCAAGTTGTATCTTTGCAGCTCCAATACCTGCTTCGCCGCCTGCCACTTCAAAGCGCGCAGGCATACCGGTCATGAATTTTCTAATTACAGTTTCCTTTTCAACTCCCAATACCGATTCCTTAGGGCCGGTCATTCCTACATCAGTAATGTAAGCAGTCCCGCAAGGCAATATTCTTTCATCCGAAGTCTGCACGTGGGTATGGGTACCTAATACGGCATGTACCTTTCCGTCAAGATACCACCCCATTGCAAGCTTTTCCGATGTAGCCTCAGCATGAAAATCGACTATTATTATATCGGCCTTTTCTTTGATATCAGAAAGTATTGCATCGATTGTCTTAAATGGACATTCAATACAATCCATATATACTCTTCCACATAGGTTGATTACTGCGATTTTTCTCCCTGACTTTTCGGCTATTCTATAACCCATGCCGGGAGCACCATTTGGATAGTTGGCAGGCCTTACAAGTTTATCGGATTCTTCTATGAATTCAAGAATCTCTTTTTTTACCCAGGAATGATTGCCCAGGGTGATCATATCAATCCCCAAGCTTACAAGCTCATCATATGTATTCTTGGTTATTCCTATTCCGCCTGCACTGTTTTCTCCGTTTACAATAGTGAAATCGATAGAATTTTCTTCTATGAGCCTGGGGAGGTTTCTGGATAAATAATTTCGTCCGGGTCTGCCTACAACATCCCCAATAAATAATATGTTCATATATACCTCCAAAACATAAAACGTAGTTATTCCCAAACTATCGAATCTTATACCTCGCGCCCCGAACCTCGTACCTCGAACCCCGTATATATACTAGTATTATTAAAAAAGGCGGCTTCATGCATTTTGCATTATCGCCGCACATTTCTATTTTGCGTATTCAATTGCTCTGGTTTCCCTGATAACGTTTACTTTTATCTGACCGGGATATTCAAGTTCATCTTCGATTTTCTTAACAATGTCTTTTGCAATATATATAATCTCGCTGTCGCTGACATCTTCCGGCTTAACCATAATCCTGACTTCCCTACCGGCTTGAATAGCAAAAGATTTTTCAACTCCATCAAATGAATTAGCTATTTCTTCGATTTTTTCCAAACGTTTAATATAAGATTCCAAAGTTTCTCTTCTGGCTCCAGGCCTTGCAGCAGAAATAGCATCGGCTGCCTGAACCAAAACGGCTTCGATGGTCGTAGCCTCAATATCTCCATGATGTGCCGCTATGGCATGAACTATTTCACCGGATTCCTTGTATTTCTTCGCAATATCAGCGCCAATCTGCACATGGGGGCCTTCAACCTCATGATCTACTGCTTTTCCTATGTCATGTAAAAGACCGGCTCTTTTTGCTATCTTAATATCGGCACCAAGTTCTGCAGCCATTGCTGCGGCAAGGTGGGCCACTTCTACTGAGTGTTTCAGAACATTTTGCCCATAACTTGTTCTGAATTTAAGTCTACCTAAAAGTCTTATAATCTCCGGGTGCAATCCATGAACTCCCGTATCGAAGGTTGCCTGTTCTCCTTGCTCCCTTATATAGTTATCAACTTCCTTTTTGGCCTTTTCAACCATTTCCTCAATTCTTGCAGGGTGAATTCTCCCGTCAACAATAAGCTTTTCAAGGGCAACTCTTGCAACTTCTCTTCTAATTGGATCAAAACCAGACAGTATTACTGCTTCCGGTGTATCATCGATGATTAAATCAATACCTGTTAGTGTTTCCAACGTTCTTATATTTCTGCCTTCCCGACCTATTATTCTGCCTTTCATTTCATCGTTGGGCAGCTGCACAACAGAAACTGTTGTTTCGGCAACATGGTCGGCAGAGCATTTTTGAATGGAACTGCCTATTATTTCCCTGGCCTTCCGTTCTCCTTCTTCTTTTGCTTTGCATTCAATTTCTTTGATCATTATTGCTGCTTCGTGTCTTATTTCTTTTTCAATGTTGTTTAAAAGCAGCTGTTTGGCATCTTCTGATGATAAGCCCGATAATCTTTCCAATTCTTCAACTTGTTTTCTATAAAGTTCCTGTACTTCTTCATGAGATTTTTGTATTTCTTTTTGCCTTTTGGTTATGGATTCTTCTCTCTGTTCAAGAACTTCAACTTTTTTATCTAAACTCTCTTCTCTTTGAATTAATCTTCTTTCTATCCGCTGGACTTCGTTTCTTCTGTCCCGAACCTCTTTATCCAGCTCTGATCTAAGCTTATGGACTTCCTCCTTAGCTTCCAGTACGACTTCCTTCCTCTTGGTCTCGCCTTGTTTTTCAGCTTCTTTTAAAATCTTTGAAGCCTGCTCCTCAGCGTTTTTTATCTTCGATTCAGCAATATATCTTCTAACTAAATACCCTATAACAAAGGTAATTAGTGCAATTGCCAAATATTTCACTGGTTCGATAACAATTTCACCTCCCTATTAAAGATATTCTATTGACTATCGGTAACGACCTTCATAAACTATTTTCGTAACTTATCATTCACAGATAAACGAGTAAATCATAAGAACATTAAACTCACAATGTATACACCACATCAAAATAATTCTATTACTTATACATAATTTTGTCAAGTTATTGAGACAATTCAAACAATTTAAGAATGACTTGAATAATTCGGTGAATTTTGCTGAAATGGTTCATATACTAAGACTTATTCAAGATCAAGCTCATCTATTACCTTTCTGCATATTTCCATTCCAAAGCCTTTTCTGTAAAGATAGCTAAACAGTTTTAATGCCTTTTCCTTCCTGCTGCCAGCCATTCCGGCGGCCTTTTTCCGTGCAGTCTTCAAAGCTGAATCATAATCGTCGATTTCTGCCTCATCGAGCATTTGTTGTATAATATCATTGTCGATTCCTTTGGCAGCAAGCTTGTAATAAAGAGACCTTCTGCTTACTCCGGCCAGTTCCCTCATGCTTCTTATAAAGCTTTCTGTATATATTTCATCATTAATGTAGTTTATTTCTCTTAAATATCTTAACACCTGAATTATTGTTTTTTCGGGGTATTGCTTTTCTGCAAGACGATTTTTAATCTCCTTCTCGGTTTTCGAAGCGCGGGCCAGCATATAAAGGGCTGTTCTAAGAGCACTTTTGTACTGTATTGCTTCTATAATATTATTGAACTCGTCTTCATTTAGCTGTGTTCCTTCAGAAAGGCTCAATTCTTCTAATATGTCCTTGTCAACGGAACAATAATACTCATCATCTACATAAATGCTGCATCTTTTATTATTTTTTTTCTGTTCTTCAATACCTGTTATTCTCATTGATACCACAACCTTATTTAAAGAATTAACCTCCACCCTTTAACAAAATGCAAAAGCATAATTGCATCTTATTATGATAGAGGTTATTGCTGTATCAGGATCATTATACGGCATTATTCGGTGTCTGCCTGCATATCTTCTTCGTCTGCTGATTTTGCTCTGGATATTCCAAGATTGAACATTTCTCTAATCTTTTTATCTAATTCTGCAGCAAGCTCAGGGTTCTCCTTAAGGTATTGCCTGGCATTTTCCCTGCCCTGTCCTATTCTTGCATCCCCATAGGAATACCATGAACCGCTCTTTATAATCAAATCGTTATTCACTGCCGCATCAAGGATACTTCCTTCTTTGGAGATACCTTCACCATACATAATATCAAACTCTGCCTGTTTGAAAGGTGGTGCTACTTTATTCTTAACTACCTTTACCCTTGTTCTGCTTCCTGTCATATCGTTGCCCTGCTTGATGTTTTCGATCTTTCTTACCTCAAGCCTTACCGATGCATAGAACTTAAGTGCCCTCCCCCCTGGTGTTGTTTCCGGATTGCCAAACATGACGCCGACTTTTTCTCTAAGCTGATTTATAAATATTACGGTAGTCCTTGACTTGTTTATTGCACCTGCAAGCTTTCTAAGCGCTTGAGACATAAGCCTTGCCTGTAAGCCTACATGTGCATCTCCCATTTCTCCGTCTATTTCCGCCTTGGGAACCAATGCTGCTACAGAGTCAACAACTACTACATCAATCGCTCCACTGCGAACAAGTGTTTCTGCGATCTCGAGGGCCTGTTCCCCTGTATCCGGCTGTGATACTATAAGATTATCAATATTCACTCCAAGGTTCTTTGCATAATTAGGGTCCAAAGCATGCTCGGCATCTATAAAGGCGACTTCTCCGTCATTCCTCTGTGCTTCCGCTATTATATGCAATGCTACCGTAGTTTTGCCCGAAGATTCAGGTCCAAAAATCTCAACTATTCTTCCCCTTGGAACTCCACCTATTCCTAATGCTATATCCAGTTCTATTGAACCGGTGGAAACAGATTCAATACTCATTTTTGTGGCTTCGCCAAGCTTCATAATTGAGCCTTTTCCGAATTGCTTTTCTACCTGGCTGAAAGCCATTTCTATTGCCTTTTTCTTATCATTCATCATTTCGCAGATTCCTGCTGCACCTTCCTTCCGTGTGTGTATATTATATGCACATCGAACAAACGTTCTTATATTTCTATTATATTATAATGATATATATTAGTCAATACAATTACATAATATTTCCATTATTTCTATAATAAAAGGAGTTCTCTTCTTAAATAATCAAGTGCCCTGTTGCTGAAATTCCATTTTAATCTCTTTCTGTTTCCATTAAACCTCAACCTATGGACTTTTACTTTATCCCCTATTGAGATTCCAATATAGCAGAGTCCTACAGGCTTTTCAACACTGCCCCCGTCAGGTCCCGCGATGCCTGTAACGGATATACCGATATCCGTATTGCCGACTCTTTTTGCACCGATTGCCATCTCTTCTGCCGTTTGACTGCTCACGGCTCCGTAATTCCTTATGGTTTCTTCTTTTACCCCAAGAATATTTGTTTTTGATTCGTTGCTGTAGCTGATAATTCCGCACATAAGGCTGGCAGATGCTCCGGGTATATCCGTCAAACGATTGGCAATAAGCCCTCCGGTGCAGGATTCTGCCAGTGAAAGAGTCATTTTTCTTTCCTGAAGAAGCCTTAGGACAACTTCTTCCAGGCTTTCTTCATCATAACCGTATATATTTTCTCCAAGTATTGATCTCACTTTTTGCTCCATTTGTACAATGAGCCTGTCCGCCTCTTCAGGATTGTCCGTTTTTGCAGTAATTCTCAAATGCACCTCTCCGTCTTTTGCATAAGGAGCTATTGTGGGATTAGTCTGACTGCTGATTATTTCCTTAAGCATGTCTTCTGCGGCCGACTCTCCTATGCCAACTACGCGAAGCATCCTGGATCTAATAGTGGAATGTACCTTAGCCTTAAGGTATGGCAGCACCTTTTCCTCAAACATAGGATACAGTTCATTTGGCGGTCCCGGAAGCAATATCGCAATTTTGTCGTCCTTTTCTACCAATATGCCAGGGGCGGTGCCGTTATTATTTTCAAGTACTATGGCCCCCTCGGGAATATAGCCTTGCTTAATATTATTATCAGTCATCGGTCTTTCATATGCTTTGAATATTTCCTTGATTTTTTCTATACTTGCCTTATCCGGCAGCAGCTTTACACCAAGAGCCTCCGATACCCCTTCTTTAGTAATATCATCAGTTGTAGGGCCCAGACCTCCGCATGTGATAATAATATCCGACCGATTCAAACTTGTTCTAACAGTATCAACTAATCTTTGCATATTGTCTCCAACTGCAACATGATAAAATACGTCTATGCCCAAATCCGCCATTTTCTGTGAAAGATACTGGGCATTTGTATTCACTATGTTCCCAAGCAGTAATTCTGTGCCTACAGCGATAATTTCACCTTTCATATTTGCCTCCATGTCTTGTGTAATCCTATTTCATTTTTAATATAACCTGCATATTCTTGTTAAAATAATCAATTCCCGATAATACTGTAATAATGAGCATTATATAAATCATAATAATGTCCATTGGGATATTTATCAGACTAAAAGGAAAATTGTCCAGAATCAATATTGCTATGCTTATTATTTGTACCACTGTTTTAATTTTTCCATATTTACCGGCAGCTATAATAATGCTCTGTGCGGCAGCCAGGCTCCTAAGTCCTGTTACTGCAAACTCCCTTGTCAGTATGACAAACACAATCCATGCCTCTATCCTCCCTAACTGTATAAGTACCACAAGAGCTCCGGTAATCAGCAGCTTGTCGGCGAGGGGATCCATAAATTTGCCAAAATCGGTTATCATATTGAATTTCCGTGCAATATGCCCATCCAACTTATCTGTCAATGATGCCGCAAGGAATACCAACAAGGCGGCTTCCATATGAAAAGGAAACTCCAGCAGCATAAAAAGCATGAAAACCGGAATCATAAGTATTCTTAAAACTGTGATTTTATTTGCAAGGTTCATCTGCTTTCTCCCCTACTAAATCATATTCGTAAGCCCGTTTTACGGCCACATGACAGAAATCGCCCGGTGTTAAAGGATTGTTTGAAGTAAAATATACTTTTCCGTCAATTTCAGGAGCATCCATATAACTTCTTCCAAAGTATTCACCTTCTGAAAAACCTTCAATCAGTACTTTTATTGTTTTCCCGATGAGTTTTTTGTTATATTCCTCTGAAATGCCCTTCTGCAAAAGCATAATCCTTTCCAGTCGATCCTGCTTTACCGTTTCTTGAATCTGATCAGGCATATTGCAAGCTGATGTATTTTCTTCTCTTGAATAAGCAAAAACTCCGAGCCGGTTGAATTTTACCCTTGAAACAAAATCATAAAGTTCCTGAAAGTCTTTTTCTGTTTCTCCTGGGAAACCTACAATAAGAGACGTCCTTAGTACTATTTCCGGCATGCTTGTCCTAAGCTTTTCAATTAGTTCAAGTATTTTCTCTTTGCTGCCCCTGCGAGCCATTTTCTTTAATATTCTATTGCTGGCATGTTGTATTGGCATATCCAGGTACTTAACGATCTTTTCGTTTTTCGTCATTGTATCTATCAATTCATTATTAAATTCGTCGGGATAGGAATAAAGAAGTCTTATCCATTCTATACCGTCTATTTCGGCAAGTTTATTCAACAAATCGATTAATTTATAATCTTTATACAGGTCAATACCGTATCTGGTAATATCCTGAGCTATTAAATTGAGCTCTTTAATTCCATTCCTTGATAGATTCCAAGCTTCTTCCATTATGTCTTCAATTCTCCTGCTTCTGTATCTGCCTCTAAGAGTCGGTATGATGCAATAGCTGCACCTGTTGTCACAGCCTTCGGCAATTTTCAGGTATGTTGATGCCCCGAAATCGGATAACTGCCTTGGAAGCTTATTAATATCAATTAGTTCCTGATGTCCGTATCTGATTACTTTTTCTCCTGCCAGCACCCGTTGCATCACTTCCGTAATATCCTTGTAATCACCCGTACCGATGATCGCATCCAGTTCAGGCAGCTCTTTTATCAAGTCCTCTCTGTAACGTTCCGCAAGGCAGCCTGAAGCTATAAGGGCTTTACATTTGCCGATTTTCTTATAATCTGACATTTCAAGTATGGTATCAATTGACTCCTGCTTCGCGCTGTCGATAAAACCGCAGGTATTGACTATTATTATCTCTGCAGTCTGTACATCGCCAATTAACTCAAAATCATTATTAAGGATGCTCTTTGCCATAACCTCTGAATCAATAAGGTTCTTAGAGCATCCAAGAGACACAATTGCTGCTTTCAGCTTCAAAAATCTTCTCTCCTCCCAGCCGTAAAAATGTCACGAAAAAGGTTTTCTATTGCATTTTTTCATCAAGGTCTTCTTTGCTCATAAGCACCTTCCTTGGCTTGCTTCCCTCGAATCCTCCTATTATATTCCGTTCCTCCAATTGATCAATAATCCTTGCAGCCCTGCTATAGCCTATTTTTAGTCTTCTTTGAAGCATGAGTATCGATGCCTGTCCGCTTTCTACTACCATTCTGATTGCATCATTCAACAGTTCATCGGCCTCATTGTTTTCATTAAAATCGACTTTTTGTTCAATTTCCTTTATTATTTGATTATCATAGTTTACGGGAATCTGGTCTTTAATAAAACCTACCAGTCTTTCTATTTCCTTTTCCGATACGAATGCCCCCTGAACCCTTACGGGTTTTGCTTCTCCTACAGGGTAGAAGAGAGCGTCGCCTTTCCCCAGAAGCTTTTCAGCACCGCCCATATCGATAATTGTCCTTGAATCAACATGAGAGGATACTGCGAAGGATATTCTGGAAGGAATATTCGCTTTTATCAATCCTGTAATGACATCAACAGAAGGTCTTTGGGTAGCAACAACAAGATGTATCCCCGCCGCACGGGCCATCTGAGCCAATCTGCAAATGGAATCTTCAACTTCTCCGGGAGAAACCATCATCAAGTCTGCCAGTTCATCTATTACTACTACTATCTGCGGCAGTTTTTCAAGCCCTTCTTTGTCGGATTTGTTGTAGCCATAAATATCTCTTACATTATTCATTGCAAATTTCTTGTAACGCTCCGTCATTTCCATAACAGCCCAATTCAATGCTCCCGCGGCTTTCTTGGGGTCGGTCACCACCGGAACCAAAAGGTGAGGAATCTTATTGTAAACACTAAGCTCAACAACCTTTGGATCAATAAGCAAAAGCTTAACCTCATCAGGGGTTGCCTTATATAATATACTTGCAATCAGTGCATTTATGCATACACTTTTGCCCGAGCCCGTGGAGCCTGCAATAAGAAGATGCGGCATTTTCGAAAGGTCCGCTACTATAGTGGCACCTGCGACGTCTTTTCCCAGACAGAAAGAAATCTTTGACTTTTGTTTTTTAAATTCTTCTGATTCCAATACCTCTCTCAAAAGTACCATGGAAATATCCTTGTTAGGTACTTCAATTCCTATTGCAGCTTTTCCGGGTATTGGAGCTTCAATTCTTATACCCGGTGATGCAAGGCTTAAGGATATATCATCTGCAAGACTTAGTATTTTGCTTACCTTTACTCCCGGGCTAAGCTGCAGCTCATATCTTGTAATGGTTGGCCCTACCGAAACCTGTGAGATATTGGCGCTGACTCCAAAATTCTTAAGGGTATCCTCTAAAATTTTTACATTGTTCATTACTTCTTTTTTCCCATTGCCTGATTTGTTTCCCATAGGCAATGAAAGAAGGTTTGTGCCCGGCAGCTTGTAATTTTCATAATGTCTGTTGTTTACAGGCACTATTTTCGATGCCTCATAAGTCTTTGCTGTATTATCTTTGACGGATTTGTCCTTAATTTCGGTAACTTCCGCAATATCTTTTACTCTTTCTTGGACCCCACTTTCCGTTTTGTTTTTAAAGTCTTTATCAAAACGCCTTGTAAAATCAAGAATCTTAACCTTTTTATCTTCGGTCTCCAATAACCCGTTTTCATTGTGATTCATAGTCGTTTGTTTCATTTGCAAATCCCTTGTAATTGCAGCCTCTCTGTCTCTGTTCCTGATATATCCATATAAATCCTTAAAGGACTTTTTGGTAAATTCAAGAATACGCATTGCTGATATTTCTGTAAACATTAATATAGACACTATGTAAAATGCCGCAACAATAGATATTGTTCCTATCATGCCAAAAAGCTTAATGAAGGCGTAGCCGAAAAAAGCGCCTATTGCTCCTCCGCCTGTGTTTAAAGTGCCAAGGGCATAGTAATATTTTACTGAGTCAAGCCATTTTGCATCAGCGCCTTCTATTTCGGCATAATTGGCTAAAAACAACGTTATGAGCGCCGCCAGCAAAAATGTACAGAAAGAATAAAACTTGATATTTATCTGCATTTCGTTCTTCCGGTACACCATGGCTAAACCAATTATAATAATAAGTATCGGCACTATATATGCACCAAGCCCGAAAATCCCAAGAAGGAGAATCCTGATTTTTTCCCCTACAATGCCTGAATTTTCGCTGAAAAGACTAATGTATATGTATATGCTGGCTAATATCAGTGATACTCCCGCTATTTCATACTTTATATTATTCTGCATGGTTTTCTTTGCCAAGTAATCACCCCATAATTTGATAATTCCTGATTTTTCTCTAATGATATTATAGTCTTATTTAGTAATGCATGCAACCGGAGGCTCCCAACTAATAGTAAAGTAATCCATGCGCATATTTGCAGTATGCAATAGGGCTTATGCGTTTTGTTTCGCATCTGTTATGAGACTGCGAAGCTTTGCAATGGCCTGGTGGAGCCCTCCAATATCTTTAATAAGACCATATCTGACTGCTTCAGCTCCTACAAGCACTGTACCTACATCATTTGCAAGCTCGCTGGTAGTAAACATAAGTTTTTTCAACAAATCCACATCTATATTGCTGTGCTCAACTATAAACCTGATTATGCGCTCCTGCATTTTATTAAAATAATCGAAGGTCTGCGGTACGCCGATAATTAAACCGTTCATTCTTATTGGGTGTATTGTCATTGTTGCCGTAGGCGCTATGAAGGAGTGAGTTGCTGATACGGCTAAAGGCACTCCTATGCTGTGGCCGCCGCCGAGTACAAGAGAAACCGCAGGTTTACTCATGCTTACAATAAGCTCTGAAAGTGCAAGGCCTGCTTCGACATCTCCCCCTACTGTATTAAGTATCAGCAGAAGCCCTTCTATCTCTGGGTTTTCTTCAACTGCTACAATCTGGGGTATTATGTGTTCATATTTAGTTGACTTGTTTTGGGGCGGCAATAGCACATGTCCCTCTATCTGACCGATTACAGTTATACAGTGAATATTGCTCCTGAATAATGGCACCTTTACTTCCCCAAGCTCCTTTATACTCTCGGCGGCTTTATCCTTTTCGTCCTTGTAATCGTCCTTTCCTCCTGCTCCTGTCTCTTCATCAGAGTCAAATATATAAAAATCACTCAAAAATAATCACACTCCCGATTCATTAAAAGCATAATCTTGTTAAACTATACTTATGACTACTATTTTTACCTTTAATGCAATCGATATACAGAAAGAAAGGAAAACATAATAGTTTGTTTAAATTGAAGAAAAGCATTTCGCTATAAAGCAGCTATGTGTAGTCACACATGCATGACTACACATAGCTGCTTTATAATGCACACCCTTATCTATTCTCTCCTTATTGCCTCTAATGCACTTAGATTCATTGCCCTTCTTGCCGGGTAAAAGCCTGAAACTAAACCTATGATTGTTGTAAACAGCATTGAACAGCCTGCCAGCCATAATGGTATAATCGATGTTTTGCTCCCTTCGCCTCCGGGGCCGAAAAAACCCATCAGCGCGAAGCCTGCCTTATTCAGGCCGAATGATAATGCATAGCTTAAAAGCAATCCGACTATACCGCCCAAAAGCCCTATTGTTGCTGCTTCAAAAAGGAACATTTTTTTTATATCGCTCAGGGAGGATCCTATTACTTTCATAATTCCTATTTCCCTGGTACGCTCATATATGGACATCACCATGGTATTTGTTATGCCTATGGATGCAACCAGCAGGGATACCGCACCGATTGCGCCCAGAACAATTCTTATACTTGAGGTGGTCTTCTGCATTGATTCAAGAATATCGGTAAGGCTGTCTGCATAAAAGCCCATATCCTTTATCTGTTTTTGTATCTTTTGGACATCCTTTATATCTTTTACTTTAACAATTATTCTTGAATAACCCTTAATATTTCTGTAATCCATGGAATTGTCATTCTGGTTCTTTCCTCTGTTAAAGTCCTTCACTATTTTCTTAAACTGTGTAATATCAATGAATGCACTGTTGTAATACTCATAGCTTCCTTCCTCAAGTACACCGACCCCATTGATTTTATACGTCAAAGGCTTTTTTCGGTTTATTTCTTCTCCATAGTAAAACTCTTCGCCATAAGACATGTCAAGAGAAAGCATTATTTTATCGTTTATCAAATTTACCTCCGGGTTGCCGCCTCCCCATCCGTATCTGTTCATAGCCTTAGGGTTGTATAGATTATTGTTTACTCCAAAGCCGAACACTACGCTCGTTTTGTCTTCGCTTTCAAGAAGTCTTCCCTCTGAAACCTTCAGGCCTAATTTGTCCATATACTTTGGATCAATCCCTTGAAGCTGAATATAACCGATATATTTACCTATTTTTATTTTACCATGAGTTTCTATAAAGGGTATGACGGAATCAACTCCGCTGATTCTTGAAAAATCGGCCGCGGCAGTATCATCTAAATCCCGCATTTTTTTTGTATTTCCTCTGGCATTTCCCTCTTCATAGTTCCCGTAATACATCCCTGTTTCAGGGGATCGGACGTTAATTGTATTGAGGCTTCCCATTCTTGATATTTCTTGTTTAAAGCCTTCGTTCATGCCAATACCTATGGAAATCATTATTACTATTGAAGCGGTGCCGATAATAACCCCCATTACCGTCAGCAGGGTTCTCGTTTTCCTTCTCAGAAGGTTTTTCAGGGTAATTCTTACAATATCGATGCTATTCATCCAACTCCATACCCTTCCTTCTCTTGTTTTTTATAAGCTTCCTGGATGTGAAAATTCCGGCAGCAACAACTGCTATACCAATCCAGAAATATTTATTTTTGATTGTTTTGTTCATTATTTTATCCTTAGTACTTACAGGCATCGGTGGCATATCCCCAGGTATATCCATGGGGGGCATTTCCACGGCATTTATGTTAAACTCCCTTTCATATGTGAATTCCTCACCCGAAGGGTCCTCAAAGCTGAATTTCACCTTTCCGTTAGCGGCGCCGGGTTGCGCCGCAGTAAGCATTGCTTCATAGTAATCGCTGGAGCCTGATTCGAAATTGCCGATATAAGCTTCTCCGTTTTCTATCTGAAAATCGCCTTCAACTTTAATCATAAGATTTGAAAGCTTTGTTTTCCCTTTGTTGTAGTATTGAAGGCTTATCGGAGTGGGTTGGCCTACAAAAACCTCCATTGGAAGATTTATTTCAGAAGCATCCAGCTTGGACTGCTGAATTACGGGAATTCCTATAAGCTCTTCGGCTTTGTATTCAGCTCCCTCGCCATCCTGATATTCGATATTTGCTGTAATATTGTAATATTTTGGCTGTGCATCGGGTATTGTGTACATTTTTATGTTTCTTGCGGCAACTCCCTTGGGTTTTATCGAATCAATAAAAAAGGTGTTGCTGCTGCCGACTGGTGTGAATACTACATTTCCCTCTTTGTTTGAATCTATTCCGGTCAGATAAATCTTAATATTGTTGACTGTTTTTGTTAAGCTTGTATTCATAAAGGTCAGGTCCAGGCTGAATTCTTCACCGGCCCTGACTACTTTTGGCTCAAAGCTATAGTTGCTTATGATTATTTTCGGAGTAATTTTATTGTTTCCGCCGTTTACATATATTCCGGCATACTGATTGACCGTATTCTTGGAATTATCTCTTTCTGCATCCTCATATTCAAGATTTATCAATAGATTATGGTTCTGAGTTTTTGCCTCGCTGTTTGCATAGAGTATGTATTCTAATTTTTTCACTTCTCCTGCCGCAAGTTCTTCAAGGATTTTCACATCGGGGGATTTGGATATTATTCCGTCCTCGCCTTTCACAGTTACTTTGACATTCCTTGCAGCAGATACTCCCTCATTACAAACATCAAAACTTAGCGTAAAATTCTCATTTGCCTTGACTTCCTTAGGCGTGGCTGCGATATTTTTCAACAACACATTAGAGCTTTTGCTTCTGCCCTGGACATTAATAAAAAAGCTAATAGCATCAGAATGGCTGACCTTACGTTGATCCTTGTATTCCATTTTTATTTCAAGGCCGTAATTTCCGTTACCCATAGAATCTGCGGGCAATAGATTCAATAATATATTCTTTTTTTCATTGCCTTTTATCCTGTCGAAATAGAAGCTGTCAACGCCGCTGGACAAAGTGAACTCGTCTTTTTTCAGTCCTTCGACGGAAAGCTTGACTCCCTCAGCGTCCGTGTCGCCCATATTGGAGATATTAAGGCTGACTTGAATTTTCTCCCCGGCTTTTACGGGGTTTGCGCTGTATTTGATATCCTGTATTGTCAATATTGGCTCATTTCCGCTATTTATGATTTTCACGTAAATCTTTTCGCTGCTTGTAAAATAAGTGTTCTTTGAATTGTAATACTTGAATTCCACATTCATTTCATAAGTCTTTTCCTCTGCATAGGGCTTGACTTTCAGATTGAAAACTATAAGATCACTTTTTTTTGAATTTAGAGTATTTATAGATTGAAAAAGATTGAGGCTGTTCATTTCAAATGGGGTGTTTTCCGAATCTCCGGGAGACAGCTTTACGGTAATGTTCCTGGCAGCATAACGGCTTTCATTTGTTATGGTAAGGGGTATTTTCATTGTATCTCCGGCAGCTGCCGAAGGTATCGAAGTGCTTTCTATTATAAGCTTTGGTTCGCTGTCGGAACTGCCGGAGGATGAAGATGAGCTGTCTTCGTCTATTTCAGTAATCTCAATATTTTCATATACTGTGCCCGAGGCTGACGTACCTTTTTTATACGTTAATGCAATGGGAAGGTTCCTGCTGCCTCCCAAGTACTCTAAATTAACATTATATACCTCTGGATCAAGATGTGCAGGATCCTTGCTTGAATCTCCGCTTAAAACTTTAAAATTGCTGTTGGTGGTTATAGAGTAGCTTAATTCTGTTATTGATTCACCACTTACATTCTTAAGTTTGAAAGCTATTGAGAACCTATCCCCCCTGTTAATCTTTGATGGAGTAATAGGATCATAATCCACCTCAATATCCCCTTGAGCAGCCGCACTGACATGCACAGCTCCCGTAAAGGCCATTACTGCCGCTAAAAAAACAATAAATAATCTCCTCTTCATATTAATACATTCCCGCCTTTTCATTCTGAATTTCATTTCTCTCAACATTTCCGTCCTTTATATGTATTATCCTATTGGCATACCCCGCTATTTCCAGATCATGAGTCACAATCACAAGTGTTTGGTTATGTTCTTCGGCCATTCCTATGATCAAGTTCATTATTTCGCCGGTGGTCTTTGTATCCAGATTGCCTGTAGGTTCATCTGCAAAAACTATCTCCGGGTTTGTGATAAATGCTCTGGCAATGCTGACTCGCTGCTGCTGTCCCCCGCTCATTTGTGACGGCTTGTGGTTCATTCGATCTCCAAGTCCGACAGCCTTCAGCATGTCCCTGGCTTTTCTTTCTCTAATGCCTTTTGCAACTCCTTTAAAAATCAGCGGTAGGGCCACATTTTCCAATGCGGTAAAGTGTTCCAGCAAATTATAGGATTGAAAAACAAAACCTATGTATTTCTGCCTGAGCTTTGCCAACTGCCTTTCATTCAGTCTTTCAAGATTATATTTCTTAATTCTTACTTCGCCTTTTGTCGGTTTTTCCAGCCCCGCCATCAGGTTCAGGATGGTAGATTTCCCAGAACCGGAAGTTCCCAGCAGGCAGCATACCTCTCTTTTCTCTATACCGAAGCTTATACTGTCAAGGGCTACTACTTTTTCATCTCCCATTCTGTATATTTTTCTTACATTTGAAAGCTCAATGATTTTATCCATATTGTTCACTCTTCCATAATAAATTGACGCTATATAGTTAGACTGCATTTTCTCATTTTGGTTTCATTAGAATCAAATTCTTCTACATTTATAAACCAAATATATAATAACATATATTGGCAGTGAGAATAAAGACGACTTCACAACAAAAAAGAATTCCCGGAAAAATTGCGGCAATCCGGAAATTCTTATTATGATTTGATTTTAACCTATATTTCCAAGCCCGAATTCCTGATGGAGTGCATTGACAGCTTCATTGGTATATGAACTTTCTATCAGGCAGGAAATTGTAGTATGTGAATCAGAAGTCTGAAGCACTTCAATGTTCTTCGACGCCAGGGCGCTGATTGCTTTTGCCATAACTCCGGGTATTCCTCTCATTTTATTCCCTATTATTGTCACCTTGCTGCAATCAGGTTTAAGCTCATAATTATAACCGTGTCTTTCAAGGACTTTTTCCAGCTTCTCTTTGTTGGAATCTTCTATTATGAACAGCTTGAAATCAGGATTGACATTAATCATATCAATGCTTATTCCTTCAGATGCAATAATACTGAAAAGATGTTTGTCGTTTTCGTATTCCCCGGCAGAGCCGTCAAAGACTATCCTGGCTCTTACCCTGCCGCTGACTTGGGCTATGGCAGTCAGTATTTTATTATTTTTATCATGTCTGTATTTTCTATTTTTGTCGCAGTTTGTTATAAGGGTTCCGGCTGAATCAGTCAACGTATTCTTGATAATAAGCGGTATGCTGCTTCTCATGGCAACTTCCACGGCCCTGGGGTGAATCACCTTTGATCCATACTCAGCCATTTGGAATACCTCATTATAATATATGGTGTCCATAACCGTTGCGTTTGGCACTATACTGGGATCGGCTGTCATTATCCCTTCAACATCAGTATAGATTTCGATGGCTTCTGCATTAAGCGCTTCGGCAATTATTGCAGCCGTAACATCACTGCCGCCCCTTCCAAGGGTTGTTATTTCGCCCTTTTCCGATTTGCCCTGGAAACCTGCAATTACAGGTATTACATTTTTCTTTATACTGTCATATATATTTTGCGGGTCTACATTTATTACCTCTGCATCGCCAAAGTTCTCGTCGGTTATTATTCCTGCCTGACCTCCGGTGAGGGCTTTGCTGTCATGCTTTCCCTTTTTTATTGTATTCGCCAGCATGACGCAGGATATTATCTCTCCGCAGGATATAAGCAAATCCATTTCCCTTGGGCTGCTTTTGACCCCTATGGAGTTTCCTAACTTTATGAGGGTGTCGGTAGCATATGGGTCGCCGTTTCTCCCTATTGCAGATACAACAACAACCGGGAAAAATCCATTTTTTAATGCCTTTTCAATTTTATCTGCTACCATATCTCTTCTTTCCTGGGTAGAAACAGAGGTTCCGCCGAATTTTTGTACAAGTATTTTCATATATTATCCTCTCCCAAGGCAAATTTACACAAAATTCTCAATTACCACCGGCTGAAACTGCTTACCTTCCATTGCCATTTCTACGGTTGGGATCAGAAGTTCCATTTTTGCAATTAAGGAGTTTCTCTTTCCCGTAGGATTATCCTGACCAAAAGGAATGAAGAAGTAATATTTGGAATTCAGTAATATTGCCAAATTTTTTGCATTTATTCCTAGTCCGTCATTTGTAGAGATTCCGATTACTATAGGTTTCCCGTTCCTTACGTGGGCTTTCGCTGCCATGAGCACAGGCGTGTCTGTAATTGCATTGGCTAATTTTGATAAAGTATTGCCTGTAGCCAATTATTATCGTTCAAAACTACCTGCCTTCGGACTGCTCGGACAGTCTCTTTAATATAAAGGATATTAACTGTATAGAGTTTTCCAGTTGCTGATTATCAGGCATTTCCGTGCTGTAAATAATTTTATTCCTGATTCCTTCAAGATGTTTTATATCCTCAAGCATAAGCTCGTCAGCCGTTATATCCCTTTTAACCATACTGGCCAGGGGCTCCCTGTGCTCAATTCTGACTTTTGATTCCTCTTTATCTTCATTATCCTGCACCATCGACTTTACTGTCTTTTCCAGCACTATCCACTTTTCTATAAATATACCAAGCAGCGTATTTTCTTTGCTGAGCATTATCTGCTTCTGAATTGATACATAAGGATTATTATAGCTGGATTCATACTTTGCCTCTACATATTGACTGTAATAATCGGGGTTTTGATTCAGTATAAGGTCTGCAAAATAATCTACGATTGTATTGTATCCCCGTATTGTTCTTATGTTATCAAGAGAACTCATGTATGGACAGGCTTTTCTTGGGTTATCCAATTCGATTTTTTGAAGGAACTTTAATAATATGTCTACCCTGCCCATATAGTAGTCCTCCAACAAGCTGCGGTTAATTTTCCTCCTGATTAATGCTGCCAGCTCATAATGGTTGTTGAACTGCTGCTCCATGGAAGCTATCCTGCGCTTAAAAGCTTTCTGCAGTTTTTCCAAAGCTATTTCTCCGGCCAGAATAATACCGTTAAGTTCATCCAGTATAGTAAGCTCTTCCTCCGAAAGACTTCCTATCTGCGGCTTGTAAGCCAGATCATGCTCAACTTCAGCCCATGCATGCATTAGAGAGGAGGCAATTTGGATTTCCACCTGTGCATGTGCAAATCTTTTGTTATTATCCTCAAGCTTATTCTCTTTTATCTTGACTCTGTAGTGTACCGCATCATAACCCGTGAATTGTCTGTTGAATGATATCTCCTGATAATGCTTCTGCTCAGTATTGGGAAATCTTTTTATTTTCTCTGTATTGAATTCCGATTCTATCAGTTTTCCGATTTCTTCCCTGTCCCCCGGAAAATAAATAGCTATTCTTACTCCGGATAAATCCACAATGTCGCTGTAGATTTGTTCTATATTCTGATATTTTTTAAAGGAGTTTCTTTTAATCAGCTTCTCTCTCAGGCTGTCCGGCTTTTTAGCGCGGTAGGTTACTATTGCCCTGATTCCGCTTCTTTGTATAATGGATTCACAGATCACAGCCACCTGATGGGCAAGCTTATTGTAGAAATCATATTCCTTTGCATATCTCTGAAGAAATTCATTAATCAAACTCATATAATTTCTCCTTTATAAATATAGTTAAAGGAACCTGCATATAAATTATATCAATTCTATAGTTAAAAACAACATACATAAAGTGCGAAAAAAATTATAGCATTTTATACATATGCTTATTAATCCAAATCGGTTATTATATGTGAACTCCGGGTGAGGGTATGAATGGTCAGAATAGGAATAAGGTTGCCATATACATAAGGGTAAGCACTGAGGAGCAGGCAATTGAAGGACAATCCGCCCAGGCCCAGGAGGGGATTTTGAAGCAGTATTGCAGTGCTTACAATATGGAAATATACGATGTATATACGGATTTGGGCATATCGGGGAAAAGTCTTAAGGATAGGGAGGGTCTGAAGCGGCTGATAGAAGATTGCAGTAAAAAGAAGTTTGACCTCGTACTGGTCTGGAAAATATCAAGACTGTCAAGAAACCTTAAGGATCTGCTTTATGTTATTGATATTCTTGAAAGCAATAATGTCTATTTTGCGAGCTGTTCCGAGAAATTTGACACTGCTACCCCTGTGGGCAGAATGACACTTCAGCTGCTGGGGTCCATTGCTGAATTTGAAAGAAATACAATTATTGAAAATGTCAGGCTGGGACTTGCTGAATTCGCAAGAAAAGGCGGGAAAGCATCCTCAGTGCTGGGTTATGATAATATAGAAAAAAAGTTAAGTATTAATAAAAAAGAGGCTGATATAGTCAGATTAGTATTTAGTCTTTATATAGACAATGGATTGAATTATTCCGCTATTGCCAGCCATTTGAACAATATTGGCTGCAAAACCAAGAGGGGAAGCAAATATAGAAGCAGCAGCATCTCCTATATAATTAACAATCCTGTCTATATAGGCATTAACAGGCATAAAATAAAAACTGAAAAAGAATATCAAATAAGAAACGCCCACCCGGCGATCATTACCGAAGACCTGTGGAACAGGGCTCAAGATCTAAGCAATAAGCATCAAAAAAAGAAAGCCGGAACCCCTTCCGATTCAATATCTTTTATTGTGTATTGCATGAAATGCAATTCTGTCCTGAAAATATTCTATACTGTCTCTAAAGGCAAGAAATACAAATACCTGAGGTGCTGCAGATGTTCCAATTATGTAAATGTTGAAAAGCTGGAGAAAAAAGTTTCACAGGCAATTACTGCGGTTTTTGACGACAAAACCCTGCACAAGACCGCTTTCAGCATCATTAACCGGAATAATTCAATACCTGATAATAAGGGCTCCAGGCTGACCTCTATCGAATCGCAATTAAGCCGTCTTCAAAAATTGAAGTCCCACTATTTCAACCTTTTTGAGGAATATAAAATAAAGGACAATAAGCTATTCACTGAAAGAATAAATGAAATTGAGCTTCAAATAAACAAATTGGAAAAAAGGAAATCCGAGCAGAGCCGTTCTGAAGAAGCTACGGATGAAGAAAATTATGATGCTTATTTTTCCGGGCTGAAAGGTAGTATTTCTGCATTGGAGCCTGTTATCCTTAAACAAATATGCTCCCGCCTGATAAAATATATCAAAGCCTATAAGGATCAAGTTGATATAGTTTTGTATTTTTAACGCCTTCTCTGTACAGGGTGCAATTACTAAAATATCAATCAGCCCTTTTGGTCCTATCGGTTCAGCATCGGCAATGGTTTTTATTACACTGTGCCCGGTTATTTCCTCAAACTTTCTTATCCAGTCTTCCGCTTTTCCGAACCTTGTGTCCATTGTAGCTGCATTTGTGGAGAATATTGGATACACATTTGCATTTTGCTGGATCAGATTTTCTACTTCAGGTATTAGTTTTTCAAATGTACAAAATGATCCGGTTACTGCTAACCCGATATTAAGTCCTTCAACTTTCATAATCTACTCCTTTCTGCCTATATAGAATTTTTTGCATAGTATTGTAAATGTATGCTGCCGCCGATTTGCATGCTATTTTCCCGGGAATTCCAAGGGCATGAATTGTCTGTATCCCTTTTTCTGTTGCATATATAAAATCAGTTCCGCCGGGGGTTGATGCCAGGTCTAATATAAAAACATCGTTTTTTACCTTGTCAAGCCTGGTGCAATCTAAAACCATCGCGGGAATTGTATTCACAATTACATCCATTTCCCCCAGGTACAAAGAAAGCTGATCCATCGGTATTGCATTCATGCCTCTTGCAGTTATCCAGGTAAGATCTGAGTCTTTTCTTGCTTCCACATAAACCTCCGCCCTTAAAGCCTTCAAATACTCAGAAATTAGCTTACCTATCCTGCCATAGCCAAGAACGAGTATTTTGCTTCCGTACAACGTCTCCTTAGTTTCGTTGATTAAAATTGACAGAGCACCTTCGGCAGTTGGTATGGCGTTTAATATCTGATAGCTTTCATCCATGCAGTAATCCATATATTCTATATTGTATTTTATTGCCATATCTCTGGAATAGCTGTTTATTGCTCCAAGTACAAGTGTTTTCCCTTTCCCCAGTTTTTTAAATAACTCTTCAATTTCAATATCAACGCTTGAATACTTAGAGTTGATTTTGTATACTTCCTTAGAAAACGGTACAGGGCAGACAATAATATCGGAATTTTCCAATGCTTTTTCAAGAGACAGGTAATTAAACACTCCCTCTATCTCTATCATATCCATGCCGTAGGTAGCGATATTATCTCCGTTCCTTTCCAGTATTGCTGCAAGTTCTGCAAGCCTGTCATCACCGCCTATAATAAGGTATCTTAGGCTCTTCATATATATTCCTCCATAAAAAAAGGTAATATATAATATGTCAATACTACCTTAATCGTGATAGTCCAATTATGACGCTTAATCCAGCTTTTAGGGAAATTTAAAAAGGTGTTGCGGATAAGGAGTATAATGCGACATAGTTTGTGAATTACTCCGTCTGTAGGGGAAGTATGTTCTCCTCACCTTCCAAAGCCAGCAAAATCATTGGCGAGGGTCCCATCTCTGCAGGCCCGTCTGATGATTTTACCTGGAGGTATTCCCGTTCCGAGGTCAATGGAAGGTTTCGTCAAAAATAGCTTCCCCACGCCGGTATTTGCTCTCCATATAGGTGTTAGATGATATACAAAGGCTTTGCCCCTGTGTGACTATACTCTACGGGGGATTACATAGTATATTATGGCACCTTTGTGCAAAATGCTCAGATTGTTGAGGTAGTATGTCATCCTGAACGCAGTGAAGGATCTTTGACCCCCAAGGAATACCCTGACTTTTCTCGTATCTCGCGACTAGCGACTCGTGACTGAAAAATGTGACTATGTCACATTTTTCTCCTAATGCAAAAAGGAGTGCCGTCAGCTACTTATCCGGTAGTCTCGCGACACTCCTTAACAATTCATTTCAATATATCTGCAAAATCAATTATTATCATATCATTGCCTATTTTTTTTATTCTTTCCCACGGAATCTCAATATATCTTCTGTCGATAAAGAAGGAAAGCGTGCCTTTATTCTCGGGCACTATCAGCGACTTTATCTTCCCGGTTTCTCCATCGATTGCCAAATCACAGTCGCCTAAATACCCCAGCTTCTCACAATCCGGCAGCGATACTATTTCCTTCCCGCCTAACTTGCTGAATCGCATGGTATCACCTCACCATAATTATTGATATATATAATTATATTAGTGAGGCAGGCAAATATTCCATATTTAGATTCCTGTAGACCCGAAACCTCCTGACCCCCTTTCTGTTGTTATTAGGTTTTCTGCTTCCTGAAGTTTAACTTTCAGCACAGGCAAGAATACTATCTGAGCTATTCTGTCGCCGCACTTAATTGTATAGTCGCTGCTGCCATGGTTAATTACAGGGCATATTAACTCACCGGTATAGTCCGAATCAATTACCCCTACGCAGTTGGCAAGGGATATCCCATATTTGCTTGACAGCCCGCTTCTGGGGAATATGAAACCTCCTATGCCGCTGTGGGGAATTTGTATTGCTATTCCCGTATTCACCATTACTATTTCTCCGGGTTTAACAACGATGTCTTCCGAGATGCAGGCACTCAAATCCAGCCCTGCAGATCCTGAAGTAGCATATTCCGGTGTCTTCGCTTCTACTCTTTTGACGGTGCTTGTCCTTATATATTTAACGATTATCTCATCCACTTCAAACCCTCCCTGCTGCTAATCAAATACATTCCAGCTGCATTTGCAGCCTGGTAACCTTAATTTCTGCCTAAGCAAACAATTTTTTTATATTGGTATTTTTTTTCATGCTGCCTATAACTGCTGCACCCATATTGCGCTTATCGAAAATGTAATTAATTACCTTATTTGTGCTTTCGATATCAACCTTGTCGATCTTCTCCAATATTTCAGCCGGAGTATATACTCTTTTAAGAATAAGCTCCGATTTACCGATAGATATCATTCTCCCGCTTGTGCTCTCCAGGCCGAGTATATAGCTTCCTTTAAGCTGTTCTTTCGAATCATACAGCTCTTCTTCTGTAATACCCTTTTCCTTTAATATATTAATTTCTTCCATAATCAGCTCTGCTACGCTTTTCAGGTTGCACGGCTTTGAACCTGCATAAATGGAGAATAATCCGCAATCCACAAAAGAGGATGGGTATGAGAATACTGAATACGCAAGGCCCCTGTCCTCCCTTATTTTTTGGAATAGCCTTGAACTCATAGCACCGCCGAATATATTATTCAAAATCAGCATTGGATAATAAGCCTCACTTTTGATATCAACACCAACAAAACCCATACAAAGATGAACCTGCTCCGTAAGTTTGTTCTTGAACATATATTCGGGTTCAAAATTTGGTGTAGGGGTTTGTATAGCTTCTCTATTACCGGGTTTCGATTTTTCAAAATATTCCCTGACATTTTTGACCGCATCCGTGTGTTTAATGTTGCCTACCACGGAGATCACTATATTCTGAGGTATATAGTTGTTATTGAAATAATCCAATATTTTCTCCCTTTTCAGGTTCCCGAGGGAGCTTTCCGTTCCCAATACCGGCATTCCCAATGAATTGCCGGACCATACCGTCTGGCTGAACAGATCATGAACAAGATCCTCCGGTGAGTCTTCATACATATTTATTTCTTCCAGGACTACTCCTTTTTCCTTTTCGATATCTTCATGGTCGAAGTTGGAATTAAAAAACATATCCGCCAGCACATCCAGAGCAATATCAAAATGTGCATCCAGCACCTTGGCGTATAAGCACGTGCATTCCTTTGATGTAAATGCATTCAGTTGTCCGCCGATTTTATCAATACTATTGGCAATTTCTTTTGCCGACCTTTTTTTGGTGCCCTTAAACAGCATATGCTCAATAAAATGGGAAATCCCATTATTCTCTATGCTCTCATATCTTGACCCGGCCTTAATCCATAAACCTATTGAAACAGAATTAACATACGGTATTTCTTCAGTTACTATTCGTATGCCGTTTTTTAAAAGCTCTTTTTGAAACATTCTTAACCTCCTGATGTATTTAATTCTGAACCGTACACCTAATTATATATAATGTATAATTCTTTTTCAATTATTTTATTTATTACTATGTACAATGGGAGATCTTTATTGCACACTGTCGATTACATCACTTACAGTTGTTATTTCATAGCTATACTTTTCCAAGGTTGCTACCATTTGTGGTAATGCCTCTATAGTAACCTTTGTTGGGTGCATAAGAACTATTGCGCCATTGTGATGCTTCTTCTCCAAACGCTGAAGTATTTTGTTATAATCTCTGGTATTCCAATCTATTGTGTCTATGCTCCACAAAACTACTTTGTAACCTAAGGACTCTGCGGTTTCTATCACCATATTGTTCAAATCTCCGTAAGGCGGTGCAAAAAGCGATGTTTTGCAGCCGGTAATACTTTTTACTGTTTCTTCCGTTTTCAAAATCTCCTGTCTGTTCCCTTCGGGGGTAAGCTTGCTGTGGTACAAATGCTTGTATCCATGATTGCCCAGCTCATGTCCGTCATTATGTATATTCATAAGCAGCTCCGGATTCTTTTCAGCCCACCGACCGCCAATAAAAAAGGTTATTTTCAATTCTTTATCCTTCAGCAGCTTTAATAGCTGAGGCAGATACTCCTCTCCCCAGACAACATTGCAGGCAAAGGCTATTTCTTTTTCGTCTTCCCGGCCTTTATAAATCGGATCATAAAAATTCATCGTGTTTATGCTTATTTTCCTCAATGCGAAGGCAAAAAGAAGCAAAGCCGCCAGCACAATAGTTATTGCGAGTAGCTTTGTTTTAGTGATTATTATAAGCCTGAATTTCATTACTATCCCTCCAAACTCAAATACTTGGATATAGTAATTCATATTCAGGAAAGAAGTCCAAAATACAGGTATTTAGTATAGAAATCAGCCTTTTATGTTAAATATTATTATACCTGCGATCATTATTGCTATACCTATGAATTTAGATACACCGAATTTGACCACCTGACTTCCGAATAACCCGAAGGAATCGATTATAGTCGCTGTAATAAGCTGTGCAACCAAGAGGATAGCTATTGTAAATGTTGAGCCAAGTGCTATAATTGCTTTCATAACGCTGAATATTATCAGTACTCCCAAAACGCCTCCAAGCATATACAGCTTTTTAACTTCACCAAGCTTTGAAAAACCTCCGTTTCCGGTGATTAATAGCATGATAAGGGTAAATGCCAGCCCAGTTGCATGAACAAAAGTATTGGCTTCCCAAAAACCTATCTTCTCTCCAACCCGGGCATTGAATACTCCCTGGAGGCCTATGAATAATCCTGCCGCTATTGACAACAATATGCCTTTCATTCCGCTGCTCCTTTGTCAGTCTTAAAAAATATATTTTCCGGCTTATAGCTGCTTAGTGCCAGTAAAACAAGAGCCGGGATATAAAAAATCCAAATAAAGCTGTTGGCCATCAGCCAGGGTAAGTCTGCTTTCAACACCGCATCAAGCCCAACCAATACATCACAGCAATAGAAGCATATCATACCTGCAGCAGCCATCCCCGAGTTTTTTCCCGGAAGCATACCGAGTATACTGTTAGCCAGTCCGGCCCATAATGATACACTGAGCAGCAATCCATATAAGTATACAATAAATACTGGTTTGTGTATAATAATAATCTTATTTAACAGAATTGGAAATGCAGCAAGCATTGCAATTATAACCAAACTTATTATCAACAGACGTTTTTTCTGTAAAATATCTGCATGGTTCAACCCATAAATTAAGCCTGTACTGTGTCTAACTGCAAGCAATATCTGGCATACAGCGAACAGGCATATTCCGGCTTCTCTCCATCTGAATGCAAAAGCGCTTTCGGCAAGGCATATGAATAAAAATATGATTTTCATCATTACGCTGTCTCTTGGGCTTAGCCTATCCCTTCCTGCAGACCATGCAATTGATGCTGCAAGGATGACATTGATTCTCTTCAAAAGAGCGCTTGGATATATATCATATTCAAAATTCAGGCTTGAAAACCTTGAAAAATCCAATATTATCGACCATATGCCCAAGGCTACGATTATAGCGACTACTATTGCAAGGTATAGCTTTTTTCCCTTGGTCATAACACACTCAACCCATATTGCTGATTTCTTTGTCTGGCATATAATATGCCAGCCTGCCGATTAGAATGGAAATAACATATTGAAATGCCACCAGCGAGACCCCTCCGATAATAATAAGACCCCAAATCATTTCTGTTGTCACATTAAAGTTTAAATTTAACATGCCTTTGAGGTTGTCACCCGTGTATGGGTCATTCAGAGCTATGTATGCCGAGCATATACAGATTACAATAAGCATAAGTGTTGAGAAAACATTTGTTCTCGTTAAATTCGCCTTAAAGATATTACTATCGGCACCTTTAAGCTTCATCTTCCTTCCGATATAAAAAGCAGCCATCATGCCGGCAATTACGTTGAAAACCGGTACTCCCATAAAGAAACCGAATATTCCTATGGAATATATGACAAATAGCACAATAAGAACTATTGTATTAAAGTTGTACATCCTGCTCACAAGAATTCGAAGGATTGCCATATCAATAAAAACACCCAGTGTTATACCAAATAGCAACCAACCGCCTTCGTCAAGCCCAAGGAGGAAACTGCCCCACCAGAATATACACAAACTGATTACCGGAATAATGAATCCAATTATCAAACTGCCGAATATTTTATCAATAGTTTTCATATAGACAACCCTCCTCTCAACAATTTGCTCTTAATTATTAAGAAAAATCAGAAATTATTTATTCTTATTCCTGATATAAATATGCTTAATCCTCGAATTGCCGGATTCCCTTTCCTCGATCTGAAAACTTTTAAGACTCCTTACCAGTGGCGTAAGTTTCGAGAAGCCGTAGTTTCTGGAGTCAAAATCAGGCTGTTTCTTGGATATCAGATTACCGACATCGGCAAGGAAAGCCCAGCCGTTATCATCGGCGACATCATTCACCGACGCGGATATAAGATTTATAATATCATTGCCTATCTCCACCGAGTTATTCTTGGATTCTTGCTCAATAACATCTTCTTTATGATAACCGTTTGTATAAGAAGCACCATTTTTGACTGGTGTGTTTATTATCTCAATGTAAATGAACTTATCACAGGCTACGATAAACGCATTGGGAGTCTTCCTCTCTCCTATTCCAATAACCTTCATACCGGCTTCACGAAGCCGTGTAGCAAGCCTTGTAAAGTCGCTGTCGCTTGAAACTATACAAAATCCGTCAACCTTTTCGGAGTACAGTATATCCATTGCATCAATAATAAGGGCGGAATCGGAGGAATTCTTGCCTGTAGTGTAGCTGTACTGCTGAACAGGCGTTATTGCATTTTCAAGCAAATAATTTTTCCATCCCGATAAGAGGGAGTTTGTCCAATCCCCATATATTCGTTTTATAGTAGGAGTACCATACTTCGTTACTTCTTCCAATATGCCTCTTATGTTCTTATACGGAATATTCTCTGCATCTATAAGTACTGCGAGTCTTAAATCTTCTGTTTCCGGCATATGCTTTCCCCTTTCAAATTTATTCAAATTTAACGGTTTTATGCACCTCCTTCTGTTTGGATTAATAGTTTTTTCATTGGCATATATATTATACCACTTTTTTCACGCATGGTATCAGTAGCCTCAAACCCCATTTTTTTATATATTTCAACCGCGTAGGGTGAAGAGTTGACTGTCAATTCTTCTGTATCGGGATTATTCCATAAAACACCTGTAACCGCCAGATTCAGAAGTTCCTTGGCAATTCCCCTTCTGTGGTGGCTCTTTTTTACAAACAATAACGAAATATGTGCCGGATTCCTGACTGCCAGAACGCCAACGAGGGTATCATCCTCAAAGCAGCAATATATCTTGAATCCATTGTTTCTTATGTCATTTGCAAGCCTCTCCGAATTAATGAATTCCCGGAAGATTTCAATCCCTTCCTTTGAGTATCCGGGCGCTTCAAATTCGCAGAATACTTCCCAAATCATATCCGATATTGCTTTTTCCTGCCCCAGCTCATAAGGGCCGTATCTTAATGCTTTATCGTTCATTGAACCTTCTCCATACTAATTTTTTGACGGCGGTGCTTTTATTACAAACCATAAGCCTTGAAAAGAGCCATAATATTATTGTTGGTAATTTTCTTAGCCATCAGCTCTTTGAATTTAAATGATCGTGTATTGCCTTCATCTCTAAGCTTTTCCATTTCTTCTGATATTTCTTTTTGACTTTCTAATAAACTATCATATGCATTTTCAAAATTTGCCAGCTTGTCAACAGCATCTCCGAAATATCCGTTTTCATCATGATTTATTTTTTCATTATCTGTAACATAAAACTTCTTATTACCCAATGCTTTCGTTAATCTATCCATTCAATTACCCCTTCTTAATACGATTACCGTGCTTCATATATATTATATCAGCAAGTCAAATAAAGAAAAACCTTAATGCACATTATTCAAATCCTCAATTATAGATAATGCTCATTATTGGAAATTACTGGCCTGTTTGCTCAGTCATAAGTACCCAACGAAATCCGAATTTATCAACCAGGGAAACAAAACAGGAACTGTATGTGGTGCTTTTCATAGGATAGATTATTGTACTTCCGTCCTCTAATATTTCATATGCCCTCTTAACGCTTTCAGCATCTTCAAAAATAATTGCCAAAAACAGAGATATACCCTTCGACAGGTCAAATTCCATAATATCCGAGAAAAACACACGCTGATTTCCAATAAGCATTTCCGCATGATAGATCAAGTTTTTTTGCTCATCCGTCAATGGGAAGTTCCAATCTCTCTCATCGGCGTCAGAATATCGCAAAATAAGCTTAGTTGTAGCACCGAATGCCTTTTCATATAATGCTATAGCTTCTTCACATTGCCCTTTTAAGTTAAAGCTTGGTGTCACATTAACCACAATAACCTTCCTCCTACATTTGTTTTACACTATCTTCTACTATTGCTACCAAATCGCTCTCAGCGCCTAAACTGAAGTTGAATATGACGCCTTGCCCGCCTCCGGCACCAATTGCTGAAACAAAGATATCATTGTCATGGCCGACTACAGTTAAACTTAAACTAGCCCTGTTTCCGTTCCGCATGAAGTATTTGTCATATACGCGAACTGCTATTTTAGTATTTCCGATAGTATGGTTGCTTTCATCCACTAAATTCATTGTCAGTGCATTGTTCATTATGTCTTCATGCAAGCGGTTTACTGCATACTCGAATTGCCCGGTAATGTTCTTCTCATATTTTGCCATGTTATGCCCTCCATAAATTTAAATTAAATCTAAATTTCTATTTCTGTTTTAAACACGATTACTGCTTCCCCCGCAATCTTCACAAGTATCGGTTTGTTAATCTGCTTGCTTAGCTTCCAACTGCACGCACCACACCATGTGATGCGCTCCCTTGCCCCAGTAGTTCTCCATTATGCAAGACGGTTTGCCCCATTTGCCGGTCCAGGTCTTCTGCGCCGTCTTATATCCGCTGTCAAGGCAGAACTCAGTATAACCTTTTTTTCTTAGCTCATTATACATTAGTCTGAGCATCATACTTCCTATACCCTTAAACTGATACTGCGGATGTACGAACACTGTGCCTATTTCCATCACGTCAATATATCCGCCCTCTGTACATTTCAATATCAGTTCATTTGGCTTGCCATACTCAATAGTACCGATAATCATGCCTTCATCCCTGACTACCAGAAAGAACCTGTCCCTTCCTTCGCTGTCAATATCCTGCATGAGGTATTTCTTCTTGCACTCAATTTCGCCTTCCATCAACTTCGTCAAATTAGAAATACTGTTTTTTGTAAAGGTATCTTTAATCACAATTTCAAAAAATTCATTTATAAGATCTATTTCTTCCGTTCTTGGTCTCCCAATTTGAAAATCCTTCATAAAGCACACCTCCTTATTAATTTTTGCAAATTGTTCCATATTGTCCTCCTGTTATTCAATGATCTAAATACTACGATGTTCCATTCCAACCCCAAAAAGTCATAAACAATTACAATAATATTCCTTAAAACTATTCTTATATCCACCAAGTATCATTGGGCATCGGATAAAAGCCAATCTGGTAGTAAAATTGCTGGTCTGAACCAACATATGCTTTCTTTGCTCCAAGCAAACAACATCTTTTTATAGACTCCAAAACCGCAGCTTTACCCAACCCCTTCATTCTGTAATTCGGATCAGTTGCAACCGGTTCTATTAATGCATAGGAAGTAGCAGTATCATACCATGCGCCGCAATATGATGCATATTGACCATCAGGTGAAATAACCACAATATTTAACTTTGGATTCAGATGTGGCCCCGAAAGGATATGTTTTCTCATAAGCATTTGCTCTTCGGTTTTTGGTGGTTCGCCATCGTGGTCGAATCCTCTCCATAAAATCCTGTTAAATTTCGATAAATCAAAATTATCAGCTATGCTCTGAATTCTATATCCATGGGGCAATGTATACTCCATCTTATCTAAAACTATTTCTATCACAGAATTTGCCTCTTTTTCTTGTGTCGACTTTAACCCTAAAGAAGCAGCAATTCTTTGAAATTCAATATCTGTATCATTAATAATCGCTTTAAACTCACCGCTTTTCGCCAGATTCTCCTTTGCATAAATAAGCATTTCTCTTTTTAGGAAATTATACCTTTTATCTACACAAAAATAGGCACTCCCAAGTTCCAGTTCATAAGTAGCAAGAGCAACAATTTTGCCATTATCTTCCCAAATACCTATTTTTGATAGTTTGTCAGTATCAAGATATGGTAAAGAAAATGCCCATTCCCATCTACCCCATAAAAATCCGGGAGTAATAACTTCTTCAGAATTTATCCTAATCAAGAAATCTCTGACATTGTGGAAATCAACCGTGAATCCTGCTTCTTTTGTATAATTTCTAAACCCCACTGTCATTATGACTCTCGCCCCATTTCTTCAAAACCCATCTTTCGTTAGTAACTTTTTGGTTTTCTTTTTATTTGGAGTACTTTTATAATATCTTCAACAGTAGCCTCTTGCTCAACTCTGATTCATAACCATCTGCCATCATGTAATTGGGAAAATTATGCGCACTAACGTGCTCGGCAATAGGCGATAGGCTATAGGATTTCAGGAATGGGCTTCGAAGCTGAGCTTGAACCCCTCGCCCATAGCCCATTGCCCATAGCTTGGAGAAAAACCCGTGCAAGAATGCAC
>JAKPKE010000289.1 GCA_029553855.1 Bacillota bacterium | reverse complement strand
AACACTTCTTTTTCGGATTATAAATATACCGGCTGGAGAAAAGTGTATATTGATATTTTGGCATACGGACGGAAGAAAAATGGACTGTTAACAAACGGAAAAGATATATATGAAAGAATCACAGGCAAAGAAGCATAGTGTACTGGTGCTGGACGGAGACCATAAGAATACTCTTGCTATTGTCAGACATCTGGGAAAGACAAAACAATACGAGATTGATGTTGTGTTCAGTAGAAAAATGTCTCTTTGCTATTTTTCAAAATATATATCTCAAAAGCACATTATCAGCCATCCAAAGCAAAATCCGGCCGGGTATGTTGATGATATTGTTAAAATCCTTGAACGGAAGAAGTACCTGGTTGTAATCCCTGTATCATATATCAGCTATAAGCTATGTGCAAAAGGCAAAGAATCGATTCTTAAACTCTCTCATATAACAATAACATCACCGGAGAATATTGATATAGCATCAAACAAGGCCAAAACCTACAGACTTGCTGAAAAATTAGGAATACCTTATCCTCAGATATACAATCCGGAACAGGTTGACATTGAAGATATGGAAGTCAGCTACCCATGTGTGATTAAGTCGCCCCTGGAACTTGGGAATAGTGTGATAGACTATGCCCACTCCCGGGAGGAGCTGATAAGCAAGTATAAAAAGATGTGTGCTGATCATGACTTCAATGACAATAAGCCCATTGTTCAGAAATATATCGTGGGAGAAGGAGCCGGACTCTTTGTCTATTACAAGGATGGCAAATGCCAGAACTACTTTATGCATAAACGGATAAGGGAATACCCTCCTTCCGGTGGACCAAGTGTAGTTGCGGAAGCATATTATAACGAACAGATATTGAAAGACGGCACAAGAATGCTTGACGAATTGCAATGGGAAGGTGTTGCAATGGTGGAGTTCAAGAAAGATAATAAAACGGGCATCTACAATCTGATGGAGATAAATGCCAAGTTTTGGGGCTCTTTGGATTTAGCCCTTGTCTGTGGCGCAAATTTCCCTCAATTGTTAATCAATGATGCTCTTGGGAAAGAGATCCAGAAATGGAATTACAAGCAAAAGAGGTTTCAATGGATTCTGAATGGCGACCTGTTTTATCTTTTTGAACGTCCCTGGCGGTTCTGTCTCTTTATAAGGGATCTGTTTGTTTCCAAAAATGACATCTGGCTGCGCGACATTGTCCCGAATCTGTTTCAACTAATATATATTCCAGTGCATTACTACAAGAAATGGTTTAAATGAAAATCGATTTTCACATACATACTTATCATTCCCCTGACAGCCTGATGAAGCCTGCCAGGATCCTGCGAATTGCAAAAAGACGGGGACTGGATGGTATTGTAATATGTGATCATAATACAATCAAAGGTGGCATTGAAGCTCAAAAAATCAATGACGATAAAGATTTCCATGTAATTGTTGGTGCAGAGATAGCTACAGATGCCGGGGATGTCACAGGTATTTTTCTTACGAAAGAGATTGAGTCCAGAAATTTTGATGACGTAGTTAAGGAGATCAGGGCTCAGAATGGGAAAGTCATTTTGAACCACCCATACAGGAGGCATGATCTGTCAAAAATTGATCTTTCAAAAATCGACTTCATAGAGGGATATAACTCGCGTTTGAAT
>JAKPKE010000271.1 GCA_029553855.1 Bacillota bacterium | reverse complement strand
ATAAGATACGGATACCTGTTAAGGGGCTTAAATACGCCGGTCACATAGGGTTTCTGAGCATAAGGATTAGTATAGAAATAAATCGGAATTACCGGCATATCATTCATCAGCATCTTTTCTGCTTTACGCATGTTATTCATACGGATAGTCTGATCCGCAGTATTTTTTGATTCAATTACAAGTTTGTCATATTCCGGATTACTGTAATCCGCATCGTTGAATGCACCGTCGGTTACCCAAAGGTCGATAAAGGTCATCGGGTCAATATAGTCTCCTATCCATCCTGCTCTGGAAACACTGTAGTCTCCTGCCTTTTCCCTGTCCAGCTTAACTTGGAAATCAACATTTTCAAGGGGCAGCTCTATACCGAGATTTGTTCTCCACATTTCCTGAATCGCCTGAGCTATTATTCTATGGGCTTCCAAAGTATTGTAAAGAATGGAGAATTTACTGAAATCAGAAGCTTTAAAACCTGTTTCCTTTAGGCCTTCCGCAAAAAGTCTCTTACCTTCTTCTACATTGTACTCGACCAATTTGCCGACTCCGTTTCTGTATTCCTTGTTGTTTTCATCAAGCATACCGAAAGGTACGACGCCTTCACAAGGCAGCTGGCCGCCCTGGGCTATTTTATCGACTATGGTCTGTCTGTCTATGGTCAGAGCAAGACCTTTTCTTATTTTGACATTATCAAAGGGTTTAAGCTTTGTGTTAAGGTTGTAATAATATGTGGCAAGTTCGCCGCCGATTACCAGCTCCGGGTTGCCGGTGGCTTTAAGCTGTGCAACAACTGCCTGGGGAAGAGGAATCAGGAAGTCGAATTCTCCGCCTTCGTATTTCTGCCAGGCTGTGTTTTCATCTGTCAGCATAGCCAATTCTATTCCATCCAGCTTAACAAGGTTTGAATCATAGTAAGTATCATTTTTGACCATCAGAATTCTCACGTCATGTTCCCATTCAGCCAATTTGAAAGGACCGTTGGATACATGAGTAGCAGCATTCTTTGCCCAGTCAGGATTGCTTTCAACTACCTTCTTATTTATAGGATAGTAAGTATAGAAACCTGTTAACTCTATGAAATAAGCAGTAGGTGATGCAAGCACAACTTCCAATGTCTTGTCGTCAATGGCTTTTACGCCTATATCCTCGACTTTGCCGGTACCGGTATTATATGCTTCTCCGCCTTTAAGATAATAGAGCTGGAATGCATAATCCGATGCAAGCTCCGGATCCAATACACGTTTCCATGCAAATTCAAAGTCATAGGCTGTTACGGGATCTCCGTTGGACCATTTGATGTCGTCACGAAGAGTGAAGGTATAGGTAACATTGTCATCGGCTAACTTATAATCCTTAGCCATTCCTGGTGCAAAGGTGCCATCCGCTAACCTCTTATAAAGGCCTTCAAAGGTATGGTCCAATACCCAGGAGTCATGAGTTCCTTGTGCCAGTGCCGGGTCTAAGGATCCGGGCTCACTTGAGTTGTTGCTTCTAAGTATCTTTGGTTCCCCTGCCGGTGTGGCAGCTCCTCCCGGTGTCTCAGCAGGTGCCTTTGGTGCACATGCCGACAGCGCAATGCTTAGAACCATTAGCATTGTAAGTGCAAGTACTAAAGACTTTTTCATTAATTCATCCCCTTATTTTAAATTTCAGGCGCATATAAAAAATTTGCGCCCATTAAAATTGGTACCCAATATGAATCTAAATATGCAGCAAGATGCAATTTCTGATTATTACAGGCATAAAGGAAAAAGAACAAGTCATATACTATACCTGGATACACCTGTCCTCAAACACTTGATGGCATAGCATCATATATTCTAACCTACAGTATAACAAAGGTTTATGTATTTTTTGTGAACTGTTGTTGTCTTTTTTATGAATTATTTTAGTATTCTGAATATTTGTTAAAATATTACATATTATCCAATATACTCTTGATAGTTTCACTGATAACCTTCGGATTTCCTCTCCCTTTCGAAGCTTTCATTGCCTGGCCTATTATAAAATCCATTGCTTTATTATTTCCCTCCTTATAATCCTTTACCGATTTTGGGTTGTCCTTTATTACCTTTCTGACTAACTCCAATATATCAGCTTCGTCGCTTATCTGCTCCAATCCAAGCTCTTTAACCAGCACCTCAGGTTTTTTCCCGCTTTCAAACATTGCCTCAAATATTTGTTTTGCCGCTGTACCGCTGATTGCGGAGCTATCAATCAGCCTTAAGAGTTTGATCAGGTAAGAAGGGGGAAAAATGATATCCTTAATGGAAAGCCCCCTGTCGTTCATGATCCTCAGGAAATCACCCATCACCCAATTGCTGACGGCCTTCGGATTGTCATATTCTATAAGGCACTTTTCATAAAAATCCGCTATGGCTTTTGAGCTTGTAAGTACTATGGAATCATAAGCCGGAAGGCCGAATTCCCTGATGAATCTTTTCTCCCTTTCATAAGGCAATTCAGGTATACCTGACTTTATATTCCGTATCCTCTTTGCATCTATTGCTATAGGCACCAAATCCGGCTCCGGAAAATACCTGTAATCCTGGGCATGCTCTTTACCCCTCATTGATATGGTTGTGCCGCTCATTTCATCCCATCTTCTTGTTTCCTGAATCAACTTTCCGTCTTTATCCAAGACTTCCGCCTGTCTGGCTTCTTCATATGCAAGGGCTTTCTCCAAAGCTTTCATTGAGTTCATATTCTTTATTTCGACCTTTGCTCCAAGCTTACTTTCTCCCGGCGATCTAAGGGAGATATTTGCATCGCATCTTAAGGATCCCTCCTGCATCCTGCAATCGGAAACCTCCAGATATTCTAAAATTTTTCTAAGTTTTTCCATATACTGCCTGCCCTCTTCGGGAGTATGGATATCCGGCTCGGATACTATCTCAATGAGAGGCACCCCCGCCCTGTTATAATCTACAAGTGAATAATCATCGGCCTCATCCGCATGAATAAGCTTTCCCGCATCTTCCTCAATATGTATTCTGCTTATTCCTATTCTATTTGTTATTCCGCCAACTTCAATATCTACATATCCATTACTGCATAGGGGAAGATTGTGCTGTGATATCTGAAATGCCTTGGGAAGGTCGGGATAAAAGTAGTTCTTCCTGGCCATTTCACTATATTCTGCAATCCGGCAATTGGTTGCAAGTCCAGCCTTTACCGCAAACTCTACTGCATTTTCATTAAGGGTCGGAAGTGCCCCTGGAAAGCCTAGGCAGACAGGACAGCAGCGGGTATTTGCATCGCCTCCGAATTCATTTTTGCACCCGCAAAACATTTTTGTATCTGTCAGAAGCTCCACATGAACTTCGAGACCTATTACAGTTTCATATTTCATGCTGATACCCCCCAATCCGGGAGTTTTGCTCACAGGCAAATGCAGCCTGAAGAATTCTTTTTTCATCAAAGGGCCTTCCTATTATCTGCATACTTACAGGTAATCCGTCTTTTACACCGCATGGTACGGACATAGCGGCAATTCCCGCAATATTGACCGGGGCTGTATAGACATCAGTCATATATACAGAAATGGTATCCTCGATCTTTTTCCATGAATCCAAGCCAACTCCGGGTGTGACAGGGGTAATAATCACGTCATATTTTTCAAATGCTCTGTTAAAATCTTCTCTAATAAGCGTTCTTATCTGCAAAGCTTTTTTATAGTAAAAGTCATAACGATCCGAGCTCAGTACGTAAGCCCCAAGCATTATACTTCTTTTTACCCCTGCCCCGAAGCCTCTGCTCCTTGTTTTTACATACAGATCTTCTAAATTGTCATACTGTCCGGCACGAAAACCGTATCTTACCCCGTCATACCTTGCCAGGTTGGAGCTTGCCTCTGCAGATGCAATAATATGATAAGCCTGCATTGCATATTCCGAATGGGGAAGCGACATTTCCTCCCCATGGGCCCCAAGATCCTCCAGCACTTTAATTTGTTCAAGTATAAGTTTCTTTATCCCGCTGTCGGTCCCTTCCCCAAAATATTCTTTCGGTATTCCGATTCTGAAGCCCTTTACATCGCTTATCAAGGCGCTCCTGTAGTCCTCTGCCTGAATTCTCACAGAAGCAGAGTCCTTTGAATCATGGCCTGCAATACAATTCATAACCAGTGCGCAATCGTGGACGTCACGGGTTATAGGCCCTATCTGGTCCAAAGAAGGCGCAGAAGTAATCAGCCCATATCTGGATACTAATCCATAGGTTGGCTTCATGCCCACAACACCGCATAACGCAGCAAACTGTCTTATGGAGCCTCCCATATCAGAGCCCAGTGAAAAACAAACTTCCCCGGAAGCTACGGCAGCCGCAGATCCGTCGCAGGGGTTTCCCAAATCTCCCATTGCAAATTCATCCATGTTTGTTTTTCCTATCGTTATACAACTGTCATTAACAAGCCTTTCGTATACCTCGGCGCTGTATGGGGGCACAAAATCCGCCAGCATCCCGGATGCACATGTTGTCCTGATACCTTCAGTGCATATATTGTCCTTTACCGCCATTGGGATTCCGGCAAGATCGGGAGGTTCCTGCCCTTCCTTTATGGTTTTTTCAACCTTTTTTGCATCCTCGTATGCCTTTTCCCTCGTCAATGTTATGAAGGAGTTTATGCTATCCTCCACACTGTCAATCCTGCAGTATGTGTCCTCTATTACCTCAATGGCGCTTATTTCCCTTTTTCTCAGCATATCCCTTATTTCATGGGCAGTGAGTTCATGCAGCTTCAATGCCTTCACTTCCTTCCTACTCCCCCGAACCCTGCAACCTCGTAACTCCGCACCTATTTTATTATTTTCGGTACCCTGAAGCAGCCTTCTCTGATATCCGGCGCATTAGCAAGCACCTTATCCCTGTCCATTGATGGAATAACCATATCTTTTCTCATCACATTCACAGCAGGCACAATATGGTATGCGGGCTTGATTCCCTCAGTGTCAAGCCCGCCAATACGGTTAATGTGCTCCAACATAATGTTCAGCTGCTCTATAATGCTCTCTTTCTCCTCTTCCGGGAACTCAAGCCTTGATAAAGCCGCAATATATTCAAAATCTTTGCCGGTAATCATAATTTATTACACCACCGTTACTGTTTTATCCATTCGTTAAAGGTATCCTCATCTATTACCGCCACATTCAGCTCATTGGCCTTTGTAAGCTTGGAGCCTGCATCCTCTCCAGCCAACACATAATCTGTCTTCTTGCTTACACTTCCTGACACCTTTCCCCCGAAGCCCTCAATTATCTCCTTTGCCTTATCCCTTGTAAAGCCCTGAAGTGCACCGGTGAGCACGAAGGTCTTTCCGTTAAAATGTTCATTATCCTTTATTTCTTTTTTGGAACCCCTGGTATTAACACCGTATTCCTGAAGCTTTCTGATAAGCTCAAGGTTCTGCTCCTGCCTGAAAAAGGTTATTATGCTTTCTGCCATCTTCCCGCCAATTTCAGGTATACTTATCAGCCTTTCGAAATCCGCTTCAAACATTGAGTCAATATCTTCAAATTCATTTGCCAGAACCTGTGATGCCCTTTGCCCTATCATTCTTATTCCAAGGGCAAAAATAAGCCTGCCGAGAGAATTGGCTTTGGAGGCTTCAATTGCATCCAGAAGGTTCTGCACAGATTTTTCACCCATTCTTTCAATTTCTATAAGCTTCTCTTTATGATTTTTCAGCAGATATATATCGGCCGCGTCCGTTATGAAGCCGTTTTCCATAAGAAGTGTCATAATCTGAGGCCCAAGGCCCTCTATGTTCATTGCATCCCTTGACACGAAGTGGAACAAGGCTCTTTTAAGCTGAGCAGGGCATGATATATTGGTACATTTGGTCACTGCCTCTCCCTGCTCCCTTATGGTATCGGCCTGGCAGACAGGGCATTTCTTCGGCATCTCAAATATCTGCTCGGAACCATCCCTGTCCTCCCTCACCACTTCCACCACCTCCGGAATCACATCCCCGGCTTTTTTAATTATTACAGTATCGCCGATCCTTATATCCTTCTCCCTTATATAATCCTCATTATGCAGCGTAGCCCTGCTTATCAGCGATCCCGCGACCCTTACAGGCAAAAGCTCCGCAGTAGGCGTAAGCGCCCCCGTTCTGCCTACCTGTACAATTATATCTCTTACTTTGGTTTTCTTGGTCTCGGGAGGAAATTTATATGCCGTTGCCCACCTGGGAGTCTTTGTCGTATATCCTAATATTTCTCTTTGCCTCAGGCTGTTTACCTTAATAACCAGACCATCAATCTCAAAGGGCAGTTCCCCTCTCTTATCTGCCCAGTATCTGCATTTCTCGATTATTTCTTCGCTGCTGTTTCTTATGCTTATAAAGGGACTTATTTTGAAACCCAGCGTCTGCAGGTATTCCAATGCTTTCAGGTGGGTATCAAAGGTCTTGCCCTCGATGCCCTCAAGGCTGAATACGAATATATCCAGAGGTCTTCCCGCTGTCACTCTGGTGTCTAATTGCCTTAGAGAGCCTGCCGCCGCATTTCTCGGATTTGCAAACAAAGGCTCCTCCTGCTCCTCCCGCCTTTCGTTCAACTTTTCAAAGGCCTTCTTGGATATAAACACCTCCCCTCTAACCTCCAGGTCAACCTCCTCCCGGAGGGTAAGGGGTATGGATTTTATTGTCCTTAGGTTTGCAGTTATGTCCTCCCCTTTTATCCCGTCGCCCCTGGTTGCGCCCTGCACAAACCTGCCTTTTTCGTAGTTCAGCACTACTGTCAGCCCGTCTATCTTAAGCTCAATCACATATTCCACGTCATTGCCTGCAGTCTTTTTTACCCTTGAATCAAAATCCCTTATATCGTTCTCGTCAAATACATTCCCCAGACTCAGCTTTGGGGTGCTGTGCACCACCTCGGAAAATCCCTTCAGCACCTCCCCTCCGACTCTCATTGTGGGGGAGTCGGCTCTCCTTATGGCCGGAAACTCATTTTCCAGTTCGATAAGCTCTTTCATGAGCATATCGTATTCATAATCGCTTATTTCAGGCCTGTCAAGCACATAATAACTGTAATTATGCCTGTTTATCAGCTTTATAAGGTCATCTGCCCTTTTCCCCGCCTTATCAATATCCATCAGGATCCCTCCTTTTGATATTTTTGCATTCATTAACTATCGACACTTATATGGTTAGTGTAACTATTATCAAGGGAGCATTGCGGAGAAACCTTAGAGCTTCTTAACGAAGTGAAGGAACAGCGGCATCAACTGTTTGAGCGAAGCGAGTTTTTATGCTGCCCGAAATGAGTTTAGAAGCATCTGGTTTCGTAGCTCCTGCGACCGTATAATAGTTACACTAACTAACAAATAACTATACTTTAATCAATAGCTCCTTTGGGATTTCTCTTATAAATTGTGAAACCGTATTATAGGTAGTGCTTCCATATAATGTGCGTTCAAAAGCAGCCGTCAGATAAAGCCTTTCCATTGCCCGGGTAATGCCGACATACATCAGCCGTCTTTCCTCTTCCATTTGATTGGCTTCAAAGTATGATCGCTGGCTTGGGAATACTCCCTCTTCCATACCGGATATAAATACAAATGGGTATTCAAGCCCTTTGGCACTGTGAAGCGTCATCATCACCAAAGCGGATTTTCCCTCTTCCAATGTGTCTATATCGGACATCAAGGCTATTTGCTCCAGGAAATCCGGCAGCAGGGCATTTTCATTCAGTGCTTCAAATTCAAAAGTTGCGGACAATAGCTCCTTAATATTTTCCGCCCTTGTCCGGGACTCCTCATCCTCGCCCTTTTCAAGCTCATCCAGATAACCCGTACGTTCCAGCACTTCTTTCACCAGCTTCGATACCTTTTCGGTTTCGGCTATTCCCATCAATTCGCTCATAATACTTACAAATTCCTTGATTCCCTTCTTTGCCTTCGGGCTCACTCTGCTGATATTGTCAACCTCCAAAAGAGCGCTGAACAGCGAATCTGCTTTACTTGCCGCATATTGGGTCAAAGCATCCAGGGCAGCATTCCCTATACCTCTTTTGGGGATATTTATTATCCTTTTCAGGCTCAAATCCTCATCCGGATTCTGTATCACCCTCAGGTAAGAGACAATATCCTTTACTTCCTTTCTTTCATAAAACTTGAACCCTCCCACAATCCTGTAGGGCAGTCCGTGGGACATGCAGGCTTCCTCAAGTACACGGGATTGGGCATTGGTGCGGTACAGTATTGCAAAATCCCCCAAATCCCTTCTCTCCTCAGCAATGACCCTTTCAACCTCATTCATTATGAAATCGGCTTCCTCCCGCTCATCCACTGCGTAGTGATAAATAATCAGCCGTCCTGTGCTCTTTTGGGTCCACAGCTTCTTGCTCTTCCTTGCAAAATTATTCTTAATGACGGAATTTGCGGCATCCAATATGACCTGGGTTGAACGGTAGTTCTGCTCTAACTTGATAACCTTGGCCCCGGGGAAATCTTTTTCAAAGTTGAGTATATTGCCGATATCGGCTCCGCGCCATGAATATATGGATTGATCATCGTCCCCTACAACGCAAAGGTTTTTGTGCTCACCGGCAAGAAGCCTTATAAGGGTATATTGGCTGAAATTAGTGTCCTGATACTCGTCTACCAGTATATACCTGAACTTATTCCGGTAGTATTGAAGCACGTCGGGGTTCTGTTCCAGAAGCTCCACGGTCTTGTTGAGTATATCATCAAAATCCAGGGCATTATTTTTTTGCAGCTTTTTCTGATAAAGACTGTAAATGTCCGCAAGCTTCCGCTTCCTGATATCATGCATGTTTCTGTCATAGTATTTGTCGGGACCAATAAGCATATCCTTTGCCCTGGAAATCTCCGTAGCTACCCCCCTTATGGGGAAGTTCTTATCATTAAGGTTCAGCTCTTTCAGACATTCCTTTATCAGGGTTTCCTGATCCTTTGTATCAAATATAACAAAATTCTTTTTAAAATCCTTAAGGCTTTCTATATTCTGCCTCAGTATTCTCACACAGGCTGAATGAAAGGTGGAAATCCACATGCCTTCCGTATTGCCTATTAGTCCTCCTACTCTTTCCTTCATTTCATTTGCAGCCTTGTTGGTAAAGGTTATTGCCAGAATGTTTGTGGGGTAGACACCCTTTTCCTCAATTAAATAAGCCACCCTGTACGTAAGCACCCTGGTCTTACCGCTTCCGGCACCCGCAAATATCAAAAGGGGGCCTTCCGTGTACAGCACCGCTTCTTTCTGCTCTTTGTTCAAATTCTCCAAATAATTCATAAGTACCTCCAAAATTGGTTGCTGTATATATTATAAGACATACTTGCCACAATGAGAATAAAAAGCTGCGGAAAACCCATCACCGATTATAAAATTGTTATGGCTAAAATAAAACATGATACACATAAAAAATTACCGATATTTCATATTGGCATATAGCATATTTGAAAGTATAATTAGTTATAACATTATTTAATCATAACCGGGGGAACATCTATGGAAGGAAATATGCGCAGCTTATCCATTATAGTTTTTTCATTGTTTTTTTCATGGCTCCTGGCCTTTCCTTTTCAAGGGCAGATTTTACTTGCTCTTGCCGCCAAACATGGCATTGATTCCTATTCTCTGGCCTTCGGCTCAACAGCAGCCCATTTTGCCGGATTATTTATCTCAGGATTTCTTGTAAAAACAATGGGAGCGGCAAAGCGTCTGATGCTCTTTTCAATTGTCTTCTGCATAGGGGGCAGTTTATTGTTTTTTCTTCCCCCTTCCATGCTATGGTATGTTTCACTGGTGCTGATGTCATTTTTATCCGGTGCCTGTGTGGCAGCCTGGGGGTTTTATTTTAAAAAATTTACCCCTTCCAATGAAAGGATAAAGACTGCAGCTGATGCGCTTATTTATTCGAATATACTTATGATTGTCATAAATGCCTCGGCAATACTCCTATCCCCATACCTGGGATTGACACTGTCAATGCTTATGCTGGCAACAGCTTTCTTTCTCCAGTTAAGATTGCCGGGAAATTCGAAAAAGGATATGGAAAACCGGATTCAGGAAACAAAAAAGGACATAAATCCGGCAAAACCTTTAGGTTTTTTATGCTTATTTATTGCTGTAATAACTATTAATTCCGGACTAATGTACCAGGTTGTCAATCCTGCATTTGCCCATCATAAGTGGCTTGTAAGCTGGTATTGGGCTGTGCCGTATATTATAGCCCTGTTTATTGTCAGGAATCTTCCTCCCAAAACCAACAGAAACTACATGCTCTATATAGGTATTGCAATGATAGGCCTTTCTTTCATCGGCTTTATGATGTTTGACCGTTCTGCTCCAAGCTATCTTTTCATTGATACCTTGATGCTGGGTGCCTGTGGTGTATATGATCTTTTTTGGTGGAGCATATTGGGAGAAATGTTGGATTTTCATGATAATCCGGCAAAAATCCTTGGTATCGGGCTTTCTGCAAATGTGTTGGGAGTATTGACAGGCGGAATGCTGGGAAGTATAATCACCGCTTCAGGCATCAAGAACTTAAGCCCATCCGTATTAGCCCTTGTCATAGTCTTTATAATACTTGTTTTACTGCCATTGCTGCACAGGCACCTTTCAAACCTTCTTAAAAATCATGCTTTCCTCACTGCGCTTAATGAAATGACGCCAATAAGGCAGGAAGAAACAATTGATTGTTTTACAACGACAGGTATTTTGACTGAACGGGAAAGTGAAATTGCGGCACTGTTGTTAAAGGGAAGAACATACAAAATGATTGCCGTCGAGCTTTATCTGAGTGAAAATACAATCAAAACGCATATTAAGAACATCTATTCCAAATTCAATGTACAAAGTAAGTCAGAGCTTATAGGTTTGCTGATGCAAAAAAAGCCTTATATAAATAAATAGTCTAACCTTTGAAGAGAGAGCAATTTAGACCCCCTCACCCATTAAGGGTGAGGGGGTTATGTTTGATTCACCTTTTTTGGGTGGTGACTTTCATATAAATCAGAGACATATTTAAAGTGAAGAATATTCAATTTTAATATTTGAAAGGGGATATGTAATGAAAAAGCTGTTATTGTTCATTTTGACATTAACAATTGTGCTCAGTGCATCTGCCGGGTTTGCCATTGCTGCATCAGCCGAAGGGGAAGATTTCGCATGGGTGCTGGTAGATACCTATCAATTCCCGGTGCCGGAGGCGGATAGCTTTACCGGCAGCCTCAAAGGCAGCACTGCCGAACTGCAGTATGCATGGCCTTATGGTTTAGGAGCTTACGCTTCCAAGGATTATGACAACCCCACCGATATGCATGCAGTATATACCTGGAGCACTCCTCCAAGCACCATAAGAGCAAATGAGACTGTTACCTTGAAGCTCGAACAAACCGCAATCAGCAATAAGAACGGGAATTACAGCATAGGCTTCAACCCGTTTTTTAAGCTGGATTCTGCCGAACTGGACTTAGTCAGCACCACCGGCGGCAAAGTAGACGGCATAATAACCTATGCCGACGGTACAAGGGCAAAGTATCCCGGAATCGGATACAATCAGGACCCGCAGGCACAGCAGTCCTATACGGCAGATGCCGGCCTGCAATTCAGAGATAAAGGTTCGGCGGGAAGTAAATGTGCCTTATATATAGGGGTTTCTGCGGGTTCCCCCGGTTTATTGGGTGTACGATATACTTATGAGTGGAAGCAGATAGCCTCTGCATCGTCGGCAGTTCAGCAGACTGCGGGGAGTCAGGACCTGGGGAAATATTCCTGGGCAGGGGAATGGGACACCAATTGGGGCAATACGGTGTTAACCCAAAATGGTTCAACTGTCACAGGCACATATACTCATGATAAGGGAAAAATCAACGGAACTGTTTATGGGAATGTCATCAAAGGCACTTGGTCAGAATCGCCTTCTTATTCACCTCCGGGAGACGCAGGTGATATGGAATTGACTATGTCCGCCGATGGAAAGAGCTTTACCGGCAAATGGCGATATGGTTCCGAAGGAAGCTGGGGCAACTGGGATGGCGGCAAGCGTATTACCGAGGTACTTCCCGCGCCTGCAGTGACGGCTGCACCTGCTGCGCCAACAGCACCGGTTGCACCGACTGCTCCTGCAGTATCTGCCGGCAGCAATGCGGAAGTATTCGAATCAGGCTCGCGAATAATGTGGCAGCCGACAGCCGGTCTGGGCTATAGGCTGTTCAGATCGACCTCCCAAAATATTCTCGGCATATCGGTTACAGACTTCTACATCACCAGTACCTCTTACGCGGATGTAAATGTTGAGCCAAATACCACTTACTATTACACTGTGAAACCGGTGCTTGCTGAGGCAAAACCCTTTGAAGGAATAGAAGAAAAACATGGTGAGGCAATTGCCACATTTACTGTAACAACAGGAAATAAGATATATAAGCCCGGAAGCTACAAGCACTTTATAATGCTTAAGCTGGACAGCCCGAATATGAGTGTAGACGGTGTAACCCAGGAGGTGGATCCGGGACGGAGCACTTCGCCAATGACCATATCAGGCAGGACAATGGTGCCTATCCGCGCCGTGGTTGAGGCTATGGGAGGCACAGTGGGCTGGGACGGCCCCACACAGAAAATAACCCTGACAGCCAGAGGAAATACAGTTGAAATGTGGATGGGTAAAACTGAAATAAAAATAAACGGCGCCGGTGCAAAAATGGATGTAGCTCCTGCCTCCAAAAACAGCCGTACTTTTGTACCCGTAAGATTTGCAGCAGAAAATCTGAACTGCAAGGTAGACTGGATCAACAGTACAAAAGAAGCGGTTATAGTTTTTGAAGAGTAACCAATACAACAGAAGAACCTCTCACTGTCTCAGGCTGAGAGGTTCTTCCGCAAAACATCCATTTAGATGAAAACACTATACTGTGAGTACGATAGTATTGATATAAATTCCTGTCATTAAGGAGAGGAGGATTTTGAAAAAAATACGTAGACGACTTTTTATCCTTGCCGGTTTATGCAGCCTTGGATTATTGGCTTCTTTGTCCATTATTACAGGGAATATACATTCGCACGGTTTTAACGGAAATCTTTATGCTTATGTCTCAGTTTTCCTTACAATATTTATTTTCGCCTTATCTGCCAGAGAATATAAAAGATTGGCTTTTGCCCTGATGATTATAGAAAACAGAATTATAAGCATTCAGGCAGCACAAACTGAGCAAAAGTCCCTAAAAGGCAATAATGTGATAATCACCGCAGATACCATCGACATATATGTTTCCTGTTTCGGGATATTACTCGGTTCAAAAATAATCAAATTCAATACTGAAGACATACATCTGAAAAAGATCGATATTGGCAAAGACTTTGTAAGTATTTACTTCGGCAAAAATGAAAACGAGCAGTACATCCGTCTGCAGAACAGGATCACAGAAGATAATGAACTGGCGAATATTATAGAGCGTTTCCGGCATGAGACCGGTGTCATTCCAAATATAGTCGAATGATTAAAGACTAAGTTTTAAAAATCATTCCGGTCATATCCGGATTATTTAGGGGGATATATTCATGTATTGTACAAATTGCGGCAAAGAACTGACTGAAGGCACAAATTTCTGCACCGCTTGCGGTATTAGGGTAAAAGTGGAAAATGCCGCCGCTGTATTGGAACCTAAAAGTAAAAGCAGCGCCCTTATAGGCTTCTCATCAAAAATCAATGATCCTTCCTTTGAAAAATACAGGAAGCAGTCCAAGAGTTGGTCCTATCTCTTTTCCTTCATACTGGCCGCCGTCGCAATAGTTGCTTTTCCAATATACAGCAGGATGAGCGGAGAATTGGAAATGCCCTATTCTCTTTATTACGGCATCGGAATAGGAGGCATGTTTATTCTCATCGCATTTTTCCAGAGCTTCAGAAGAAACCATGACAGCACCTGGGATGGTGTGGTAATTGACAAGAAATGCACCCGGAAAAAGGATGTCAATGATGTCGGCACCCGCAGGAGCTATCTAGAATATAAACTGGTAATCCAAAGAGATAACGGGAAAAAATACAGGCATAAATGGAGGAATCAGCCTGGGCTGTACAACTACTACAATATCGGAGACAAAGTCCGTCACCACAAGGGTTTCATGTATTATGAGAAGTACGACAAGTCTGGGGACAGTCAGATAATGTGCGCGGCTTGTATGGCCTTTAACAGCATAGATGAAGATTTTTGCGTCAGGTGTAAACGCCCATTATTGAAATGAAAGGAGCATTTATATGGAAAATGGGGAATCCGACAAGCTTAGCTGGGAAATAAGCGTCCCATTATTCAAAACCGGTGTGATACTGAAGGACCTAGGCATTGCCCTGGGTATACCTTTCGGATTGTTGATCATCCTGCTCCTTGTCATCTCCGGGGGTGACATATCCTCAAAGGGTGTCTTGTATCCGCTGATGTCCATCGGCATTCTATTCCTCCTTAGTTTTCTGTTTATAATGGCTCTGTACGGGGGCCGTTATGCTGCCGGCTATGTCATAGATAACAGGGGGATCCTGAACTACACACAACAAAGTCAGAGGAAGAAGAACACTTCAGTCAACCTGATGCTGGTGATTATAGGCTTTCTCACCGGCAAGCCCTCCGCTGCGGGAACAGGCTTGTTGGCGCAATCCAAACAGTCGGTTTTTGTACGGTGGAATGAGATAAGGAAGGTAAAAATACATCCGGATTCCATGACCATTATTATAAAGGGCGGCTTTGCCTGCAAAATAGCCATATTCTGCAATGCCGACAACTTTATGTCCGTAAGAAATACAATAATGGCCAGATTTAATGTAAATGGGGAATAGCCTATGTTCAGCTTCAATTTTCAAAAGAGAGGTGTAGAAAATGGAAAACGCTAAACCAAACCCGGCAGGAACTGTAATTTCAATGATGATAAGTCCGGCTTCAGCGCTGAAATCAGCCATATCCGGAACCCCCTGGTTTTTGCCATATCCTCCTTTTGCCTGAGCTACAGCGGAGCACTGATATAAGGCATCTGCGGTCTGGCCTTCTCACTGCTTTTGGGCTGGAGGACCTCCATTGCCTTCGGGGTAACAGGAGTGCTTTGGGCTACAGGCCCCATCATCATGAGCATACGGGAAATGAGCGGAGGAAAAAGCGCTTCTCCCGGTACAATCTCAATAACCGGAAAGGACGGCAAATTCAATGCGGAAAAGGCAAAAGCGGAAATGCCTGAGGGCATCACAATCACCGATGCCAACGGAAAAACCAAGACCATAGACTGAGACCAGACAACCAAGGAACAACAGTTGGATGCCTTTGCCAAAAAGCATAACCAAGAGGTTACGGACATAAGATCCGCCGAAGCGGCAGCGGATTTCAACGCCCTGAAGAACCAAAGCGGTGTCAGCAACGTAGGTCAGCTGAAGGCGGGGGTTTCCACTGCAAGGCTCGATGACCCTGCCGGACTTGCAAGGATGGAACAATACAAGATCAACAATTATTTTAATAAAGGTGGCCTGGCAAACCAGACAGAGGCTTATGAGAAGCATACTCTCGGAGCATGTGTCAAAGCTTGGCACATATAAGAGCCCTAAGGCTACTGCAGTTTTCTCCGATTACTGTCTTTTCAAAAAATAAGGTTCCCTTCGGAACCTTATTTTTTACCTATATCGCTTCTGTAATGCACTTTTTCAAATTCTATGGACTTTACAGCCCTGTATACCTTCTCTCTCGCCTGTTCAAGATCCGGATCCAAGGCACTTACCACCAATACACGGCCTCCTGCAGTGACAATTTTCCCTTCGGATTTTTTCGTACCCGCATGAAAAACCTTGACCCCTGCCTCCTTTGCCGCTTTTTCTATACTATTTATCTCAAAGCCGACAGCATATGCGCCGGGATAGCCTCCCGAAGCCATTACCACGCACACTGCCTGCTGCTCTTTCCACCGGATGCTCAAAGTGTCCAGCTTTTCATCTATAACAGCATTCATAATCTCAACCAGGTCGGTCTCCAGCCTGGGCAGCACCACCTCTGTTTCAGGATCTCCGAATCTGGCATTATACTCCAGGAGCTTCGGGCCCTTTTGTGTTATCATTATGCCAAAATACAGGACTCCTTTGTATCTGATGCCTTCATCAATCAGGGCGTCTACTGTCCGTTGGATTATCTCCTTTTCTACAATCTCTGCGGTTTTTGCGTCATAATGAAAAGCAGGGGAAACAGCTCCCATTCCTCCCGTGTTGAGACCTCCGTCATTGTCCAGGGCTCTTTTGTAGTCCTGTGCGCTTACCATGGGTATAGCAATCCTGCCGTCCACAAAAGCAAGGATTGAGGCTTCGTATCCGGATAAAAACTCTTCAACAACTATTCTGCTGCCTGCTTCACCGAATTTCCCTTCACTGAGTATCTCATCTATTGCGGTGCAGGCTTCCTCCTTATTCTGGGCTATTATAACTCCCTTTCCGGCTGCAAGTCCGTCCGCCTTTATCACTGCCGGATATCCGAAATTGTCTATCTCCTTCTTTGCCTTTTCCGGATCATAGTATACCTTATAGGCAGCGGTAGGTATATTGTTTCTTATCATGAAATCCTTTGAAAAAACCTTGCTGCTCTCAAGCATAGCCCCCTTTTTGCAAGGTCCGAATATCCTGAGTCCCCGGCTTTCAAAGCGGTCAACCACGCCCATGCTCAAAGGCACCTCAGGGCCTACAACCGTAAGGTCGATTGCCTTGCTCAGGGCAAAATTCAGCAGACCCCCTACATCCTCAGCCTTTATGCCCACACATTCTGCAAGCTCTGCAATTCCTCCATTCCCAGGAGCACAATAAATCTTATCAACCATACTGCTTTCAGCTATCTTGGTTACAATAGCATGTTCGCGTCCGCCGCTTCCGATTACAAGTACTTTCATAAAAATACCTCCTAATGCTTAAAGTGACGCATTCCTGTAAATATCATTGCGATTCCATTTTTATTGCATTCATCTATAGAAAGCTGATCATTCACCGATCCCCCAGGCTGTATGATTGCAGTTATACCTGCCCTGGCAGCAGCTTCCGCCACGTCCCCGAAAGGGAAGAATGCGTCTGAGGCGATAACCGCACCCTTTGCCTTATCTCCTGAACGCTCCAGGCTCATGTTTGTCGACCAGATCCTATTGGTCTGGCCCGGCCCTATGCCTAAGGTCATTCCATCCTTGCCGACAACTATGGCATTGGACTTTACATGCTTTACTACCTTCCAGGCAAAAAGCAAATCCTGCATTTCTTTTTCTGTCGGTTTCCTGTCAGTCACATACTTGATATCTGACATGTTAAAATCCTGCCAGTCTGCATCCTGTATAAGAAGCCCTCCGGAAACCTTTTTCAGGTCCGGCTCCTCCTGAGCCTTTCGGTTAATATCCTTTAGCTCCAATATCCTTATATTCTTTTTGCCCATTATTATTTGCAGCGCTTCCTCAGTATAGGAAGGCGCTATCACAATTTCAAGGAATATCTTGCTTATCTCGGAAGCCGTCCTTGCATCAACTTCTCTGTTTACCGCCGCTATTCCGCCGAAAATAGATACCGGGTCCGCTTCATAAGCCTTGACATATGCCTCGTATATATCCTGCCCCACACCTACACCGCACGGATTTGCATGCTTTACAGCCACAACGGCAGGCTCGTCAAATTCCTTCAGGGTCTCAAGAGCTGCATTTGCATCATTTATATTGTTGAAGGAAAGCTCCTTCCCATGAAGCTGCACTGCCGCTGCAATACTGCCCTTTACTTCCCGCATTTCCCTATAATATGCCGCAGCCTGATGCGGGTTTTCCCCATATCTAAGATCCTGCACCTTTTCAAAGGTCATAGTCACCGTTTCAGGGTATTTGGGCAATCCCGCCTTTTCCCATAGATAGCTGCCAATAAGTGTGTCATAGCTTGCAGTATGGGAAAAAGCCTTTGCTGCCAGTTCAAGCCTCGTGGCTTCGGATGTATCTCCATTGATCCTTATTTCATTTAATACTTTCTGATAATCAGATGGATTTACGACTACTGTTACATATTTGTTGTTCTTTGCTGCGGATCTCAGCATTGAGGGGCCGCCTATGTCTATATTTTCAATGGCTTCCGAAAGCTCAACCTCTTCTTTCTGTATTGTTTTCCTGAAAGGATAAAGATTGACGACTACCATATCTATAGTATTAATATCAAGCTTTCGGAGAGTATCCATATGCCCCTGGTTTTCCCTTATGGCAAGAAGCCCCCCGTGAATACTTGGGTGCAAAGTTTTCACCCTCCCGTCCAGGCATTCGGGGTAGCCTGTTACTTCTGAAATCCCGACTACATTTATTCCTGCCTCGCCTAAAGCCTTTGCGGTGCCTCCTGTGGATATTATCTCCACTCCCAGCTTTGTCAGTTCTCCGGCAAACTCTACGATGCCTTTTTTGTCGGATACGCTTATTAACGCCCTCTTAATCATATCAGCATCACACCTCTTTCTCTGCTATTATTACCTTTCGTCCTTCTATCCTCAGCCTGCCTTCGCAAAACAGCCCTACTGCCTCGGGAAGCAATCTGTGTTCCACTTTAAGCACTCTGGCGGCTAAAGTCTCGGCAGTATCATCAGCATATACCGGCACGGTCTCCTGAAGTATGACCGGTCCGCTGTCGGTGCCCTCATCTACAAAATGAGCGGTAGCTCCCGAAATCTTTACGCCGTATTCTACAGCTGCTTTGTGTACCCTTTCCCCGTAAAACCCCTTGCCGCAAAAAGCCGGTATCAATGAAGGATGTATATTTATTATCCTCCCCTCATAGGCTTTTATCAGCTCCCTGTCAAGTATGGAAAGGAACCCTGCAAGCACAACCAATCCTGCATTTGCTTCCTTAAGCTCCGATATAAGGTTTTCCGTGCAGTTATTCCTATGGATATATACTGACTTGATGCCGTGTTTCCTTGCTCTTTCCAGAGCATAGGCATTTTCACGGTCAGAAATTACTATTACTATTTCACCGTTTATCTCACCTTTTTGTATAGAATCTATAAGAGCCTGCAGATTGGTTCCCCCTCCGGACACAAGGACAGCTATCCCTATTTTCCGCAAAATTCTATTCCCCCTTCACCTTTTATAACGCTGCCAATAACATATGCCTTCTCCCCCAAATCCCTGAGGGTGCTAAGGATACCTTCCGCATCTTTCTTTTTAACAATCAAAACCAACCCTATTCCCATATTGAATGTATTATACATTTCCTTTTCCTCGATATTGCCAAGTCTTTGCATAAGCTCAAACACCGAGGGCATATCCCAGCTTCCCAGCCTTATCTCTGCTTTCAGGCCGGCGGGAATTGTCCTTGGGATGTTTTCAATAAAGCCTCCTCCGGTAATATGAGCTATTCCTTCAATATGGTGCTTTTTTATCAATGCTTGTACTGTTTTGACATATATCCTGGTAGGCTTCAGGAGTTCTTCCCCCAGGGTACAATCCAACTCATCAAATTTCATTGAGACATTATATCCGCCGATCTCAAAAAACAGCTTCCTCACCAATGAAAAGCCATTGCTGTGAATACCGCCGGAGGCTATGCCGATAATTGCATCTCCTTCACTGACTCCGGAACCGTTTATTATATTGTTCTTATCCGCTATCCCTACTGCAAACCCCGCCAGATCATATTCACCCGGCTTATAAAAACCCGGCATTTCCGCCGTTTCCCCTCCTATCAGAGCACAGCCCGCTTCAATGCACCCGTCGCATATACCTTTCACTATGTCTGCAGCAATTTTTGGCTCTAACTTTCCCGTCCCGATGTAGTCCAGAAAGAATAAGGGTTTTGCCCCGTGACAGGCTATATCGTTGACGCACATTGCCACACAGTCAATACCTATGGTATCATGCTTCCCGGTCATAAAGGCAATTTGCAGTTTGGTCCCCACTCCGTCGGTGCCCGAAACCAGCACCGGCTCCTTGCAGCCGTACTCGGAAAGTTCGAAGAAACCGCCGAAGCTGCCCAGTTCCCCAAGCACTCCGGGTATCATGGTACGTCTGGTATGCTGCTTAATGAGCCTGACAGACTCATAGCCTGCCTCCACATCCACTCCTGACGCTTTGTAAGTCAGTTTTTCGTTCATGGGATTACTCCTTTCTTTAAGCATCGTTTATACACCCTTCTAAAATTTCCATCGGATATTTGCCACAGAAGCATGCTGTACAAAAGCCTTCCCCGTTACTTCCCACCGATTCCAGCAGGCCCTCTATGCTCAGGTATCCCAGGCTGTCCGCATTTATCTTTTTCTTAATAGCCTCTGTCAGTCTTGACGCACCGACAAGCTCCTTCCTGTTTGGTGTGTATATTCCAAAATAACAGGAGTGTGTAACCACCGGTGAACTTACCCTTACGTGCACTTCCTTTGCCCCTGCATCTTTTAGCGCCTGGACTATTTTCTTGCTGGTAGTGCCTCTCACTATGCTGTCATCTACCATTACCACACGTTTTCCCTCAATATTTGCTTTCAAGGCATTCAGTTTCAATGCTACTCCGATTTCCCTGCTCACCTGTGACGGCTGTATGAAGGTCCTTCCTATATATCTGTTCTTTATTAAACCTACTGCATATGGAATCCCCGACTGCCTGGCATAGCCTATTGCAGCGGGGGTTCCCGAGTCAGGCACACATATTACTACGTCCGCTTCTGCAGGCTGCTCTTTTGCCAGTATCATACCGGCATTTTCCCTGGCCTGGTTTACGCTTATTCCGTCCATTATGCTGTCCGGCCTGGCAAAATAAATGTACTCAAATATGCACTTTGATTGCGGTATAATTGAGCTGCAGTGTATGGACCTTATGCCGTCCTCTCCTATGACAACAATTTCTCCGGGTTCAACATCCCTGACAAAGGCGGCTCCTATGGTATCAAGAGCACAGGTTTCAGAAGCCAGCACATAGCCGTTTCCCCTCCTGCCTATGACCAGAGGTCTTAATCCATAATTGTCCCTTACTCCTATAAGCTTGTCGTTGGTCATTATCACCAAAGCATAGGAACCCTTTATCACACCCATCATATTCAGGATTGCATCCTCGACACCGACTTTGTAGTTCCTTGCTATAAGGCTTGCGATAACCTCGCTGTCCGTTGTAGTGGCAAAAATCATTCCCTGGTCCTCCAGATGCTCTCTTACGATTCCTGCGTTTATCAGATTCCCGTTGTGGGCTACCGCTATATTGCCATTCTTGTATTTGACCAGAAGAGGCTGTGCGTTTGCTGCGAAATTTTCACCCGAGGCAGAATACCTTACGTGTCCTATACTTATATCTCCCTTAAGCAAATTAAGGATTTTATCGTCAAAAACCTCAGATACCAGACCCATTTCCTTGTAGCAGGTAATAATCCCGTCCCTGTTCACTGCTATTCCGGCACTTTGCTGACCCCTGTGCTGCAATGCAATAAGCCCGTAATAGGTGAGATTTTCAATTTCCATGTTGCCTTTGTCGTATATGCCTATAATTCCGCACTCTTCCCTGAGTTTATCCTCTTTTACGAATATATCGTTATACATTTTTAATCTCCTGTTTAATTCTTTCATCCTTTTTCATTACGTCCAGTCTCATCTTTTCTTTGTGGGCCTTAAGCCTATCTTTTAAAATGCCGTATTTAACCGATAAAATCTGAACCGCAAGAAGGCCTGCGTTTTCTGCGCCGTCTACCGCAACGGTTGCCACAGGTATTCCCGAAGGCATCTGCACAATTGACAGAAGAGAATCCAATCCGTCAAGAGTCGAAGACTTTATCGGTATCCCTATGACAGGAAGGGTTGTAAATGCCGCCAGCACTCCTGGAAGATGGGCCGCCTTGCCTGCTGCGGCAATAATAACTTCAAATCCGTTTTTTTCCGCATTTTTTGCATACTCTGCCGCTTGATCCGGCGTCCTGTGTGCAGACAGTACATTAACCTCAAAATCGACCTCAAAGGCCTTAAGAATCTCCACTGCTTTTTTCACTACCGGCAGATCCGAATCACTGCCCATTATCACTGCAACCTTTGGTTTTTCAAAAGACATCGGTATCTCTCTCCTTCATCGTTTTTAGCCGAAGTACTCCACTCCCGCTTCAAATATCCTCTGTTCCTTATTTCCGGGTACATTTTTGCCTATATTATCCCCGGTCCTTTCAGAGTGTCCCATCTTGCCGAAAACTCTTCCATCCGGACTCGTTATTCCTTCTATAGCCTCTGCCGAACCGTTTGGATTAAATTCCAAATCATAAGTTGGGCTGCCGTTTAAGTTCACATATTGCGTGGCAATCTGTCCGTTATTTATAAGTTCGGCTATCATAGCGCCGCTTGCCACGAATCTCCCTTCCCCATGGGATACTGCTACGGTATGTATATCCCCCGCCTTTGACCTCCCCAACCAGGGAGACAATGTCGATGCTACCTTTGTTCTTACCATGCAGGATATATGATGTCCTATTTCATTGAATGTAAGAGTCGGCGAGCTTTCGCCCATATCCCTTATTTCTCCGTAAGGCAGAAGGCCAAGCTTGATAAGGGCCTGAAAACCGTTGCAAATTCCCAGGATTAACCCGTCTCTTTCCTTCAGGAGCTTCATGACCGCTTCCTTTACAATAGGATTTCTGAATGCTGTCGCTATGAACTTTCCCGAGCCTTCCGGTTCGTCTCCGCCGCTGAAGCCCCCGGGTAATGCTATTATCTGTGCTCTCTCTATCGCCTTTTCCATTTCCTTAATAGAGTCCCTGATGTCCGAAGGTTTCAAATTTTTGAATATGAAAAGCTCAGGTCTGCCCCCGGCCCTTTCAAAGGCTCTTGCCATATCGTATTCACAGTTGGTTCCCGGAAATACAGGGATGAATACTCTTGGTTGCGCAATTTTCACAGCAGGTTTGACAATTTTTGCATTATCATAATATATATTCTGTGGTTTGCCGGTTATCTCCTTCATACCGGCAGAAAATACACCGCTCAAAGGAGCTCTCCATGCCTGCAGAACCTCTTTCAGCTCTATTTCCGTCCCATTTATGCTTATTGTCTCTTCGCTTCGGGTTCTGCCGACAATTTCATAAGAAACACCGTCAAAAAGCTCATCTAAATTATTTTTGGAATCAATCTCTAAAATCATTGAACCGTAATCAGGAGTGAAAAGGGTTTTTTCATTGAAGCCTTCTTTAAAAGAAAAGCCCAGCCTGTTTCCAAAACACATTTTGCTTATCGTTCCGGCACAGCCTCCAAACCTCACAGCCCCCGAAGAAAGAACCAATTTCTTATTTATTAACTCATATACCCTGGAATACATTTTATTAAGCTTATTAAAGTCAGGCAAGTCGTCCGCATCCCTGTCCGCCTTCAGAAGTACCACATTGCTTCCGACCTTTTTGAACTCCTGGGATACTATTTTGTCAGCCTCTGCCATACAGACTGCAAAAGCAATCAGGGTGGGAGGCACGTTTAAATCCTTGAAGGTGCCCGACATACTGTCTTTACCGCCTATAGCAGGAATCCCCAGCATATTCTGGGCATAAAAAGCTCCCAGGAGCGCGCTCATTGGCTTTCCCCACTTCTCCGGGTCCTTGCCCAACTTCTCAAAATATTCCTGAAGCGTAAGTCTTATCCGGCTGTAGTCCCCTCCCAGAGCTGCAATTCTGGCAACCGCCTCTACCACTGCATATAACGCTCCATGGAAAGGGCTCCATTTCGCAAGCTCCGGGTTATATCCATATGCCATAAGGGTCGCAGTATTTGTTTCCCCTGTCAATAAAGGCAGCTTCATTGCCAGCCCCTCAGCCGGAGTTTCCTGGTATTTGCCTCCAAAGGGCATCAGTATCGTCCCGGCGCCGACCGTACTGTCGAATCTCTCCACAAGCCCCTTCTGGCTGCATACATTTAGGTCCCTCATATTCTCCAGCCATTTTTCTTTCAGGTTATCCCGCTGCTTTTCCCAATGCTTAAATCTTTCAAAGAAGCTCTCTGAGTCGGGGGATTTAATAAAAACCTGCGTACTCTGCGTTATACCGTTGGTATTTAAGAATTCCCGGCTTATGTCAACTATAGTATTGCCCCTCCACTGCATCCTTAGCCTATTGTCCCCGGTGACTTTTGCGACAATCGTTGCCTCAAGGTTCTCAGCCGCTGCATGGTTAATGAATTTTTCTCCATCGGCTCTGTCAACCAAAACAGCCATTCTTTCCTGAGATTCGGATATGGCAAGCTCAGTGCCGTCAAGCCCTTCATACTTTTTGGGTACAGCATCCAAATCTATGAAAAGTCCGTCAGCCAGTTCCCCTATTGCCACCGATACGCCCCCTGCGCCGAAATCATTGCATTTCTTAATGAGCCGGCTGGCCTCAGGCTTCCTGAATAACCTCTGCATTTTCCTTTCGGTGGTCGCATCACCCTTTTGTACTTCCGCGCTGCAGCTATGTATCGATTCTTCAGTGTGCTCCTTTGATGAGCCTATGGCCCCGCCGCAGCCGTCCCTTCCGGTTCTTCCTCCCAGGAGGATTATTACATCTCCTTCTGCAGGGGCTTTCCTTACCACATTGCTTCTCGGCGCCGCGCCTATCACAGCGCCCACTTCCATTCTTTTTGCAACAAAATTTTCGTCATAGATTTCTGCAACCTGTCCCGCTGCAAGACCTATCTGATTGCCGTAAGAGCTATATCCCGCCGCTGCGCCTGTAGTAATCTTCCTCTGGGGGAGCTTTCCGGTCAATGTGTCTTCTATCCTTGTTCTGGGGTCTGCACTCCCCGTCACCCTCATAGCACCATACACATAAGATCTTCCTGAAAGGGGATCCCTTATTGCGCCGCCGAGGCAGGTTGCCGCCCCGCCAAAAGGTTCTATCTCAGTCGGATGATTGTGTGTTTCGTTTTTGAACAATAATAGCCATTCTTCCTGTTTCCCGTCTATATCCGCATTGACAATAATGCTGCTGGCATTGACCTCGTCGGAAACCTCCAGATCCTTGAGAAGGCCTTTTCCCCTCATCTCTTTCATGGCTATTACTGCCAAATCCATCAGGTTAATATCCCTTTTTTCATCCCCGTAAACATAGTCCCTGGATTTCAGGTACTTTAACAGAGACTTTTCAATTGCATCCTTATACTTGCCCTTTTCTATTTCAATGTTTTCTATAGTGGTATGGAAGGTAGTATGGCGGCAATGGTCCGACCAATACGTGTCAATTACTCTCAATTCGGTAACAGTAGGGTCTCTTTTTTCTGTCTCTTTAAAGTATTTCCGGCAAAACTTAAGATCTTCAAAATTCATTGCCAGGCCCATGTCTTCAATAAGGTCCGCCAATTCCCCATCTTTCATTTGCGTAAAGGCTTCGATTACCTTTACATCATCCGGAGTCTCCTGTGGAAATTCAAGACTTTCCGGTTTTGCCAGAGATGCTTCCATTATCTCCAGGGGATTTATGCAATAGTTCTTGATTTTATTGAATTCACTGTCGGAAATTTTCCCCGAAAGTATGATTAATTTTGCGGTCATGATTTTCGGTCTTTCCTTTTGAGTCAATATCTGCAGACACTGTGCCGCAGAATCCGCTCTCTGGTCATATTGCCCGGGAAGGTATTCTATTGCAAAGAATCTGTCATTTTTATCAATTTCAATATTTTCATCAAAGGAATTGTCTACCGCAGGTTCTGAAAATATTGTATTTTTTGCTGAATCGTATTCGCTGTCTGTGATTCCCGATATATCGTACCGGTTTATTATCCTGAGCTTAGTAAGGCCTTTTACCCCAAGGTTTTCTCTTATATCGCAATATAGGTCCTTGGCCGAAACGGCATATTCATCTTTTTTTTCAACATATATTCTTTTAACATCAGACATATATTCACCTCATTTATACTAATATCCCTTTGCCTTCCTTTTATTATTCCATATATTACTTTACAATTAAATTTTAACATAGTAAAATTAATAAAAATAATTAATATTTTTAATACTATTAATAAGGAGAACTTATATATGGATATAAACTTTGAGCTTTATAAGGTTTTTTATTACGTATCGAAATTCCTCAGCTTTTCCGAGGCATCCGAAGAGCTTTTCATAACCCAGTCCGCAGTAAGCCAATCGATCAAGCTCCTGGAAGAGAAACTGAAATGCCAGCTTTTTTTTAGAAATACCAAGAAAGTCAAGCTGACAAAAGAAGGAGAGATTATGTACAGGCATATTGAGCAGGCTTTTAACTACATAAAGTCGGGTGAAAGAGCCTTAGAGGAAATGAACTCCCTTGGTCAGGGCGAAATCAGGGTAGGGGTCAGCGATACTATCTGCAAGTATTACCTTATGCCATATATAAAAAGCTTTAACCATACTTATCCCGGTATTAAAATACACCTTACAAACAGAACGTCTCCGGTATGCATTGAGCTTCTGAGGAAAGGAAGCGTGGACCTCAGTGTTATCAATATCCCCGAAAAGTGTGACTATAAAAATATTACAGCGAAAAATACCAAAACGATTAAGGACGTATTTATCGCCGGCAATAACTTCAATGAACTGAAAGACCGAAAGATATCCCTGAAGGAGTTGGAAAACTATCCTCTTATCGTATTGGAAAGGAATACCACAACAAGAGAGTTCTTTGACAATTTGATGGCAAAGCATAATATATCAATTAAACCTGAGATTGAGCTGGGCAGTGTGGACATACTCATTGAAATGGCTAAAATAGGGCTTGGGATTGCCTTTGTGCCGGATGATTGCGTAAACCGGGAACTTCTCGGGGACGATATATTTGTACTGGACATAAAAGAAAGAATCCCAGAACGAAACCTGGGATTCCTCATACACTCAAATATTCCTCTGCCCCGGGCAGCGTCAAAGTTTGTGGAGCTATTGGAGGAGTCATAAGCATTCTACTCCCACTCTTCTCACGGAACTTTAGGTTAGCTTTTTCTGTTGATTTCTCGTACATTAAGATTGTTAATTTTGCTTTTGCTTGCTATATTATTCTTTTACCAGTTTCGTACTCAGAATGTACTCGGATAATTATACATTTACCATTATAGCCTCTGCATATCAGGAGAGTGCAAGAACAGCACATAGTCCGGTTCAAACCGTTCTCCGCCGTCAAAAGAATAAATTGCATGCTCACAATATACGAAAGAACCTCCGCCTTGCCAATCTACTTTCTCAGATACGCCGCCTTGTTCCCCTTCAATTACTTTTTTTAGCCGTGTAACCGCAAGTCTTTCAATATAATCCATTTGGTCAACACCAATATATCGGCGATTCATCTTGTGAGCCACTGCACAGGTTGTCCCGGAACCTAAAAAGAAATCTAAGATTAAGTCATCATCACCTGTTGAAACCTCTAAAATTGCTTTTATTAAATTTTCGGGCTTTGCATAGTCAAATTCATCTCTCCCGAATATTTCATCTATTTGCGAATTGCCATCCATATTCTTAGCTTCCGAAAGTACTGTCTTTAAAAAATCTTGTATTTGAAAGTCAGAAATTACTGCACTTAGCTTGCCGCTTAGGTCATCATCCTTTTTAAACTTTCGCGCATATGGCTTAGAAATATTTAAAAAGTCATAATCATCATGGAAAACAATTTCTCCCTTATTATAATAATTTTGAAAAGTATCTTCAGTTACATTCCATGTTCGTTTTTCGCTTGCAGGATATCCCTTCCCTGTTTTTGGATCTACCATAGTAAAATAAGAATTTGGACGTTCTTTAGCAGTTGTTTGCTTTGTTAAATCAGCCAATCTCCATGGCCCGCCTAAATAATCATCCGTTTCGTAGTATTTACGTTCAACCGTTCTGCCAATAACTTTATTTTTATCATTAACATTCGTATAAGCTAAAATCCAGTCAAAATCCTGTGAGAAATTAAAAGGCACATCCGATTTTCCACTGCGAGTGCGGCGCGGTATTGTTCCAATGGTCCTGTTTTAATACTTCTAAAACGGTAGTGTAAAATTCGCTCATGTTTATTCCTCCAAATTACGGATTAATATTAACACAACACAGTCAGGTACTGTCCCAATCGTTCATTCATATACTCGGCTATAATTCGTATCATCAGTTCAGCACTTTTGCTTCTGTAATGCAAATCAAAGGCATCATAATATCTGCGTCTATCGGTAAATTTGATATAAATTGCAGGATAGCCGTTTTGCATCAGCTCTAAGTTCATCAAAAGCCGCCCCGTGCGTCCGTTTCCATCGATAAAGGGGTGAATACCCTCAAAATCCAAATGGAACAGTGCAACAGCTTCTACGATGTGCATTGACTTTTTTCTCTCAGCGTGTTTCAGTAGTAAATCCCTCATCAAAGGTTCCACCATATAAGGCTGCGGTGGTTCGTGGAATGCGCCCATAATGCGAACCGGAATACGGCGATAAACGCCCTTATCCTCTGGTCTGTCCATCAACACAAGAGAATGAATGACTTTAATCGCGTACTCTGAAAGCTCCACCTTGTCCTTTACCAGCCCCTCCACGTACTGAAAAGCATCCCTATGTCCGATGGCTTCTAAATGCTCTTTCAATGGCTTCTGGTTTATGGTAACACCCTCCAAGACCATTGCAGTTTCCTGTAAGGTCAGAGTATTGCCCTCAATGGCATTAGAATTATAGGTATACTCAATAAGAAACTCTTCTCTTAGGCGTTCAATCTCACCTTGTGTTAAAGGGCGGATTGTTGAAAGCTTATTTAGCTTTATATCAATATCTTGAAACAGTTTTTTGAGGTTGGCTTTGCTTCTTCCCATGGTACGCCCGTCCTCTGGCTTTTTTGCATCAGTAGGAATCATATAAAGATTGCCTTTACGAATTACGCCCTCTATTCTGTTTTCTACACAGAGAACCCGCACCCTGCGGGCAGATAATCCCCATTTTTTTGCTATTTCTGATACTTTTATATATTCCAACCTTTTCACCCCAAGACAACCTAAATTTAGGAACATTATAACATGATTATCGGAATAATATCAATTCTAATGTTAAAATAGTTGAAAAAAATTTATTCCGATTTTCGTTGTAATGATTAAAATCTCCCTACCACACGGCAAGGAGATTTATAATTATGAAACTATTTCAGTAACTCATCATATGTGGTACTTAATGTATCACGGACATCCCTTAACGGTTCTACTCCCACTCAATAAAGGCGCTTTATCTTGCCTTGTTTTCTTGCCTTTTCCTTAACTCCATTTGCCTGTATTGCCTATATTTTTTCATTTGCTTTTGTCCTCTGCTTTTTCTGGTACGCTTTTGGAACGCTTTTTATTCTTCGTCCTTTGGTGCTATGCCGAGCTGTTCCATGTATAGTGCCGCTGCCTCGTTCCAAAAGTCGGAGCGCGAATATTGCCTTTCCTGCTGCTTCTTTCGCTCCTCTACGTATTCGTCTATTATGTCGAGTGTTCCTACCGATGCGTGCACCGTTATCGGCACTCGT
>JAKPKE010000269.1 GCA_029553855.1 Bacillota bacterium | reverse complement strand
AGCAGTGGATTTGTCCACCTGCAGTTGCTCAGCTAATTCTGTAATACCGATTCCAAATTCGCTTTCAGCCATAATTTCTAGGATCTTTAAGCCACGAGCCAACGATTGTATTTCAGCCATAGATTTATTCTACTTCCTTTTGATTGCATATCGTACAACCTGGTTGCAGTATACCTGCCATCCAGAAATGACTGTCAATAGGCTATATTTGCTCACACTGCCCCCTAGGAATACTTCGATGCATGAGCGCTTATTCAAGACCAACTCTATGCTCTACCAGCCCTTTTCCTATCAACAAGTACTGCAATAATTATGATCGTTCCCTTGACGATTTGCTTATAGAAAGCCTGCACACCCAAGAGATCCATACCATTATTGATTACACCTATCATAACTGCTCCAAGCACCATTCCCCATACATTTCCAATTCCGCCTAAAAAACTTACTCCCCCAATAATTGCACCAGCAATTGCATCGAGCTCATATCCACTTCCCAGAGCAGGCGCTGCTGACTTAAGGCGTGAAGCCAATAGTGTTGCTCCGATTCCCACAAGCCCACCCTCTAATAAGTAGGCTTTTATTTTTATTCTTGCAGTATCGATTCCTGCAGCCATTGCTGCTTCTTCATTCCCTCCTATTGCATATATATACCGTCCTAGAGGTCGGCGTTTCATTAAAAAATCCATCAAGAGAATCACCGAAAGAAATATCAAAACCGACCAAGGAACCAGATTATTTGAATCGATCGATGCAGTTCCAAGATATGTAAAACTATCAGGAAAGCTTCCTACAGGCATTCCGTGAGCCAATATCAGCGCCAAACCTCTAGTTATCGACATCGAGCCCATTGTCACTATAAATGGAGGTATTTTGCCTTTTGCAATTATTATTCCATTGAAAAGCCCAACCACAACTCCTGTTGCGATTCCGACAATTATTCCAATTATAGCTGGTAGAGCCAATCCTTCCTTACCCGTAGATACCATGAGGCCAGCTGTTATGCCAGATAATGCAAACATCGATCCAATCGAAAGATCAATGCAATTCATGATGATTAAAATTCCGACTCCAATGGTAGCTATTCCTATGCATGAAACCTGCCTGAGTATCGTTATTATGTTGCTATATGTCATG
>JAKPKE010000246.1 GCA_029553855.1 Bacillota bacterium | reverse complement strand
ACTCCGCCTGTAGCGGTCACTTCCCCCTCTGTGATTGTAATGGATGATGCTGAAATTCCTCTGCTAGAGTAATCACTTGTACCGCCAGTAACCTCAATGGAGCCTTCTCCACAGATGGTCAGGTTGGTACCTTGAATGCCGCACGAGTCATATTCACCGGCATAAGTACTAATAATGCGATTTACTGTGCCGCTTTGCAGCACCAGTGTCACGCCGTCAGGCAGTTCTACCGCTACGGGAGCAGATGTGGAAAAATTCACACCATATAGTGTAATTTCCTTGTTGACGTTGTCGTATTCCGCGTAGTCTGCGCCTCCCAAGAGTGCTATAGCACCTTCGGGATCAGTCACAAAATCCGCCGTTTCAGTGGTGGATTCTGCATGAATTGTCCCCGACATGAAGCTTATCACCATCGTCAGCACCAGAATAACTGCTATGACTTTTTTCCGCATTGTTTTTTTCATTTTGTTTTCACCTCCGAATTATTTTATAAAAATTGAATTAATATTTGCGCATCCACGTTCAATTTGATATGTCATTATTCCGTTAGCCTTCTGCCGTAACCAAGTCTACTGCATTCAAAAATAGTCACTGTCCTCAGGCTTACTCCATAGGGAAGAGAAGTCGATATGTCACAATGCGGGCAAATCTTTTCATAGGAAGCCATAAACGGGGCATAATTTTTGCTGCAGCACTTCCCCGTACAGGGAAACATTTCCTCATTCACGCCGCAGTCTTCATATGGAATTATTTTTCTATTATCAGTATTTATCTTTATTCACCTCGCTTTAGTGACCAAATTGTGCAATTTCTGTCGCCATATATGGCGATCCTACCTATACAATAAAACACCGACAATTAACAAAACCGTGAACATAAATAAAATTCTCGACATTTTCCGACTTTTTTTGAAAATTCCACAAATTTTCCAGCTTTGCATGTATAATAATTATATTAATAATATTATTTATGGAGTGATATGCATGCTCAATATACCAAGCGCAAGACTAACGATCCCTAAATCTGTCGCCGGAGAAATCCTACGTAAAAATCTAATAGATACTATCCTTAACAGTACAAGAAATCTTGTGTATATCCATGGGGGTGCGGGACACGGCAAAACGACCCTTCTGTCGCAAGTTGCAAACAGCGCCGAAAACGTTGTCTGGCTCTCTCTGGACGAGGAAAACGATATTTTTACCTTCGTAAATACGCTGTGCGAAGCCGTAAAGCAAACTTTCCCGGGATTTGACTTCTCTGCATCGGAATACCTGCCCTTTTCACAAAAGGACAATTTCATCTCCATGCTTGCGGGTGCACTGATCTGCGGTATTGAAAACATCTCCGAAAATTTAATTATGATTATGGACGATCTGCATACCATAGAAGAAGACCAGGTCAAAAAGCTTATCGTCTGCCTAATCAAGTATCTCCCGAAAAACGCCAGGCTTTGTTTGGGCAGCAGAGAGACACCCTGGGAGGATTTATTATCCTATAAAATAAAGGGTGATATCACAGAACTGACCCAAAAGGAGCTTGCATTTACAAGGGAAGAAACTGCCGATATCTTAGGTTTTGATGATCCTGACCTTTACGGCTCCACGGAGGGTTGGCCTCTTGCCATCGGGTCCTTCAAGGTATTGCTGGAGAATGGTATATCCATTGGTGACATTTCTTCCTACGGCAATGAAACTCTGTATGCCTACCTTTTCCGCGAGTGTATCGCAAATCTGAACTCCGACATGGTGGATTTCCTTAAAAAATCCGCCTGTTTTGACATGTTGGATGCACAGATGCTGGATGATGTCCTGAATAAAAAAAATACAAGGCTCATGTTGGAAAACCTTGCATCTCGAAATATTTTTACGATCAAAATCAGGGGCGGTTTTTACCGCTACCATTCACTTTTCAGAAGCAGCCTGCTGGAAATGGGAGACAAATTCCAAATGCCCCTGCTTCAGCAGAAAGCCGCCCGGTATTATTTCGATAAAAAGCAGTATTCAAGGGCAGCCCGATACGCTATGGGTTCGAAGGATTACGAACTTCTGGGAAAGCTAATCCTCGCATGCTACAGGGATTATATAAAAGCCGGCAATTACAGTGAACCCCGGATATGGTTCCAGGCACTGGACAATGCGTCAGTCGAACTAAGTCCAAGACTTCTTGTTGCAAAGGGCGCATTTCTGTCCGTTATAGGAAATTTTGTACAAGCCAAAGCATGCCTTGAGGCAGCGATACCCTTAATTAGCAGAGACGATAAGGAGCTTTATTTTGAGGCTATGATACATAAGGCAAGGGTTCTCCGCAACTTCGTTTCATTCGAGGAATCAAACAGACTCCTTGATGAGCTGATCGCAAAGCTTGACAACCATACCGGTGAACTGTCATATGCTGTAGTCATCGAAAAGCTGTACAACCTGTGCTGGAATTCCCAGATAAGGGAGGCCTACGCTCTTGCCCGACAGATGATCGAACTTTGCGCCAATGCCGGTAATATTAAGGTAATGAGTTGGTACGAAAGATATCTCAGCACAATACAATTTTTTGTAGGCAATATGAAGGAATCTGTTTATTATTACAATAAATCCCTGGAAATCCCAGAAGATGAACTGAAATATTTGGGTATGCACAGTACCGGCATCTATGTGGCCAAGGCTTATCAAATGGTGGGAGAAAGAAGCCGCTCTCTGTCCGTACTTTCTGCGGAACTGCAGCGTCTCAGGAATACAGGGAACTATGAAGAAATGTGGGCAGGCTATCTGCTGGCGGCTGAAATCCATTATCAAAATGCCTTCATCGACAAAATGAACGGTATGGATGTGTCCTTTGAAACCTGCATAAAGTATTTTACTCTGGCAGACGAGTATGCGCCTCTTTACCGTAAAACTGATTTTCAGATGCATTGGGCAAAAATGCAGCGGCTTACTTACAGTCTCATTTTTACGGATGCTCCCAAGGAAGATCGGGTGCGGGAAATCTTTGAGAATCTTAGTAACGCAGGAACTTATTTAGAAAATGTAGTGCTGGCCAGACTTATGGGGTATTATTTCGCCATATCCGATTATCAGAGTGCTGTTAAATGCGCACAACTGTGTATAGAAGCAGGGGAGAAGGCCGGTATGCTCCTTCATTCGTCCCTGGCATACGGAATTCTTGCAATAGCGGCAATAGCAACAAAGGATCATGAAAATTCTATGAAACTGACAGAGCTTTATCTTAAGCTCTGCTACAGCAATGGGATTTATGAATATTTCAAGCTGCGGAAGGCATATGATCAGGTGCTTGAATTTGCCTATGATAACGGAATAGAACCTGAAATTACAAGACAACTGATGGAATTTGCCGGATACAGACCAAAGAAAGTATATATTGAGACCTTGGGAGCCTTTACCGTTTATCAAGGCAGAAATAAGCAAAATCTGCTAAAATTCAGGACGAAAAAGGAACGGGAACTTTTGGCCTTTCTGCTTGATGCAGGCGACCGGGGGGCTACAAAAGGACAAATATATAACGCTATTTGGTGGGAGTCGGATTCAAACAATATTAAAAATCTGATTGCGGTTAATCTGAGACATCTAAAAAATGACCTTGATTGTGCCGGAATAGAGGAATCGGTCATCTGCCGGGAAAACCGCTATTTTATCTGCCGAGATGAAATAGCGTGCGATACAGATCTTTTTGAAAGGACATATGAAGAATTTAAGCTTCATAATACCAAGGAGCAGGCAAAAAAGCTTTTATCCTTACATAAAGGAGAATACTTATCAGATTTCGAAGCATTTTGGGCAATTGAAAAAAGAATCAGGTACCGTGAAATTTATGAGGAAGCCGCCAAGTATTGTCTGTAAGTTTAATGAATAGAAATATTATGGTAAAGGAATTAATAATGGCTGCCGCAACAACTGATGCTTAAAAACCGGGATATCGTATTTTTTCTCAAGTGCTCGGAGCTGATCCTTATAAGCACCTTTTAATTTATCATGAAATACGATACCGGCTATACCGCCTTGAACAGAATCCAAGCAGGCTTCGGGTCTTGAAGCAGCGGGGACGGTTCTTTCAAGCAGCGGGGAC
>JAKPKE010000207.1 GCA_029553855.1 Bacillota bacterium | reverse complement strand
GCTTTCCGGAGGACAGCAGCAGAGGGTATTTATTGCGAAAGCCCTGGTCAGCGATCCAAAAGTTATATTTATGGATGAACCGACAGTCGGAATCGATCAGAAATCAGAGGAAAGCTTTTATGAATTAATGGATTTTCTTAATAAGAAAAAGGGCATAACTTTGGCTATGGTTACCCATGATATAGGAGCCATTGACAGGCGGGTCAACAGGGTATTGTGCTTATTTGAGGGAAGGCTCCATGAACATGATTGCATAATAAATCAGAATGCAGATATATTCGGGGAGCTTTATCAAAATCAAAACAAGTCCCAAATAACCCATAAGCACAGGGGGGATAATTAAAATGCCGGAACTTCTTAATTATGAATTCATGCAAAGGGCTTTTGCTGCAGGACTGTTGGTGGCAATAATCTGCCCCATTATCGGAACTTTTGTTGCCATGAGGAGGTTATCAATGATAGGAGATACCCTTTCCCATGCATCGTTGGCGGGTATTGCAGCCGGTATGGGAGCAGGGATATATCCCCTATGGGGCGCACTGATTTTCTCTATAGCGGCTGCTATCGGGGTGGAAAAATTAAGAAAGCGCTTTTCTCAATATGCCGAGCTTTCCATATCCATAGTGCTATCTGCAAGTATAGGATTGGCCGTTGTGCTAATAAGCCTTTCAAAGTCCTTTAATTCGGATCTTATGGGCTACCTTTTCGGGAGTATCATAGCGGTCAATACTCTTGATATATACATTATTCTAAGCCTGAGCATCATTATAATAATTTCGGTATGGTTACTTTACAAGGAATTTTTTTACATGGCCTTTGACGAGGAGGGCGCCGAGCTGGCCGGAATTCCGACAGCCGCTTTAAACACATATTTCACAGTCCTGACAGCAATGACCATTGTTGTTTCCATGAGGGTCGTCGGTATAATGATGGTATCCTCATTGATGGTAGTTCCTGTGGCCTGCAGCTTGTTGATATCAAAAAGCTTCAGGAACACAATTTTCCTGTCGGTAATTTTTGCATTGATTTCTGTGATTATCGGCCTTTTTTCCTCTTATTATTTTGACCTTGCGCCGGGAGGTTCCATTGTATTAACTTCCGTATTCATATTACTTGGCATTTTAGTCATTAAGAAAATTTAGAACTGGATATTTTGTACCCGATTCATATATAGTAATTGTGCGGGCGTGATAAGGATGTGAGAAGAAATGAACTACTTGGATAAAACCGAAATAATATTGAAGGAAAAGGGCTATAGGCTTACCGGGCAAAGAAGGCTTATTATCGAAGCCTTTAATGAGAATCCAGGCCATCATACAGCCTGGGAGATTTTTAATCTTGTAAAGGGGAAATCCGAGGGGATTAATTTTTCCACCATTTATAGAAATCTGCAACTTTTATGCACCCTGAGGATTATTGATAAACTGCAGATAGAAAGCGGGGTCAGCCATTATGAACTTTGCGGGCAGGCGCACCATCATCATATAATATGTAAAGGCTGCGGGGAGACAAAGGAGATTGATATATGCCCTTATGCAAATATGGGAGAAGATAAGCTAAGTACAATGGGTTTCAAGGTTACCGGCCATAAATTTGAGATTTACGGTTATTGCAGCAAATGCAATCTTTTAAAGGAATAACCGAAACATATAGGTTTTAGGAGCTGTATTAACAGTAATAATAATAGATTGTGTAATATATAATTTTATGAGGTGAAATTGATGTTAAGTAAAAGGACAGCATTTTTCTGGGCGTTAATTCTTGTTATTGTCACAGCATTCGGCACTTTTACAGCAGCGAATACAATTGCAATAAGCCTGGGGAGCAAGGTAGTAATTTCAAAGAGTGATTTTGAAACAGTCAAGAGCATGGATAAACTGTTGTCTCTTAAAGAATACATTAAGGGCAATTATGTGGAAGAAGCGGATGATAATAAGCTGATAGAGGGCGCAATTAAAGGAATGTTTGAATCCCTTGGAGACCCTTATTCCACATATATGACTAAGGAAGAATTCAAGAATTTCAATGAATCGACAAAAGGCTCCTATGGCGGGATAGGGGTTATTGTCTCTAAAAGCGAAGATGGTTATGTGACGGTTGTGGCCCCCATAGAAGACACACCGGGGGAGAAAGCTGGACTTAAGACCAATGATAAAATTATAAAGGTCGATGATAAGGATATTATAGGAATTGATTTGGAAGCAGCTGTCAGCCTTATGAAGGGTAAAAAAGGCACACAGGTCACATTGACAGTAATGAGAGACGGGGCAAAAGAACCACAGATGTTTAAAATAATAAGGGAAGAGATTATTCTAAAGACAGTAAAAAGCGATATGATGGAAGATAATATAGGCTATATAAGAATAAGCATGTTCGATGAAGACACGGGCAGCGAGTTCAAGAAAGCTTTGGGCTCACTCAGGGCAAAGGGTATGAAGGGTTTGATAGTTGATTTGAGACAAAACCCGGGAGGCTTTATTAATCAGTGTGTTGAGGTAGCGGACGAACTGCTGGACGAGGGGCTTATAGTATATACGGAGGATAAGGCCAAGAAGCGGGAGGACTATAAATCCGGAAAGGGCAAAGTGGATGTACCCTTTGTGGTGCTTATAGACGGAGGCAGTGCCAGTGCATCGGAAATAGTATCAGGAGCGGTAAAGGACAGGAAAGGGGGTCTCCTGATAGGGGAAAAAACCTTTGGAAAAGGATTGGTTCAATCTGTTGAGCAGTTAAAAGACGGCTCCGGGATAAAGCTTACGACCCAAAAGTATTATACCCCTAACGGTATAAGCATCAATAAGGTTGGGATACGGCCGGATATTGAAGTAAAGGCCCTGGAGACAAGAGGGGAACAGAAGGATGAGAATGAAGTTGATGTGCAGTTGGATAGGGCTTTGGCGGAACTGAATAAGCAGATAAGGTGAGGTGTCTTATGCTTACAATACTTAAGATTGCCGGATTGATATTCGAGCAATTCGCCAGTCTGCTGTTAAATGAGTTTTTCTGGATAATAGTGCTGATAATGATATTAGTCTATAAAAAAAATACGAATATGGAGGCAATGATGCTGAACAGCAGTTATTCGTTGCTTCACAAGGCGTCAAGCTCTGTAACTGTTGGACTGGCAGGGGGGCTTTTAGGCAGCCTTATGGCTATTCTTGTCGGAATCAGTATAGCTGATTATACGGGAGCAGGGGAAAGCTCGCTGGCAGAAGGAATAACATACATCTGGATTGTTGCGATACTTCTTGCGTTTATTAACCCAAGGTACCTGTGCTTCTCGTATTCCGGGGGAATTATCTGTCTTATGAATCTGATGTTTGGATTTCCGCGAATCAATGTTCCCGGTTTGCTGGCGCTTATAGGGGTGCTTCATTTAATTGAGAGCTTCCTTATATGGTTGGATGGTTATACATATTCTTTGCCAATGTTTTTGAGACGTCACGACGGCAAAATCATCGGGGGCTATTACATGAACAAAATCTGGCCAATCCCTTTGGTGGTGTTTGCAATAATGCTCAGCAGCGAAGGGGCCGGGGCAAGTCCTGACAGTATAATTAATATGCCGGACTGGTGGCCATTATTGAAACATTCGGCTGCCCAAGGGGATACCCTGATGTATTTGCCTTTAGTGGTGCCTGTAATACTGGGCTATGGGGATATAGCAATAACCAAAGCTCCCGAAAAAAAGTGCAGAAGTTCTGCCGCACGGCTGGCAGGCTATAGTCTGATATTGGTCCTCCTTTCTGTGATTGCTTCAAAGCTCAGACCTCTTGCTTATGCAGCCGCAGTCTTTGCCCCTCTTGCCCATGAAATGCTTATTCTTTACGGCACAAAGGAGGAAGAAACGGGAAAGCCTTACTTTGCAAACAAAGAAACCGGTTTAAAAGTGCTTCATGTAAAAAAGGGAAAGGCTGCAGATAATATGAAAATTGAGCCCGGGGATACAATACTTGGAATAAACGGTATTGCAATATATAGTGAAGAGCAGTTGACAGACTTTTTGGACAACCGCCCTTCTTACATCTGGCTGGATATAGAAAAGGCAGAGGATGGAATTATTACAGTCGAGCATTCAAATTATCCTGATGGAGTCGGGGATTTAGGAGTGATTACAGTCCCGCGCAATGGGGATTTCTACTATGAGATAAACAGGGGCAGGTCCCCGATAAAAAAAATAGTAAGCCTGTTTAAGAAAGACGCCAAATAAATTATGAAAAGCAGTGATTGAATGGGCATAACGCAACAGAAACAGCTTAAAAGCATGTTTCAAAGGCAGCTGGAAGGGGAGATCCTCAGAAAGATTATTCTGTGGGTTATTGTGGGGTGCCTGCTGTTTTGTATCCCAATTTTTGGTATTAATTATCTGAATACCTATTTCAACGTCAATGAGCATCTGAATTTTCTCGATCGCACCTTTGTCAGGGTATATAACGCAACTGCGGAGTACATAGAAAACCCCGAGAACCTCAGCATTTTTTTGCGTTGTATCAAGGTCGGGTCCAATGACAGGGAGGTGCAGTATTCTATAAGTAAGCACAATGTATCCGCTCCGGTCAGAGTTAACCTGGTCTTGATGGACAGAAACAAGAACATCGTTTATACCAGCTTTGATAAGGAAAACATGAACCTGCATCGCATTGAATTCAATAAGATTATAGCCGAAAACCTGCTTAACGGTCGAGAGCAAATTTACAATACAGTTTACTTCTTTTCCGGCAACAGCTCGGAATATGTCTTTTCAAAGCTGCTGTATGATGACGGCAGGGTGGCGGGCTTTGTGACTGTATATCTCAACGGCGGCGACTGGAGCAAGCTCTTTTCAGACTATCAGTACGATAGTATCATCACCAATCTGAAAGGGGATATTATCTACTGCTCAAAAAGCGGGTTTCTGCCCGAACGGGGAGCCAATAAGTTCCGAAAACGCCCCGGACAGCATATTTCCAGTATTAAGGGCATTCGGTACATTCTTTCATCCCGAACCTTGCCAGACCAAAGGGCGGTGCTCTATTCGCTGATTTACACCCCGGGCAACACAATCTATATCCTGCTGGGAGTGCTGACAATAATTACTTTGGGAACCGTATGGCTTGTGATGTTCCAGAAAATGTCGCAGGTGATGGCGGCAAAAAACGCCGCATCCCTAGGCATATTGGTGGATGAAATGCGGATAATCCGAAAGGGAGACAATAGGCATATTATCCGCATTGAAAGCGGAGATGAATTTGAGGAGATTGCTGCGCAGATTAATAAAATGCTCAAGAGTATTAACGAGCTTAATACCCGCAATACCGACCTCATTAAGCTCAATAGCATGATTGAAATGCGAAACCTGCAAACACAAATCAACCCGCATTTTATCTATAACGCATTGGACACCATAAAATATCTCATCATTACTGATGGAGAAAAGGCGGCTTATTTAATAGAACGATTTACCCATATCCTGCGTTACAGTATTAATAATGCCAAGCAGGATGTGTTGCTTTCAGAGGATATAATATACATAGAGGATTATTTGTATGTGCAAAAGACAAGGTTTGGCGACCGATTTGTCTGCAGCATAGATATTGACGAATGCTGCAGCTGTGCTCTTGTTCCCAAGCTTTTGCTCCAGCCTCTCATTGAGAACAGCATCAAATATGGCTTTAAAAATCAGATGAATCTCTCAGTGCAGATTAAGGGCTGGTGTGAGGGGGAATACCTCTTCCTGAAGGTGACAGATAACGGACCGGGGGTTTCCGGGGAGGAACTGGATCAGCTGAGAGATACGATGGTGTCGGAGGAAATAATGACCGAACACAACGGCCTGCAAAACCTGTGCAGGCGCATTATACTGGAATACGGAGAAGACTGTGGGCTGTTCATAGACAGCGTGGAGGGGAAATACTTCACGGTGACGGCCAAACTTCTGCGCAGGGGGGCTAGGGATGTATAAGGTAGTATTAGTAGAAGATGAGGATATCATACGAAAGGGCATTAAGCATTCGGTGCCATGGGAGCAGCACAACTGCATCGTTGTGGGAGAGGCGCGCAACGGGGTGGAGGGCAAGGAACTCATCAACTCAATGAGCCCCGATATCGTCATTACCGACATCAATATGCCCGTGATGGACGGTCTCCAGATGATTGCCGAAACAAAGAGCGGAAACTATGCCACTATAATCCTGACCGGCTACCCGGAGTTTGAATATGCCAAGGAGGCCATAAAGTATGATGTGGCTGATTATCTGCTTAAGCCCTTAAACATGGAGGAAATGACCGAGGCACTCGAGCGCGCCGTTCTGGAGTGCAGAAATATAGAAATTTTAAGAAATCAGAACCGGAACGCCGCCGAATGGAAGAATATTTCACTGTTTGAGGATGATGGGCAAAAAGAAGACGAGGACCCTGTTGTGAAACAAATAATAGAGTATATCGCAGAAAATTATACCCGTAAAATCACCCTTACCGACATTTCAGAAAAGCTGTTTTACTCGGACAGATATATAAATCAACGGTTTCAAAAAGTGCTGAACACCACCGTCATCGAGTATTTGAATCGATACCGAATACAGAAGGCTCTGCTGCTTTTGCAGCAGGACAGGGTGCCTATCTCAGATATCGGCAGGGAATGCGGCATAGGCGATTATAAATATTTCAACCATGTGTTTAAAAAATATATGGGTTGCTCGCCCAAAGAATATAAACGAAAAATCCGCTAAGCGGCGGCGCTTTTTTTTGAATTTACAGAAAAGTGATAAAACTGTTCTGTATCTTTACCATTTGTTCCATAATTAGGGTATTTTCTTTGTATATGCATACTGTAGGATATAATTATAAGGTCCTACGGACCGCAATGATGTGAGGAGGAATTGAATATGAAAAAAGTAATAACAATTCTACTGAGCCTGATAATGGTTGTTTCCCTTGCCGGTTGCGGTAACGCATCACAGCCTGCGCCCACGCAGGGCAGCCCGGAACCCGCACCGGAAGCACCGCCTGCAGCGCAGACGGGGGGCAAGCTCGTCGTCTATTCGCCCAACTCGGAGGGGCTAATGAATGCAACTATCCCACTGTTTGAAGAAAAGTACGGAATTGAAGTGGAAGTTATACAAGCGGGCACAGGCGAGCTAATCAAGAGAATTCAGTCCGAAAAAAATGACCCCTACGCCGACGTACTGTTTGGCGGCTCCTGGTCTCTCGCTTATGACAACAAGGATTTATGGGAGCCGTATGTATCCCCAAATGACAAGGATGTTATGGACGCATACAAGAACACCTGCGGATTCATCACCAGCAACGTACTGGACGGCAGCTGTCTGATAGTGAACACCGAACTCCTCGGTGACATCAAGGTTGAAGGCTATGCCGATCTTCTCAACCCCAAGCTCAAAGGCAAAATTGTTTCTGCAGACCCGGCCAACTCATCATCTGCTCTTGCCCAGCTTACAAATATACTCAAGGCTATGGGCGGGTACGAGGACGAAAAGGCATGGGGCTTTGTCAAGGATCTGTTTGCAAACATAAACGGCAAGATTTCCCAAAGCTCTTCGGGAGTATACAAGGGTGTTGCCGACGGCGAGTATCTGGTAGGTCTGTCCTATGAGGACCCCTGCGCACAGCTTGTAAGGGACGGAGCACCTGTAAAGGTGGTTTACCCTAAGGAGGGCGCAGTTTATCTGCCGGCATCGGCCACCATCATAAAGGGCGCAAAGAACATGGAGAATGCCAAGCTCTTCATTGACTTCATCATCAGCGAAGAGGTTCAGAACATTTGGGGTACAACCCTGACCAACCGCCCGGTTAGAAAGAACAGCAAAACCAGCGACTTTATGATTCCCATGTCCGAAATTTACGTAATTGAGGAAGATATCCCCTATGTAAGCTCTCACAAGAAAGAAATTGTTGCAAAATACACCGAGATATTCACAAGCCTTAAGAGCAAGTAGTCTCAAAAAACTGCGGAGGAATGAAATGAGTAAAATTTTTATTAATAATTTTGTAAAAAAATATGGGAATAACACTGTTATTTCTGATTTGACTATCGAAATTAAAAGCGGAGAACTTTTTACTCTTCTCGGTCCTTCGGGTTGTGGTAAAACAACGCTGCTTCGCATGATTGCCGGGTTCAACTCGATAGAGGGCGGCGAAGTATTCTTTAATGGAACCCGCATGAACGATATAGACCCTAGCAAACGGAATATTGGCATGGTTTTTCAAAACTATGCCATATTCCCCCATATGACAGTCCGTGAAAACGTAGCCTTTGGTTTGAAAAACAGAAAGTTAGCCAAAGCAAAAATTCAAGAAGAAACCGAGAAATATCTGCAGCTCATGCAGATTTCACAATATGCCGACCGCATGCCTAACCAGCTCTCAGGCGGGCAGCAGCAGCGTGTCGCCCTTGCCAGGGCATTGGTCATCGCACCCGAAGTTCTGCTCATGGACGAGCCTCTTTCGAACCTTGACGCAAAGCTGCGTCTTGAAATGCGCGGTGTTATCCGTCATACCCAGCAAAACGTGGGCATCACCACGGTATATGTTACCCATGACCAGGAGGAAGCAATGGCAATCAGTGATACCATTGCGGTTATGAAAGACGGGGGCATACAGCATGTAGGCAGCCCTAAGGAGATTTATCAGCGTCCCCGCAATGTATTTGTTGCAACCTTCATCGGTCGCACCAACATAATCCCGGCGAAGGTAGAGGAAGGGGAGGTTGTCTTTTCAAAGGGTTACCGGGTGCAGCTGGAGAGCCTGCGGAACACAGAATCACAGGAGGTACTCTGCTCGGTGCGCCCTGAGGAGTTCATAATCATCCCCGGGAGCGGCGAGGGAATCAGGGGCTTGGTAAAAGAATATACATATCTGGGGTTGAATACCCATTACATGGTGGAGCTGGAGGATGGAGCCTCGGTGGAAATAGTGGAGGAATCCTCCATGGGTGAGGAGCTTAAGCCGGGACAGAAAGTACTGCTGCAGGTGAAGAAGGATAAGATCAACATCTTCAATCGGGAGGGAAGTATAAACCTTGTAAGGAGCGAAGCCTATGAAGGATAACAGTAAATTTCGTTTCGATATATGGGGAATCATAACACTATGCACCATAGCAATTTATATCCTGTTTCTGCTTTATCCTATGACGCGCCTTGCTGAACAGGCTGTTGTCGACAGTCAGACCGGGGAGTATACCTTGGCCAATTTTGTAAAATTCTTCTCCAAAAGTTACTATTCCGATACCCTGCTGAACAGTTTCAAGGTATCAATTTCTGCAACTGCCCTTTCAATCTTAATAGGGACACCCTTGGCGTACTTCCTGACAATATACAAAATCAGGGGCAAGGCAATGCTGAACATTCTTATTATTATTGCGTCCATGTCCGCACCGTTCATAGGGGCCTATTCATGGATTATGCTACTGGGCAGAAGCGGGGTAATCACCAGCTTTTTAGCAAAGTTCGGCATAAATTTCCCCGATATATACGGTTTCGGCGGCATTGTGTTGGTTATGTCCCTTCAGCTGTTCCCGCTGGTCTTTCTGTATGCAAGGGGCGCGCTGAAGAATATCGACAATTCACTTATTGAGGCGGCAAATAACCTGGGCTGTGCGGGGATAAAATGCTTCTTAAAGGTTATTGTCCCGCTGATTATACCTACGCTGCTTGCGGCAGGTTTGTTGGTTTTTATGCGCTCTTTTGCCGATTTCGGCACTCCGATGCTCATTGGTGAGGGATACCGTACTTTTCCTGTAGTTTTGTATACCGAATTCATCAGCGAGGTGGGCAGCAACGACGGTTTTGCTGCGGCCATTGCCATAATTGCCATTATTATTACAACCGTGGTATTTCTGACGCAGAAGTACATTTCCAACAAAAATTCCTTTGCGCTGAATGCTCTGCATCCAATTTACGAGAAAGAGCCCAAAAATATAGTTAAACCCTGGGTTTATCTGTTCAGCTACTCGGTGGTCGCCCTCGCCGTCCTGCCGCAGCTATATGTGACATACACATCTTTTAAAAAGACGGCAGGTAAAATATTTATACCGGGTTATTCACTTAATAGCTATGCCACAGCGTTCGGGAAGCTGGGCAAAAGCATCCAGAACACAATAATCATTCCAATGCTTGCTTTGGCTTTCATCGTTCTGCTGGCTATTTTAATTGCATATCTGGTGGTTCGCCGTAGAAATGCTCTGACAAGTATGGTGGATATAATGTCTATGATACCCTACATAGTTCCCGGTACGGTGCTGGGTATTGCACTTCTTACGGGGTTTAACCGGCGTCCGCTGATGTTGAGCGGAACAATGATGATTATGGTGGTGGCGCTGATTATCCGCCGCTTGCCTTACACCATTCGCTCCTCGGTGGCAATTTTGCAGCAGATACCCATGAGCATTGAGGAAGCAGCGATATCGCTGGGCGCCAGTAAAATAAAGGCCTTCTTCCGTGTCACGGTGCCAATGATGGCCTCGGGTATTGTGGCCGGCGCAATTTTAAGCTGGGTTACAATGATAAGCGAACTGTCCACCGCCATTATCCTTTACACCGGAAGAACCAAAACCCTGACAGTCGCGGTGTACACAGAAGTTTTGAGGGGGAACTACGGCGTTGCCGCAGCGCTTTCCACAATCCTTACCCTGCTGACGGTGGCTTCCCTGCTGGTGTTCAACAAAGTCAATGAAGGAAAGGACGTCAGCGTATAATACCGGAACTGAAAAATAACCATCCTATGAAGGATGGTTATTTTATATTATAGTTGACACGCGGGAGCAAAAATAATAAAATAATTACGAACAGGTGTTCTATATTTTATTGTAAACCATTAAAATAGTAAAACAATATTTATGTAAACCATATGCCGATATGGTATAATTCTATTATGATTGAATAAGCGGGTGTTAATATGGACAGATTCAAGCTGGTATCGGACTACAAGCCTATGGGGGATCAGCCGGAAGCAATTGAAAAGCTTGTAAAAGGTGTGCATGAAGGAAATAGGTATCAGACCCTTCTCGGGGTTACCGGTTCGGGCAAGACCTTTACCATAGCAAATGTCATTGAGAAGATTCAAAAACCTACCCTTGTGCTTGCCCACAACAAAACTTTGGCTGCTCAGCTTTGCAGCGAGTTTAAGGAGTTTTTTCCCCATAACTGCGTGGAATACTTCGTCAGCTACTATGATTACTACCAGCCCGAGGCCTATGTTGCCCGTTCCGATACCTACATAGAAAAAGAAGCGGATATCAATGATGAGATAGATAAGCTCAGGCACTCGGCAACAGCTGCCTTATTCGAGAGAAAAGATGTCATTATTGTTGCCAGTGTTTCCTGTATATACGGCCTTGGAGACCCTGAAGACTACAAGTCCCTTGTGCTGTCCCTGAGAAAAGGAATGGTCAGGGATAGAGACGAGATCCTCAGAAAGCTTATTGATATACAATATGACAGAAATGATATTAATTTTGTGCGGGGTACCTTCAGGGTAAGGGGAGATATCGTGGATATTTATCCGGCTGCCTCTTCGGATAAGGCAATAAGAGTTGAATATTTCGGGGATGAAATAGAAAGAATCCTTGAAATAGACTCACTGACCGGCAAGATAACGGGAGAAAGACAGCATACTTTTATATACCCTGCCTCCCACTTCGCAACAACCCAGGCAAAGCTGGAGGCCGCAATAATGACTATCGAAACGGAGCTGGAGCAGCGGGTTAAAGAGCTGAAGGAGCAGGACAAGCTGCTGGAGGCCCAGAGGCTTTTGCAAAGAACAAATTACGACATTGAGATGATGAAAGAAATAGGATACTGTCCGGGCATTGAGAACTATTCGAGGCACATCAGCGGCAGAGCGCCCGGAAGCGCACCTTATACGCTGTTGGATTTTTTCCCTGAGGATTATCTTTTGGTAATTGATGAATCGCACGTTACAATACCCCAGGTAAGAGGGATGTATTTCGGCGACAAATCAAGGAAGGAATCCCTTATTGACTATGGTTTCAGGCTGCCTTCAGCCTTTGACAACAGGCCCTTGAATTTTAAAGAATTTGAGCAGAGACTCAATCAGGTAATATGTACCAGCGCCACACCTGCAGCCTACGAGCTTGAACAAAGTTCCCAGGTGGTTGAGCAGATAATCAGGCCTACAGGGCTGGTGGACCCGGAAATAGAAGTAAAACCGGTAAAGGGTCAGATAGACCATTTGATCGGGGAAATACGGGAGAGAGTTAAAAGTAATCAAAGAGTGCTTGTTACCACCCTTACAAAGAAAATGGCCGAAGACCTGACGGCATATATGAAAGAATTGGACATAAAGGTACGCTACCTGCATTCCGATGTTTTAACCCTGGAAAGGATGAAAATAATAAGAGATCTCAGGCTGGGGGAATTCGATGTACTTGTGGGGATAAACCTCCTCAGGGAGGGTCTGGACCTTCCCGAAGTGTCGCTGGTTGCCATACTTGATGCGGATAAAGAAGGATTCCTGCGGTCGGAGACATCCCTTATACAAACAGTTGGCAGGGCGGCAAGGCATGTGGAGGGAAAAGTAATAATGTATGCGGACGATGTTACTGACTCCATGAAAAGGGCAATAAGTGAAACAAACAGAAGAAGAAAAATCCAGATGGACTATAACGAAAAATACGGGATTAAACCCCAGACCATAAGAAAGGCGATACATGAAATTATTGAGGCCACCACTGCCGCGGAGGAATCTGCAAAGTATAATGTGAAGCGGGATATTGACCATATGCGGAAGGATGATATCTTAAGACTGATTTCTGCACTGGAGGAGGAAATGAAGGACTGCGCAAGGGCTTTGCAGTACGAAAGGGCCGCGGAGCTTAGGGATAAGATTATTGAATTGAGGAAGAAGCTGAAAAAGTAGAGAGGTGTATTATGGCAAAGGATAAAATTATTATTAAGGGTGCAAGGGAGCACAACCTTAAAAATATTGATATAGAAATACCGAGGGATAAATTTGTAGTGCTGACGGGCCTCAGCGGTTCGGGCAAGTCCTCCCTCGCATTTGACACCATATATGCGGAGGGGCAGAGGCGCTATGTGGAGTCCCTTTCCGCTTATGCCAGACAATTTCTTGGGCAGATGGAGAAGCCGGATCTGGATTACATTGAGGGATTGTCTCCCGCCATATCCATAGACCAGAAGACTACAAACAGGAACCCGCGCTCAACGGTGGGCACCGTTACAGAGATTTACGATTATCTGAGGCTTCTCTATGCCAGGATAGGGACACCCCACTGCCATATATGCGGCAAGGAGATATCACAGCAGACGGTAGACCAGATGGTAGACTACATAAAAGGACTTGAGCCGGGGACCAGGATACAGCTGCTTTCCCCCGTTATCAGGGGGAAGAAAGGGGAGCATCAGAAGCTTTTGGAGGATATCAAGAAGGGCGGATACGTCAGGGCAAGGATAGACGGGGAAACCCTAGACCTTAATGAAGAAATAAAGCTGGATAAAAACAAGAAGCATACTATAGAAGTAATTATCGACAGGATTGTGGTCAAAGAGGGCATGGATAAAAGGCTGGCCGATTCTCTTGAAACAGTGCTGAAACTCTCGGGAGGTACTGCCCTTATTGATATCGTTGATAAGGAAGAAAAGCTGTTCAGCCAGAATTTTGCGTGTATAGAATGCGGGATAAGTATAGAGGACCCTGCGCCCAGGATGTTTTCTTTCAACAGCCCCTATGGCAAATGCCCCCAATGCGATGGGTTAGGAGAGATAAGAAGGATAGATCCCGACAGGGTGATACCCGACAGGAGCAAAACCATTGCAGAGGGCGCTGTAGACCCATGGAGAAACTATAATGGGGAGACGTGGTATTACAGGATACTTGAGGCTGCAGCCGAACATTACGGCTTCAGCATGGATAAGCCGGTATACAAGCTTGGACAGGATATTGTAGATATGCTGCTGTACGGCAACAACGGAGAAAAAATTAAAATGAAATATCAGCGGGAATACGGCAGCGGAGAGATAATGATCGGCTTGGAAGGCGTTATAAATAATCTGGAGAGAAGATACAGAGAAACCAAATCCGAATATATAAGAAGCGAAATAGAAAAATACATGTCCTCAATACCGTGCCCGGAGTGCAAGGGGGCAAGGCTTAAGAAAGAGAGCCTTGCAGTGACCGTAGGCGGCTTGTCTATTTCGGAAATATGCGATATGTCCGTATTCAAGATAATAGATTTCTTCGACAAGCTTAAGCTTACCGAAAAGCAGCAGATTATTTCGAAGCTTGTGCTGAAAGAGATACGCGAAAGATTAAAATTCCTTATTAATGTCGGCCTTGAATACCTGACCCTCTCCAGGGCTACTTTTACCCTCTCCGGGGGGGAGGCGCAGAGGATAAGGCTTGCAACTCAGATAGGCTCAAGCCTTGTAGGTGTATTATACATACTTGACGAACCAAGCATAGGGCTGCATCAGAGGGATAACGGCAGACTTCTTTCAACTCTTCGGAACCTTACGGATTTAGGGAATACTCTTCTTGTTGTCGAACATGACGAGGATACAATGCATGCCGCGGATTATATCATCGACATGGGGCCGGGGGCGGGAGCCCACGGAGGCTGGGTAGTTGCCGCAGGTTCTCTTGATAACATACTTGCCTGTGAAACCTCCGTAACGGGACAGTATTTGAGCGGGAAAAAGGTTATCCCCGTACCGGAAGAAAGAAGAAAGCCCAACGGCAAATGGCTCGAGATAAAAGGGGCCTGCGCCAATAATCTCAAAGACCTGAACGTTAAGATCCCATTAGGGGTTTTTACCTGTGTGACAGGGGTGTCCGGATCGGGGAAAAGCACCCTTATCAATGAAATATTGTATAAAGAGCTTTCCTACAGGTTGTACGGTTCCAGGCTTAAGGCGGGCGAGCATGAGGAAATCAAAGGGATTGAGCATATAGACAAGGTTGTGGATATTGACCAGTCTCCCATAGGCAGGACGCCCAGATCCAATCCTGCCACTTACACAGGGGCTTTCGATATTATAAGGGAAGTGTTTGCCTCTACCCCCGAGGCTAAGATGAGGGGTTACAAAAACGGCAGATTCAGCTTTAATGTAAGGGGCGGAAGATGCGAGGCCTGCAAGGGTGACGGGATTATCAAAATTGAGATGCAGTTTCTGCCGGATGTTTATGTCCCCTGTGAAGTCTGCAAAGGCAAAAGATATAACAGGGAGACCTTGGAAGTAAAATATAAGAGCAGGAATATTTCCGAAATCCTTGATATGACTGTGGAAGACGCCCTGGAATTCTTTAAGAATATACCCAGGGTGGAAAGGAAGCTGCAGACATTGTTTGATGTCGGCCTTGGATATATAAGACTGGGTCAGCCTTCTACGGAATTGTCCGGAGGTGAGGCCCAGAGGATAAAGCTTGCCTATGAATTGTCCAAAAGGAGCACCGGAAAGACGGTATATATACTGGATGAACCCACCACGGGTCTCCACATAGCTGACATACACAAGCTGCTGGCTATACTTGACAGGCTTGTGGATGCGGGCAACAGCATCATAGTAATAGAACACAATTTAGACGTAATAAAAAGGGCCGATTATATAATCGACCTGGGGCCCGAAGGAGGGGATCGGGGGGGCACCGTTGTAGGATGCGGCACCCCCGAGGAAATATGTAAAATTGATGCTTCATATACGGGGCAATATCTTGAGAAAATACTTATAAGGGACAGGGGCAGATAGTAATGCTCCTGTTTTTATTTCACTGCCAGTTCAACAAACCGCCGGATAATGGCCGCAACTTCAGAGCGGGTGGCTGTACCCTCCGGAACGAATACCCCGCCGTTGCGTCCACCGATGATGCCGGTGGTCTGACAGTAGAGGGCGGCGGTTTTCGCATAGTCCGAAATATCGGAGGCATCGGGATAATTGAGCGCGATGTCCGTGCCGGCCGGATGGATGCCGAGAAAGTCCGCAAAGCGGTAGAGGATTGCCGCCATTTGCTCCCGGGTGATCCGGTCATCCGGGCCGAACCTGTTGTCCCCATAGCCTTTGATAATATTGTTTTTTGCTGCCCAGTTTATATATTTATCGTAATACTCGGTATTGTCACTGTCGGTGTTAATCTCTCCATAGCTGCGTTCAAAGAGCCGTCCGATTACCGTTGCGAACATGGCGCGGGTCATTCCCATATCGGGGGAAAAGGTATTATTGCCTGCACCGAGGAAAATCTCCCGCTCGGTTACAAAGCTTATATACCCTTCCGCCCAGTGGCCGGATACATCCGTGAAGCTCTTGGCGTTCTGTGCTGCGAATACAGTCACACCACCGGGGGCGATATATCTGCCCTTTGATGCGAGGCCGAGGAACACCCTGTTTCCTTTTGCATCAAGGTAATATGGTACTCCTGCCGCCGCGTCATAGCTTCCGGTTCTTCTGACCGCTATTGCATAGGGTGAGAACTCCTTCGCTTCAAACACAAGATACCATATATTGTTTTTCTGTCGGAGTCTTGAATCAAGCGCCGTCACGACGCCGCTGCCGGATTTGTATACAAGGGCGAGCATTTCTTTTTGATCAATCAGATTTTCCGGTACAGGAAGAGTGATGGTCACGGCATAGCCTCTTGCCGGCTGTGTTTTCAGGTTTGTGCCCTTGATGAAGAGGGATATGTCAAAGGGGTAAAGCTCGATGCCGGGGCCAAGTCCAAAGCTGACTTCATTTTCCT
>JAKPKE010000204.1 GCA_029553855.1 Bacillota bacterium | reverse complement strand
TTTCAGTCACGAGTCGCTAGTCGCGAGATACGAGAAAAGCCAGGGTATTCCTTGGGGGTCAAAGATTCTTCACTGCGTTCAGGATGACATACTACCTCAACAATCTGAGCATTTTGCACAAAGGTGCCCTGATATACTATGTAATTCCCCGTGGATGTAAACACATATGAGCAAAGCCTTTGTATATCAGCTAACACCTATATGGAGCGCAAATACCGGCGTGGGGAAGCTATTTTTGACGAAACCTTCCATTGGACCCCGGAACGGGAATACCTCCAGGCAAAATCATCAGACGGGCCTGCAGAGATGGGACCCTCGCCAATGATTTTGCTGGCTTTGGAAGGTGAGGAGAACATACTTCCCCTACAGCCGGAGTAATTCACAAACCATGTCGCATTCTTCTCCTTCTATTGCGCAGTTCCCTTAATTTTTTTATTTTTTAGGAATAAATAGGATGGCCCAATCTTATACATAGTAGTGAATTATTCACAGGTGGTATTTACAAGGGGACTACGGAACAGGCATGCAATTTTTATAATAAAGGAAACCGTTGCAATGAGGAAGATTCATAAGCCGTTGCTTATACTTGCAATTATATCAATAGCTTCAATGTATTTTTTATATTGGGATCTCCCGGGGCTGTCTATCAATAGCAGCAGGATATTCAGCTTTGAACAAGTTTATTGTGAACAGGCACCTGAGAGCCAATCAAGAAATACAACCTTAACCGAAGAGAAAAGGATAAATGTCGTACTCCTTGGTATAGAGGGAAAGGCAAGAGCCGATACAATCATGTTCTTCAGCTATGACAAGGCGGAAAGTAATTTGCATATTATTTCCGTACCAAGGGACACATATTTTTATGAAAAAGGCTATAGCCAGGGGGATCAGCGTAAAATTAATGCTGCATATGGAAGGGGAAAGGAGGAAGGCTGTGTCAGCGCAGTTCGGAAGGTATTATGTGATGCCCCCGCTGATTATTATCTGAGCATAGATTACGAGGGAGTGGAAGGAATAGTTGACGCTATAGGAGGGGTAGAGCTTGAGGTGCCCTTTGATATGGAGGCAGGAGG
>JAKPKE010000158.1 GCA_029553855.1 Bacillota bacterium | reverse complement strand
GACAAGGTGGTCAAGGGATGCAGTGTACTCACTTGCTCACAGAAATATAGCCGAGGGTGTAAAAACAGGCAAAGGGTATTACTATAAACCGGAGAATTATATCACAAGGGCCGAATTTATTAAGCTGCTGTCTGCAGGGTTTGGGACTGAGGACACAGCATCCGGCAACGTGCAGCTGCCCTTTACGGATAAGAAAGATATACCCGGTTGGGCAATTAAGTATGTGGAAGACGCATACGCAAACGGTTGGGTCAAAGGAAGGGCAGTGGAAGGAAAAACAATGCTTGGCGCAAATGAGAAGATAACCCGTGAGGAGGCGGCCGCCATATTGGGAAGGATGCTTGGGGATCCTCCGAGGCCAAAGGGTATATACTTTTCGGACAGGGACAGTGTTGCCAAATATGCCCTTTTATATCTGGACATACTGGCGGACATGGGAGTACTGAGCGGATACGATGACAATACCTTCAAGCCCAAGAACTTCATTACCCGTGAAGAAGCCGCCGCAATGATAGACCGGTACCTGAAGAACAGGTAAGGCTCAGGTGTATTGATAATATTAAGGGAGGGTTCCAATTGGAACTCTCCTTTTCGCACATGGGATTATATCATAAATCCTTACGGATTTATGATATAATATGCTTGCGCATATTATATTTTTCATTTTATGCCCGTGCGATTTTCTGCTGCGCAGAACGCACATGGGCTAATATCATAAATCCTTACGGATTTATGATATAATTAATTCAATAACAAAAGATCGGATTATTGTTTATGAGGAGGAGAATCATATGGACACGAAAGCTCCCTTCAAACCATACAATCAAGGGCAGATTACATTTCTTCCCCCAAGCCTGGAAGAGCTGATTCCCGAAAACCATATAGTAAGGGCAGTAGACAGTATAATAGAGAATATAGACACCGCGCCTTTGTATGAAAGATATGAAGGTATTGGGGCAAGCAGCTACAATCCTGTGATGATGCTGAAGATTATAATTTATGCCTATACTCAGAAGGTGTTTTCATGCAGGAGCATTGCAAAAAATTGCAGGGAAAACGTAATGTTTATGTGGCTCAGCGGAATGAATACTCCCGATTACAAAACCATTGACAGATTTCGGAATGAACGCATGAAGGATATCATACAGGATATTTTCCCCGAGGTCATAACTCTGCTTCACATTAAGGGATACATAAGGCCCGAAAGCTATTTCCCCGGCGAAGAAGGAGCCGAAGGGGGCAAATGGAATGATGAAAAGCTGAGGGAGAAATGTGCCGGGCTTCTTGAAGCAATAGATGAGGTTGAACGCCGGGACACCCGGGAATATGGCGAAGAAGATCTGCCCGAGATTAATGCCGGAAAGAACATTGATATTCAATCCATAAAAGAGACAGGTAATAAAATTAACAAAAAGATCAGCCGGAAGCCTGAAGAAAGCAAGGGCATATGGAAGGAAATAAAAAAGCTGTGGGCAGGTTTTTCCGAGATAAAATGAAGGATCTGCGCTAAAGGAACCGGAATGTAAAATATGCGGGGGCTACAATATAAGGAGGAAGCATTATGAAGATTAAACCCTTTAAAGTAGAGCAATGGATGAACGAATTTGAAGATGATGCAATTTATAACATTGGAGAAACCTGTGTGCATTCAATCAGCTTGAATGAGCTTTTGGAATTATCGGGAGAGAATACGGAAGAGTATATTCCAAAGGTGCTTGGCAAAAGGCTGACCTATGGACATATATCTGGAGCACCCGAATTCAAAGAGGGAATATGCAGCCTGTACGAAAGAATGAAGCCTCAAAATATCCTTACCACACATGGGGCAATTGGAGCTAACCATTTAGTACTGTATTCAATAGTTGAGCCGGAAGACAGGGTTATCTCAGTGCTTCCGACATACCAGCAGCTGTATTCCATACCCGAGTCCTTCGGAGCAGATGTTCAGCTTCTGAAGCTAAAGCCTGAGAACAACTTTCTGCCGGACCTCAATGAATTAAGAGATATGGTAAACGAAAAAACCAAGGTGATTTGTATAAACAATCCAAACAATCCTTCGGGATCCCTTATACCGGAGGATATGCTAAGGGAGATTGTTGAAATTGCGGAGAATGCGAATGCTTATGTTTTATGCGATGAAGTATATCGGGGATTGACTCAGGAGGAAGGCTACAGCAAATCCATTGTTGATATTTATGATAAGGGAATAAGCGTAGGCAGTATGTCAAAGGTATTCTCCCTTGCCGGGCTGAGATTAGGATGGGTTGCAGCATCAGAGGACATTATTGCAAAGTGTTTTGAACACAGGGATTACAATATGATAAGCTGCGGCATGCTGGATGAGATATTTGCCGGGCTTGCGCTCAAAAATGCAGACAAGCTGCTTAAAAGAAACAAAAGCATGGTGAGAAGGAACCTTGCAGTTCTTGACAAATGGGTCAACAAGGAAACACATATGTCCTATGTAAAACCGCAGGCAGGTACTACCGCACTGCTTTACTATGATTATGACATACCTTCAAGAGCCTTTTGCGTTAATTTGATGAAAAATTATGGAGTATTATTAACTCCGGGATCATGCTTCGAGCTGGAGAAGTGTGCAAGAATCGGTTATGCCTGCTCGACGGAAATACTTGAGCAAGGCCTGGAGAAGCTGTCGGAGTATCTGAAAACACTATAATTGCAAAGAGCTTGGACCTCCGCCATAATTTACATAAATGGTTTTCGCGGTTTACGTCGAATGTAATTATGTAAACCAAATAAAGCATTTATGTTGGGAGGTCAATTTATGTGGTTTAAAAAGCTATTGATATCAAGCGTTTTGTGTACAAGCATGATATTGGGAAGTGCCACCGGAATATATGCAGCGAGTACAGCTTATACAGTACAAAAAGGTGATACGTACTGGATCATCAGCCAGAAGCTGGACGTGCCGATAACCGGCCTGATGGCCGCAAACAATGCAACCCAAAGTACTATTATTTATCCCGGACAGAAAATTGTTGTCCCTCAGTATGCCGCCCACATCGTCACAGCAGGAGAAACATACTGGAAGATCAGCCAAAAATACGGGGTTGATATCAATGAACTTATGAGCCTGAATGGAGCTAATGCTAATTCTTATTTATATATAGGGCAGAAAATCAAGATACCTGCAAATTCCAAACCTTATATAACATATAAGAATTATACTGTGGTAAAGGGAGATACTTACTGGAGCATTTCCAACAAGTTCGGAATTCCTCTTGCAGAATTGCTGAAAGCAAATAATTTAAGCCAGTCAGCCTGGCCGAATATCGGAGACATAGTAAAAATACCGGTGCACAATGTACCGATAAAAAGCACACCGGGTGCAAAATACGGAGAAGCACTGGACTGGTGGACGGAAGCACAGTATGTCATACCGACAGGAGCCGATTTTGAAGTCTATGATTTTAGTACCGGAAAATCGTTTTTTGCCAGACGTACAACCGGTGCAAATCACGCTGATTGCGAAACACTGACTGCCGGAGATACAAAAAAAATGAAGGAAATATGGGGCGGTAAATTCAGCTGGGTTACAAGGCCCGTGATTATAAAATACAATGGGAGGAAAATTGCCGCAAGCATGAGCAGTATGCCTCATGCGGGAAATGATGCCGGCGCAGGGGGCGAGTGGACAAGCTGGAGAAGCGGAGATTATGGAGCGGGTATAAACAACGACTGGGTAAAAAATAATGGTATTAACGGAGTTTTTGACATACATTTTTTAAACAGTACAAGGCACAAAGACGGTAAAGTTGATGCAAATCATCAGGCAAGCATAAAAATTTCAGCAGGACTGAAATAATACTATCAATGAGATCATGAAGGAAGCGGGTTGTAAAATAATGTACAGCCTGCTTCCTTTCGCCATTTCATTATAGATATTTTTGGATTATAATGAATATAAATATAACGCGAAAATTTTTTTACATTTTGTCTTTGCAAACATCCAGGGGTCGATCGGCCACGCAGGGCTGTTTGCTTGACACAATGCAAAAATTTTATGCGTTATGAAAATCAAGGAAAATATTTCGCAAAGTTTGACTTAAATAGAATGATTAATGCGAAATATCTAAATAGAAAAACAGTTAATATAGTATCATTTATATGCAATTCAGTTTACAGGCTGTGGAGGTGAGCACAGCGTATTTGCTGTGGGGTATATGGATAATTTGTTTCACGTCGGCATAGACATAGGGTCTACGACAGTCAAGGTAGTTGTTTTGAACAATAACAGAGAGATGGTATACAGCGAATATGCAAGGCATTATGCCGATATCCGGAATAAACTCCGGTATATGCTTCTTAATGCCTGCAGAGAACTTCCAAATGCACGGTTAACCGTAATGGTTACAGGCTCCGGAGGAATAAATATTGCAGAAAGCATGGGGGTATCTTTTACCCAGGAAGTTGTCGCAGCCACAAAGGCAGTTAAAACCTATTATCCCGAAACCGATGTGGCTATTGAACTTGGCGGGGAAGATGCTAAAATTACATATTTCAATAAAGGAATAGAACAGAGAATGAATGGCACCTGTGCAGGGGGTACAGGCTCATTTATAGATCAAATGGCTTCCCTGCTGAGGACGGACGCATCAGGGCTAAATGAGCTGGCAAGGAATTATAAAGTTATATATCCTATTGCAGCCAGATGCGGGGTTTTTGCGAAAACAGATGTACAGCCGCTCCTGAATGAGGGTGTTGCAAAGGAAGATATTGCGGTATCCATATTTCAGGCTGTTGTTATTCAGACAATAGGCGGGCTGGCATGCGGAAGGCCGATTAAGGGCAATGTGGCATTCCTTGGAGGGCCGTTATGTTTTCTTTCGGAGCTTAGGGAGCGATTCATTGAAACCTTGAAATTGGAAGAAAATCAGGTGATTTTCCCTGAAAACTCACAGCTCTATGTGGCAATTGGGGCAGCATTAGCTTCTTTGGATGAAGAACAGGTATCATTTGAATCACTGATGGGGAATCTGGAATATCAGGGAGATACTTTCATCAGTGAATCAAGCAGGTTGATGCCCCTTTTCGCCGACAAGAAAGAGTATGAAAAATTTAAGTCAAGGCACAGCAAAAGCTCGGTAAAAAGGCGGGAGCTTTCGACTTTTGAAGGGGAATGCTTCCTGGGAATAGATGCAGGTTCCACCACTACAAAAATAGCTCTCATTGACGAGGATGGCTCACTTCTTTATTCTTGTTACGGAAGCAACGGGGGAAGCCCCCTTAAGTCAACTGTTAATGCCCTTAAGGGGCTTTATAACCTTTTGCCTGAGAAGGCAATCATAGTAAACTCAACTGTCACGGGTTACGGAGAAGGCCTTATTAAAGCGGCGTTAAATGTAGATATAGGTGAAATAGAGACAATTGCCCACTATAAAGCGGCAGGATTTTTCTGCCCCGGCGTAGACTTTATTTTGGATATCGGCGGGCAGGACATGAAATGCCTGAAAATCAGGGATGGGGTTATTGAGAGCATACTTCTGAACGAAGCCTGTTCATCTGGCTGTGGCTCATTTTTGGACACTTTTGCAAACTCACTGGGGATGACTATAGAAGAATTTGCAGAAGAAGCTCTGGCTGCAGAGAACCCAGTCGACCTTGGTTCCAGATGCACTGTATTTATGAATTCAAGGGTCAAGCAGGCACAAAAGGAAGGCGCGGCAGTAGGCGATATTTCCGCGGGACTGTCCTATTCAGTGATAAAAAATGCCTTGTTTAAGGTAATAAAGATCAAAAACCCTGAAGAACTTGGGGAAAAAGTAGTTGTGCAGGGAGGAACCTTCTACAACGACTCGGTTCTTAGAAGCTTCGAACTACTATCAGGCAGAGAGGCTGTAAGGCCGGATATTGCAGGGATAATGGGGGCCTTTGGGGCTGCTCTTGTTGCAAAGGAAAGATACGCAGCGGGTTCAAATACAAGTCTGCTGAATGAATGTCTTCTGAATGAGTTTAATTTTAGTACTGTTGTTTCAAGGTGCGGACAATGTTCAAACAACTGCTTGCTTACAATAAATAAATTCGGAAACGGGGATAAGTTTATATCAGGGAACAGATGTGAAAGAGGGGCCGGTAAGGATAAGAAACACAGCTCTTTGCCGAATCTATATGATTACAAATATAAAAGGCTCTTCAGATACAGACCTTTGGATATTTCACAGGCAAGGAGAGGTGTAGTAGGTATTCCCAGAGTCCTGAACCTGTATGAGGATTATCCTTTCTGGTTTACATTGTTTACAGAGATGGGCTTCAGAGTGGAATTGTCGGACAGATCATCAAATAAGCTGTATGAAAAAGGGATTGAGACAATACCTTCGGAGTCGGTATGCTATCCAGGCAAGCTTGTTCACGGCCATATTATGAACCTTATTGAAAAGGGTATAAAATTTATTTTTTATCCTTCAATTACTCATGAGCAGCAGGAGCAAAAGGATGCAGACAATCATTATAATTGTCCTATAGTAGTATCATATCCTGAGGTTATAAAAAACAATATAGATGTATTGAGGGAAAAAGACATACTGCTTTTGAAGCCATTCCTGCCTTTTGACGACGAAGACAGGCTTATCGACAGGCTATACGTTGAATTGAAAGTATTCAGAATAAGTAAAATGGAAATAAGGGAAGCCGTGGATGAGGCATATAGGGAACTGGCAGCTTTTAAAAAAGATATGCAAAAGGCCGGAGAAAATACATTGAAGTTTATCAGGGAAAACGGATTCAAAGGGATAGTGCTTGCCGGAAGGCCTTATCATATAGATCCTCAGATAAACCACGGAATACCTGAGATGATAAATTCCCTTGGTATGGCAGTATTGACCGAGGACTCAGTATCTCATCTGGGTCATGTTGAAAGACCTCTCAGAGTAGTGGATCAATGGGCATATCACTCAAGGCTATATGCTGCTGCAAGCTTTGCAGCGAAACGAAAGGATCTGGAACTGGTCCAGCTGAATTCTTTCGGATGCGGTCTTGATGCTGTCACAACAGACCAGGTACAGGAAATACTCAACGGGAATTCAAGGATTTATACAACCCTTAAGATTGACGAAGGAAATAACTTAGGGGCGGCAAGGATAAGGCTTCGTTCCCTGAAAGCTACAATTCTTGAAAGAGAAAAAAACGGTTTTGAGTTAAAGCAGATAGACAATCGCTATAAGAGAGTCAAGTTTACAAAGACAATGAAGGAAAAGCATACCATACTTGTACCGCAAATGTCTCCTATACATTTTCAATTTATTGAAACGGCGTTCAGATTGTCGGGCTATAATATGGTGGTGCTGCCGTCAACAGATTTTGGAGCTGTAGACGAAGGCTTGAAGTATGTAAATAATGATGCCTGCTATCCTGCGATAATTGTTATAGGGCAGCTTATAGAAGCTTTAAAATCCGGGAAATATGATTTGAAAAATACTTCGGTCATGATATCCCAGACCGGCGGAGGCTGCAGGGCCACCAATTATATAGGCTTCCTGAGAAAAGCACTGGAGGATGCCGGCTTTGATAAGGTTCCCGTAATATCCCTGAACGCCTTGGGAATGGAGAAAAACCCGGGGTTTAAATATTCTCCCGAATTACTTAACAGGGCTTTGATGGCGCTTATCTACGGGGATTTGTTAATGAATGTACTCTATAGAGTCAGACCTTATGAAAGGATTAAAGGTTCCGCCAATAAGCTGTATGAAAAATGGGCGGAAATATGTACGGAATCCCTGGAATTTGCAGATAGAAAAGTGTTCAAGGAGACTATCAGGGGGATTGTAAAAGAATTTGATGGACTTGAAATAATCAACACAGTCAAACCGAAGGTAGGGCTGGTCGGTGAGATATTGGTCAAATTCCATCCGACAGCCAACAATAATGTTGTGAGCATAGTAGAGGCCGAAGGTGCGGAAGCGGTAATGCCGGGGCTTACGGATTTTCTCCTTTACAGTGCTTATGGTCTTGACTATAAATATAAATATTTATCCGGAAGTAAACTTTCCCAGGTTCTTGGCAATGCGGCAATAAGGATTATCGAGTTTTACAGAAAGACTTATATTGAGGCACTGAATGACAGCTACAGGTTTTATGCGCCGAAAACAATAAAAGAAATAGCAAAAGGGGCCTCAACTGTAGTTGGGTTAGGGCATCAGACCGGAGAAGGCTGGTTTTTGACGGGAGAAATGGTTGAGCTTATCCAAAGCGGAGTCAGGAATATCATCTGCATGCAGCCCTTTGCATGCCTGCCGAACCATGTTACGGGAAAAGGAATGATTAAGGAACTGAAGCGGGTTTATCCCGGGACAAATATAGTGGCAATAGATTATGACCCGGGGGCGAGCGAAGTAAATCAGCTTAACAGGATAAAGCTTATGATTTCCACAGCCTTTGAAAATATGGAAGGATTTAATACGCATAAGGTGAGATCATATGTCCCGAAGAACTATGGGCAGACTGAAGGAACCGTAAATATATAAGGAACGGCGTAAACCGTTCCTTTTTCAAGATTTACGTAGTAGGAGAAGAATGCGAAGCAATAGCCCTCAAGTTTGTTGATTCCCTTGGGGAGAATTACATAGTATATCGACGCACACGGGTTAGGATTTTTCAAGTATCAAGCTGTGATTCTGTCCAAAGATTTGCACTGTGCGAGTCGATATACAAGGCTGTTGCTCTAGGGATCTACAAACTCATAGTTGCGTCGCATTTTTCTCCTACTGCGCAGCATCTATAAATTCAAGGGGATCCTTTTCCATCAATGACTCCGGATTTATATAGGTTTTCCCTATAGTTGCCGACCAGTGCAAATGTGGACCTGTTGAGAAGCCCGTCGATCCTACTTCTCCAATTATGTCCCCCTTCCTGACTTCAGTTCCCTCTTCTGCCAGCAGCTTGTCAAGGTGAGCATAGGAAGTATAAATATTGCTGCCATGATCAATAATTATGGTATTGCCTGTGACCTTCAGCATCATGGATAACCTGATGACTCCACTATTGGCCGCTTTTACGGGAGTGCCCCTGGCTGCCGATATGTCAAGACCTGAGTGCCTTTCGGATTCTTCATTGTTAATATATCTTATCATTCCAAATTCAGTGGAAATTCTTCCTTCTGCAGGTTGAAGAAAAACACCCTCCCACAGCGGTTTTTCCCAAGTTTCAGCCCGTGCCCTTTCAGTGTGAACCCTATCTTCATTGAAGTTTTCATTGCTGCGCTGACTTTTCTGGGCAGCAGTAACTTTCAGATACTGTTTTTCAAACTCCTTGGGCAAAACCTTCAGAATTCCCTCTCTTTCGGCAGCTATATAACCGTCCCTTTGAACCTGTACCCTGCATGTGTATTCCCCTTCTTTGGTCCTGCAGCTGATACCCGCTATGGCCAGTTTACCTTCCGAATAACTGAAAAACCTTGGCTTATCCTGCGTCAAAGTTGTATACAGCAGTATTTCGTCCCTGTCAGTAATACCTTTCAGGTATATAACAAAAAAACCCCCGGGCAGTATCTCCAAATCCGAAAACATTATTTCCGGTTCAGGTTCGGGGGACAGCTCCACCTTTTCGACCTCATCAATACTTTCAGGGATTACGTATTCCTTCTGCAGACTTATAATTCCACTGACAGCAATAAATAGTGCAAGGAATACAAACAATCTTATTATATGCTTACCCATTTTTCACCTATTGCAATTCTTCTTTATACAGCTCATCAAAATCAAGCAGAATATACATCCTCCCGTCGCTAAGTTTACCTATTCCATTGATATATTTGCTGCTTATTTTTGATACCATATCGGATATAGGTTCTATGTTGTCTTTTTCCGTAGTAAGTACCTCTGAAGCATCATCAACAACGAATCCCGTCAAGTTCCCATTTATGTCTGTCACAATTATCCTCGTCCTATCATCTGTTCCCGAGTTCCCCATATTAAATTTTTCTTTCAGGCTTATTATCGGAATGATATGACCCCTGAGGTTCAGAACCCCCTCAATATAAGCGGGGGAGTTAGGGATTTTTGTAGGTTTTGAATAAGGTACAATCTCATTTACCCTGAAAATATCTATCCCGTATTCCTGCTCATTCAGCCTGAATATAACCAATTGCATTGTCCCCATAATAGCCCTCCTTTCTTAGATAATAATAAATATATAAATTAAGTAAATCCATATTTCGACATGGGTTTATAAATCCCTTCCTGTTTGCACAATATGGTATAATCGAATAATAGGAGTTGATATACTGTGAACAAAATATTATATAGGAGCACAAGGGGAAAAGGTCCTGTTATAACTGCCTCAGAGGCTATACTTAAAGGCATAGCCGGGGACGGAGGCCTCTATGTCCCTACAGAAATACCAAAGCCCGAGCCTTCTTTGGAAAAAATGATGAATATGGACTTTAGCAACATAGCTTATCATGTAATAAAGGATTTTTTGCAGGATTTCAATAAAGCTGAAGTACTTGAGTTTATAGACAAAGCTTACAATGAGAAATTCGATACACCAAAAATAGCACCTGTTGTTAAGATTGGAGGAACTTATTTTTTAGAGCTTTTTCATGGGCCCACCCTTGCTTTTAAAGATATGGCATTGTCCATCCTGCCCTATTTGATGATAAGCTCTGCCAGGAAGCAGAATCTGGAAAAGGAAATTGTCATACTTACCGCAACTTCAGGCGACACCGGAAAAGCAGCCCTCGAAGGTTTTGCCTCTGTTCCCGGAACAAAAATTATTGTATTTTTCCCTGAGAACGGAGTAAGTGAGATTCAGAAAAGACAGATGATAACCCAGGAAGGCAGTAATACGTATGTGGTAGGCATCCGGGGGAATTTCGATGATGCACAGGCCGGAGTGAAACATTTGTTCGCTGATATGGAGCTGCTTCGGAAAGCAGCTGACAAGGGCTGCATATTCTCTTCCGCCAACTCGATAAACATCGGCAGGTTAATTCCTCAGATAATATATTATTTTTCTGCATACCTGCAGATATGCAGAATGGGAGATATTATCCCCGGTGAGGAAATTAATTTTACCGTCCCCACCGGAAATTTCGGAAATATATTGGCAGGCTACTATGCAAAAAAAATGGGACTTCCGGTTAAAAACCTTATTTGCGCCTCAAATGAAAACAAGGTATTATACGACTTTATGAATACGGGAATATACGATAAAAACCGTGATTTTATCAACACAATGTCACCTTCAATGGATATCCTTGTCTCCAGTAATCTGGAAAGACTTATTTTCTCCCTTTGCGGTGAAAACACCGAAAAAGTAAGGGAGTTGATGGAGCAATTAGCGGAGAAGGGTATATATAAAATCAAAGACTTTACCCGGGAGCAGCTAAATGGCTTTTATGGAGGTTATGCCTCTGAAACTGATACGTCTGAAGCTATAAGGGAAATGTATGAAGCTTCCGGATATGTAATGGATACACATACGGCAGTTGCTTATACGGCATATAGAAAATATAAGAATTTAATCCCCGGCGATAATATGAAAACAGTAATCGTATCCACAGCCAGCCCCTATAAGTTCACGGCAGATGTGATGAAATCCATTGACCCGAAATATAACGGCTTTGATAGCTTTACATTAATTAACGAAATGTGCAAACTTACGGGGATAGAAATTCCAAAGGGCATCAGGGATCTGGAGCAAAAACCCGTACTCCATAAAACTGTGTGTGAAAAACACGAAATGAAAAGGCAGATAGAGAAAATACTTGACCTTTAATAATGAATCCAACAGGGTCCGAATAATCAATTTATTCGGACCCTGCTTTATTATATAATGCCTAAATGTTCAATAAGGATTTTCAATCCAATGCCAATCAATATCAATCCGCCTGCCATCTCGGCTCTTTTCTGAAATAGGCACCCGAACCTTTTTCCTATAAAAACACCGGCAGTACATATGATAAAAGTAATCACCCCTATTAATACCGAGGACTGAATTATAGATACGCTTAAGAAAGCAAAACTGATACCCACCGCAAGAGCATCTATGCTTGTAGCTACGGCAAGGACAAGAAGTCTGCCCGTTCTTAGAGGGTTTTCCCGTATTTCTGTCTGGCTGGATATGGCTGCCTCATTGGCGCCCCCTTCGGTTTTGTTTATCTCACAATTTTTACCATAGGATTCTTTGATCATTTTACCTCCGATAAAAGCCAGCAGTATAAAGGCTATCCAATGATCAAAATTAGTTATGTAGTCCTTAAATCGGGACCCTGCCAGCCAACCCGCCAAAGGCATCAACGCCTGGAATGCTCCGAAATATAATCCGATTTTTAATGCATGCCCTTTATTAACACCTTCAATAATAATTCCATGGGTCACTGATACGGCAAATGCATCCATGGAAAGGCCAATTGCAATTAAAATTATTGATAATGTATCCATTTTTTCCTCCTCATCTGTACTTCTGTTATTATAGACAAATTACTGGCAACTTACAACAGGTTTTTATACTTGTCAGAAATTTCTCCATTTGCAGTAACCAAAGCAAAGGCTGTACATAATATGTAACTGAGAAAGGCATCTATACAAAATCGGTTTAAGCTCCGCTGAAACCGATTTTGTTCCCATAATTTCCTTTGCGGCGAAATAATGTTCCTTAGCGTTGTCCCGCCGCAAATAATATAAGCTTTCGGAGGTGAGAATATGACAAATAGGTTTTCGAGGGGGCTTTACTGCAAACCCGTTATTCTTCCTGCAGAGCCACTTCCTAAAAAACATTCTGAGAATAACGAACTTTTGATTCTTATTATTCTTTTCATTTTGCTTGCTGCAAGCCCCTCCCTGGGATTGGAAAGCAGATTTTTTTTCATAATAATAATGGCCATTATTGGCCTTGGAGGAGTAAACAAAGTATTCGGATTAAACAGCAGATAAGTATTATTAGTATACAGCCTGGCCTTATGCCGGTTTCTTCATATAAATGACTCTTACAGACATTCCATAGGTAACCAAATCAGGAATGTTACATAATATGGAGTAGGACATGTAAGGGTAATCCCTTATTATTCAGAGAGGAGGTGAGACCATGCCTTTCGGTTATGGCTATGGTTTTGGTTATCCAGGGTATGGCTATGGGTATGGATTTGGCTATCCATATTATAGAAGTACTTTAGACTTTTTGGCTTTGACAGCATTTTTCTTACTGGTATAGCAGTACGCACTGCTTCGAATTAAGATAAACTGACTTTGGTAAAAAGACATATTAAATGGTATAAATTTCAGTTGAAAGGAGGGTTAAATATGGCAAACATTTACGGGGGAGTCAACCGATGCGCTCCGCCAGCCTACTGCAGACCTGGAACAGCAGTGGCCCCCATTGCTACTGCCTGCAAATGCAACAGCAATGGTTTTCTACTTCTGCTTCTTCTGTTCATACTGTTAGCAGCGGGCCCGTCCTGGGGGATTGACAATAGCTTCTTCTTCATTATCATACTTGCAATAATCGCTTTCGGCGGTTTTGGAAGGACCTTTGGTTTCAGTGGTGCGCTGTAGAAGCCATATGCCAATCGGGTAGGAAAAGACCTAACTTCTGTGGTTAGGTCTTTTATTCTATAGCTGTTTACGCCAGCTCCAATGCAATTCCCATCATATTGGTAAATCCTTTTTCCCTTTCTTCAGGAGTCGTTTTTTCCCCTGTTGCTATAGAATCTGAGACAGTCAGTATGGTAAGGGCATTTACGCCCGCATTTGCAGCATTACAATAAAGAGCATAGGTTTCCATCTCAACTGCTATTACATTCATGCCGGCCCATTTTTTATATTCATCTGCATCAGGAGTATAAAAAACATCGCTGGTTAAAATATTGCCTACCTTTACATCTATATTCTGCTTCTCTGCAGACTGTTTTGCCTTATATAATAAATCCCATGAAGCTATTGCAGAAAATGTGCCGGGAAGTTTGTACTGATTGGAATAGCTGGAATTGGTACATGCGCCCATTGCCAATATAATATCATACAGTTTCAAATCTTTTGTGTAACTGCCGCAGGAACCCACTCTAATCAGGTTTTTAACCCCATAGAAGTGGATCAGCTCATATGAATATATCCCTATGGAAGGCACCCCCATACCCGATCCCATCACGGATACCTTTTTCCCTTTATAAACTCCGGTATAACCTAACATATTTCTTACAGCATTGAATTGAACAGGATCTTTCAGATAAGTTTCGGCTACAAATTTAGCTCTGAGAGGATCTCCCGGAAGCAATACAGTTTCAGCAATGTCTCCCATCTTTGCACTATTATGGGGTGTGGACATATTATCACTCCTATCTTGTTTTGTTTACTTAATGAATTTAATATAAAGCATGAAAATCGAAATATATGTTTACCTGAATTATATCAAAGGACAAAAGTGACATCAATACCGGATACCAAAAACAAAGCCCGGGCATATTGAAATTGCCCGGGCTTACCGTACTGTATCATTTGCTGCCTTTTGCTGCTTCTTTCACTGCTTTCTGATGCTTAGCGTCAACTTTATTCGTTCCATGGGTTCTGCTGTTCAGAAAATGAACATCTACTACACCGCTCATTCCATTGTTCTTTATCTTGTCGAGATTCGCACCCCTGCCATAGCCGCCGCTTCTGCTGCTTATAAACTTGTTTGCAGGGGACTTGTCCACTCCGGCATGAGGCATGGCTGCCATTGATGCTGCAATCCTCCGGCCGTCCACCTCCACAATTATCGGTCTGCGTTCCCAACTCCAGCCGCCCCATATCGCCTTTATCTTTTTGGAATCTTCTGCGGTTCTGGCCTCGCAGTCAGCATGATTGCCGCCATATGTACGCACAATGCTGAAGGTCTTGCCTGTTTTCACATCAGTAACCTTCGCCGCCATTCCAATCTTAAATACTTTGGAAACCCCGGTCCACCAATCCAGAAGCTCTATCTCTGAAGGTCCCGTCCATTCCGGCCCAAATAGCGCCTTCCCTGTGCCCGGTCCGACAATTCCGTCATCTGCAAGATTGTTTTCGATTTGAAACTTTATTACCGCAGCTTCCGTCAAACTTCCAAAGTAACCTGTTGCTTCAGCTGTGTAATATCCCTTATTTGTTAATTCCAGCTGAAGCTTCCTTACTTCCTCGCCTTCGCTGCCATGTTTGAGTACATCGGCAAAGACTGCGGAGGAGGTAAAAATTGTTACAACAAGTAAAAATACCAACAATTTACCTGCCTTCAAAAACTGACTCTCCTTTCTGCTTACGGGGCTGTATTGAATGTAAAATTCAATAATAATCTTAGGGGTGTTTGCGTCATGCAAACACCTGTTGTCGGATTAGGGCAGAGAGTTTGCCCCGGGCAGCTTCACTAACGGGCTGCCCCTCACCCAATATATTATTCCCCGTTCCCTTGAGGGATTCAGCGAACAGTACGGCTTGTCTTTATATTATTGCATTTTCCCAGGCAAATCAATGGTAATTGTTTACATGTAATTTACATTAATAATGCGCCTGTAGCCCCCGCTGCCGTTGGGGCGGGTGATACGCCAATAATAGGCTGCTTTAAGGATACTTCTATAAGCAATGCCCAAAGAAGCAGCACCGAGGCAGTAACACTAAGGGGAGTTGCTATTAGCTTTAGATTATTTGCAAAGGTCGTTACCCCTGGGCTTATCTGCTGCTCTTCAGCCTCCAGTACAGCTGCCCTTCTTAATAACAAAAGGGCAGTTAAATTCAATATTGCTGCAAATACAAGCATATTATCCTGCTTAATTGTATTTACAATTAAGCTGCCCAGCAGTAAAAGGCGCACGGCAAAGGTAGCCTCTGCAGTACCGGCGCGTTCTCTTTGTGCCGGTTGTGTTGAGCTTTCCATAGCCAAGACAAATACCCCCTTTAATATATTATATATATTACCGGAAAGGCAAGTTACCCAAATATGGAGGGATTATAACAAGATTTGCAGTAACCAAAATAATAATACAACATACAATGAAAATAGGATGATAAACAACCTATTACAAAGGGAGGCGTGATTATGGCGAGAGGTTTTAACCATGGTTTAAGCGGTGCTCCTATCCCCGGCTGAATTCCTGAAAGTAAACCGGAAGATGTTTCGGGAGTATTTTACAAAAATCCAAAAGTTCCAACCACTGCCCCGGTTCTTCCGCCGCAACAGGATTCCATACCGCCAGCGGCAGTTCCATCTGTTCAACAGCTTGGAGGAATGCTTAACGGGGTTATAGGAAACATATTCGAGAATAATAATTGGTGGCTATGGGCCGCTTTGCTTATTATCTTCTTTAACCAGGACCTGAGAAAAAAATTTTTCGGAAAGGGAAAAGAGGCTGACGGAACCTCTTAGTCAGCCTCTTCTAAATATTGCCTTTCAGACCTATTTCTCCTGCAACCTGCTGCATTCCTTTAATAGTCTCTTCGATAACATTGTCTAATTCCATACCTAAAAGCCCTGCTCCCTCTTCAATAACTTCTCTGTTGACCCCTGCCGCAAAGCTCTTTTGCTTCCATTTCTTTTTTACAGATTTCACTTCCAGGTCCAATATGCTTTTGCTTGGCCTCATAAAGACGGTAGCAGCAATAAGCCCTGTAAGCTCATCAATGGCATACAGTACCTTTTCCATTTTTTCTGCCGGCTCAACATTACTGCATAACTTCCAGCCATGGCTTTCCACAGCATGAATGTATTCCTCGGGCCATCCTCTATCTGCAAGTATTTCCCTTGCTTTTATGCAATGCTCTTCAGGATACATTTCATAATCAATGTCATGTATCAGGCCAATAATGCCCCACCTTTCCTTATCTTCCCCATTTAGCCCTGCAAAATGCCTCATAACCGCTTCAACGGCCATCGCATGTGTTATCAGGCTTTCATTCTTATTAAACTCTTTTAAGAGTTCCATTGCCATAGCTCTGTTTGGAACTGTTTTTTCCATAGATTAATCCCTCTTTCATTTCTTTTTTACTTTTACCGCAGCTGCATGCCGAAAATAAAACTTATATAGACAATTATACTACAAATCTGAATAATGTACACTTCGCAGCCTTTTAGCATTTCAGTCCCCATAACATGGCATCTTATGTCTGAATATGTTATAATCCAGTTAATATATTTTTAATGCTATCAGGAAATGGGGCGATTGTATGAAAAAGTTATTCAATCTTAAAATTTCAACAAGAATTATTATAGGATTTTCGGTGGTTATTTTACTCGCCATTTTAGTCGGCGGCATTGCCTTCTTCAGCCTTATGACAATGAATAGCAGTATGAAGTCTATGTATAGTAACAATCTCTTGCCTATAAGGTATTTGGGAGAGATAAGGAGAGATCTGCTTACTATACGGGGGGACGTTTTCAGGTATATCGGAACGACACACACTTCCGAATACCAGACACTTGAGAAGAGCATAGCCAACAGCTTTGACTCCATCAAAGGGCCTTTGGCCAGCTTTAAAGAGGCAGGCTTGACAGAAGAAGAAATAGAATTAGCCAACAAATTTGAAGAGCATATTTTATATTATGAAAAGGACATAAAAAGCGGGATTGAAGAGCATAAATCCGCAGACCCGGAATTGGCTTTATTATTAATCGAAAATGCGAGCATAAATCGTGAAAGAGCAATTATCATACTTGATAGATTAGTCGATATGAATACAGAGGCAGCTGAAAAAGGCGAGATACTCGGCAGACAGACCTATGAGAAAAGTTCTATGCTCATGCTTGTTTTGCTTTTTATATGTGTGGTAGTAAGCGTTGGTGTGACCGTTATAATAACAGCCTCAATTAAAAAGCCCATTACAGAAGCAGAAAAAATGGCAAATAGCTTTGCCGAAGGCAACTTAAGAGAGCGAGTTAATTATGAAGGCAAAGATGAACTGGGTAAGCTTATGGATTCGTTTAATAAGACTGCCGCCTCCCTGCAAAATGTAATCGGTGAGATACTAAAATCTTCCGGAGCGGTTACCCATGCAAGCCAGCAGCTGTCAGCCACCATGGAAGAGACAAATGCTTCCATGCAGGAAATATCAAACGGCATAGCCCACATAGCGGAAACCAATGAAAATAATATTGCCGAAATTGAACAAATATCCAGTGCAATAAGCGACATATCAAATAAAGCAAATACTACCGCTGAATCAAGCAAACTTGCCGCCGAGACCGGCAATGAGGTAAAGATTTCTGCAGAGAAGGGCGGAGAATTGGTACAAAATGTTTCGAACTTGATAGACACTGTCAGAATTGCATCTGGAGAAGTATCCAACATAATGATTGAACTGGAAAGATCTGCAAACGAAATAAATCAAGCAGTTGAGCTGATTACCGGAATATCGGAGCAAACTAATCTCCTTAGTCTAAATGCGGCAATTGAAGCCGCAAGAGCCGGTGAACAAGGACGGGGTTTTGCGGTAGTGGCGGATGAAGTCCGGAAATTGGCAGCACAAAGTAAAGAGGCCACAATGCGGATTGAGCATATGGTTAATGCAATCCAGACCAACTGCGCAACGGCAAGAGAGAAAACAGCCGATTCCGATTTACTTATAAAAAACAGCTACACCGCAGCAAATGAAACAAACAGTTATATAACTAATATAATAGAAAAAATCAGTGCAATTGTTGGCCAGGTATATGAAATAGCGGACGATGCAGCCCAGCAATCCTTGATGACCAACGAAATTTCTTCTTCTATAAATTCAATAGCAGAAAATATTGAATCCCAGGCAAGCAGTTCGGAGCAAATCAGTGCAACAACCCAACAACAGTCGAGTGCGATTGAGGAAGTCGGGGCTACCGCTGAAGAACTGGCCGGAATGGCTGCAAATCTGGATGGCATTGTATCCCGATTCAAGGTATAATAAATAAGTGTATCTGACAATAAACTTACCTTTGCGGAGGGTATGATGATAAAAGTAGAGGACAATACAGTCAAATTTGAAGGTTACGAATTGGAAAACCTTGTTGTATTGCTGGAACAGGTTGCAGGCAAGTCAATTATAGACACCGAAAGCCGTGAGTTTGCGTTTTCTTTTCTCAAAGCTTTCAAAGCCTGCTTTGGCAATAATATAGCCAAAAGCCCTATAATCAGCAATAGGTAAGAAATATAAAGCCGGAGGCTATATTATTACCCTCCGGCTTTATATTTCTTTATTAAGAAGCAATTTGTTGAAGTAGTTTATTATATCACTTCTTTTGATAATACCGATAAATATGTCATGATCGTCAACCACGGGGATAAAATTCTGATTAATGGAAAGCAGAATCAGGTCTTCGATATGTGAGTCAATGGAAACAGGCTTATTATGCTTGTATTTTGGAACATCCTTAATTGCAAACTTGCTTGTACCTTTAAAGTTCAAGTCCCTCATATTCTTCAAATACCAGAGTATATCACCTTCTGTTATTGTGCCCGCATATTTGCCGTCATTATCAACGAGAGGCAATGCAGAATACCTATGAAATTCCATCTTTTCAATTGCTTGTCTCAATGTAGATTCCGATGATATCCATATTACATCCGCTTTTGGTGTAAGAAAAAAAGCTATGTTCATTTAATTCCTCCCGGTTCATTTCTGCCATAGGCTGCCGACTATATTATAACTGTTTTTTCAGCAGAAGTGAACTGTATTTGATGTCCTGTACCAAGAAACTGTACCAAGAATAAGTTAAATACTACCGCATTTATATATATCCCTTCTTCTATGGGCTAAAAGCGGAAGCTCTTTCCTGATTTTGTCCACATAATCAAAGTCCAATGTGCCTGTTAGAAAGCCTTCCTTTTCATCCATTTGGGCAACTACCTCCCCCCAGGGAGAAACCATAATAGAATTGCCATAAGAAATATAACATGAGTTTACATCCCTTGCAGGAGCGATGCCAATAGTGTAAACCTGGTTGTCTATTGCCCTGCTCCTAAAAAGAATGTCCCAATGAGCCGGACCTGTAGTCATATTAAATGCGGCAGGAACAATCAATGCCTTTGCTCCTTCATCCACCATCAATCGTGATAATTCCGGGAACCGGAAATCATAGCAAATTGCCAGTCCCATTTTTCCGAATTCAGTTTCAAATACAGTGACTTTATTTCCTGCTGCCAAGGTTTCGGATTCTTTAAAGTGCTGCCCTCCTTCAACCGCTATGTCAAACAAGTGCATTTTTCTGTGTTTTCCAATTTTACATCCCTTTCGGTCGAACACATAAGAGGTATTAAATATCTTGCCTTCATTGTCCTTTTCAGGCATAGATCCTGCTACCAGGTAAATTCCATGTTTCGCTGCAATATCTGCAAGCAGGCTGTAACATTCACCGCCCTCGTGCTCTGCATATATCGGAAAATTAGAAGTTTTATACGGACAGCAGAACATTTCCGGAAGTATTGCCATGTCTGCATTCTTATCTGCTGCCTGTTTTACAAACTCAGAAGCATTTACAATATTTTTCAGCTTATCCTCTTCAACATGCATTTGAATAATTGTGACCCTTGGTTTATTCATATAACTTTCCTCCTTTCAGTGTTATTGTTTTTGCGTTGTACTCTATTAAACCCTCTTTCCTCATTTTATTCAGTTCCCTGCTAAGTGAGGTTCTTTGTATCCCCATTCTTTCGGCCAGTTCTTTTTTTGTGGTATTAAGCTTTATTGCCGTACTTTTCTGTATATAGTATTCATATCTTAAAAAATCGATGATTCTCTGTCTGATTGTTTTAAAGGAAATAGTGTCAATTTTATCCGTAAGCACAAGTGCTTTATTGGAAATTACAGTCAGCAGGCCGGCCATAAAATCAGTATTCCTCTGACATGATTCCAGTATTAAATCCCTGTAAGCGTGAAGTATAATAGTCCTTGATTCAGAAACAACCGTCATGGGATAGGTATTACTGTTTGAAAACAAAAGATTTGCCCCTAATATCTCTCCATCTGAAAAAACAGCAACCTTTAATATATTTCCTTCTTCATCTATTTTTTGAACGGACACTTTGCCTTCTAAAATAATATCCATAGCTTCGCAAAGCTCATTTTGAAGGTGAATGATCTGCCCTCTTTCGTATTCTTCCACACTATATTCAGAGGAGCCGAATAATCGGATCAGTTCATCTTCTTCAAAGCCGCCGAAAGGGTTGATACTAAGTATTGCCTTAATATAATGCTCAATATTTATTCTTACCCCTCCTCCAATTAGTTACCAGGGTAACTTTTATTATTCTTGTATTTTAGTATACTATAATAAATTTAAGAATGAAAGGGGTTTTAAAATGAACGTAAATATCTTTGATAATGATATTTTGGAGTTCTTCGTGGTAAAATCATTGAACCCTAAGAATTGCGGGGGTATATAGCATGGACATCTTCACTGTAATCTTCTGGATTATAACACTGATCTGGCTTTTAGTATCTATTATCAAAGACAGGAAAAAAACCTTTAATGCCGTAAAAATGTCGGGAGGCATGATGAAGCATATGGCAGGAGAAATTATAGCCATTTTGTTATTAATAGGCCTGATCCTGACTTTTATCCCTCCGGAAGCAATAAAGCAGTATGCAGGGCAATCAAATTCCATAGCAACAACCGTCGTTTTTGCTCTCGTAGGGTGTATTACCCTGATACCGGCCTTCGTCGCTTTTCCGCTGGCAGGATCTTTAGTAAATGCCGGGGCAAGCATGGTTCCGGTCGTGGCATTCCTGACCACACTGACCATGGTGGGAATAGTTACATTCCCCCTTGAAAAAAAAGAATTCGGCGCTAAATTTACTATAATAAGAAATTCATTAAGTTTTATATTTGCAGTAGCAATTGCTTTGGTCATGGGGGTGGTATTATGAGCAATATAATGCAGTTTATAAAAACCAACAGACTTTTAACTATAGTAGTATTTTCATATATTGTATTATCAATGTTCATGCCGGATAAGGCAGTACAATCCCTTCAAAACAGCTTGTATTATATAAAAGAAATGCTGATGATTATGCCGGTTGTATTGCTGCTGACCGCACTTATAACAGCCTGGGTCCCAAAGAAAACAATAGAGAAAAATTTAGGCAGCAACTCCGGCATTAAAGGCTCTATACTCTCTTTTCTCCTTGGCAGTTTTTCGGCAGGTCCGATTTATGCGGCGTTTCCGGTATGTAAGGCCCTGCTTTCGAAAGGGGCAAGCATTTCCAATATTGTAATACTTCTGAGCACCTGGGCTGTTGTTAAAGTACCCATGCTCCTTAACGAAACCAAATTCCTCGGCCCTAAATTTATGATCTTTAGGTGGATACTAACCACAATATCCATTTTTATAATGGGTTATATTACTTCAAAGCTAATTAAAAAGGAGGATCTTCCGTCAGAAGACATAAAAAAAGACGCAAAAGCAGGTATTCTTGATATTTCTTCGGAATACTGCATTGGCTGCGGACTCTGTGTAAAAATAGCACCGGGATATTTTAAAATTGACAATAAAAAAGCAAATATCATTAATCAAGATATTATTGAAGAAGAAGTGAAAGCCGTAAATGGAGCAATTGAAAAATGTCCATCAAAGGCAATCAAATATACTTGCATAAGTGAGCCGAATTTAACTAACATCGAATGAAATTCAGGTACCGGGTTCAAAGGTCATCAGTTTATTTAAATCGGCAAATATATTCAATGAGTGCTTGTGTGAATTGTGCGCAAGCGCTCATTGCTTTTCAGATTTCGAAATTTGTTTATTCACTATGGCAGTAATTATTGGAATCCTGAAATATTCGCGCCTATATGCCTTGATCATGAATGCAATCCATAATATCAAAGCCATCGGCATTATCAATATGAACATGAACCATCCTATTACCGGAATAATTGCAAGTACAAAAAACATTATTACATATATGATGGATAATAAAATTGACTGCATAGCGTGAAACCTTACGAATCTGCTGTTTTTTCCCAAAACGAAAAACGTAATGCCTGATACAAAACCAACAGTGTAGGTTAAGAGCCCCGCCACATTTTCGTCCAAACCGAAAAAGGAAGAATTTCTATTGTTACTATTTGAGTTCATACTCAATTTTAAAACCCCCTTAATTAACAACCACATACGCGAATAATCAGAGATTTTAAGAATATTAGTCATCAGATAAAAATTCTTATGTATATTATCAAATCATTTTTTTCAAAGAATTCTCTAATAATAAATGTCAGCCCTCATCTGTCCATCTGTGCATTTATGAATTAATTCAAATTCAGTTTAAGATTCTCTATTTCTTCATCTGTACACATCTGTAAATCTATGAAAATACTTGTCTTGAATTTTTTGTCGAAATTACCTCCATATTCTTCACCTTCTCTTTTTATCAAAATAGTAAACAATGTATTATCTATTATTCCGTCAAGGAAGCAGTCATTTGGATTAGATGTTTCTTCCCTTTTATCCTCAGCATTTTTCATTACTTCTTTGTAGAATTCCACTATATCCTCCATTTTTTCTTCCGAAAGGCATACCAGATGAAACCTTGAAGGGTCCGTATATGTATATACGCCCTCCTGTTCGCCATATATTTCACTTCCGGGTACGATAGGGACTAAATCCTTTCTATATCCCTCTGGAATAGCAGCTTCATTGATTATTCCCGTATTTGCCTTGTCTATATCTATTTTCTTAGCACTGCCTGATTTTATTGTATCTTTATTCTGTGAATCACCTTTGTCATTTTTTTCGCTGCTTGGCGCATTCTCATTACTGCCGGTTTGCTGACTGCCGGCCGGTTGCCCTGACTGCTTCGCAGCACATGCAGCCAATGCAAAGATCAAAAGTACTGTTGCTATCAAAATTAATATTCTTTTCATACCCCTTATTCCTCTCCTTGCAATCGATTGTTTCTCAAAGGAATTTGATTGCCAGGCGCAAAGGTTATCAGTTAACTGAATAAGCATAGTAACCTAATAACCTTGGAGCCTGGCACTAATTTACTAATTTAAATATACGCTTGTATGTGGTTTAATTCGGAGATACTATTATCACAGCTTTTAAGGCATTGTTCCAAAAAACAGTGTACCCGAGGTTTTCCAGTACGGGTCTTAGAGGCAGTAAGGTTCGGGAATTTATAGATACGGGTGCCACATCTAGTGTTTGTTTAACTCCGTTTACATAGTAATCCTTCTTGTTTAACCACATGGAAATATTGCTGCCGTTTAAATCGATTGTTATTTTTTTCTCGTCCTGAACCCATCCTACCTTTCCGCCCAGGGACTCCATTATGGCTCTTATGGGCAGCACTGTCCTGCCTTCAATTACTGCAGGCTTTGTACCGTATCCGGGATCTATTTCCTTTTCAACACCGTTTACATACATTTTGGGATTGTCCAACTGAAGTATCACTGAAATTGCGGGTATTTTCCCATCCTCTGAAACAGGAACAATGTCGCTAAGCATATCGGGGATAGCCGGTGCTTCCTGAGGTTTTACCGCTGCCGCTTTTGCATCGTATAACAATTTTACTTCGCCATCGGACAGCGCTCTGTTATAAATCCTTACCTCATCCATCATTCCATTGAAAAAAACGGTAGAATCTGCAGCTAATATACCGATAAGTAAATTTTGATTGTTGCAATATAAGCTGCTCACTCTTTCTGTTTCTGTTGAATCTGCAAAGACTCCATTTTTATAAAATTTCAAATTGCTTCCGTTCCATGTAACAGCTACATGAGTCCAGTTTTTAATATCCACTACTGTATTGGAGCTAAAATTGTTATAAGAGCTTGAGCTTTCATCTCTCAGAGACACTCCGGGTCTACGATGACCATATTCTAGGATGAGGCGATAGGGTAAATCAGAATAGCTCTCGTCTTTACATAAAATTGTCGTATAAGGGCTGTTGGTGGGATCTTCTTCCCTGTAAATCCACACCGCAAAAGTCAGGCCATCCGTCAGATCCAATGAATCGCTGTCTTTTATATCAATATAGCTTGCACCATCAAACTTAATACCTTTTCCAACCTTGGCATCAACAAAGGTCAGATTGCCTTCTGCGTTGCCGTGATTGTTCTTGCCTGAAAAATCATTGCAGTTGCCTTCAAAAGGATAATATGCCACAAGGCCGTCAGATACTACAGCTGCAGGTGTAATCTGTTGTGCTGTTGTTTCGGTCTGTGTTGATGCTAACGGTTTTCCGTCATATAATAATTTTATTTCTTCATAGGACAGTGCCCTGTTATAAATCCTCAGCTCATCCATCATTCCATCATAAATAGCCGTTGATTGATCGGTAATCATACCGATAATCAGTTCTTCATCGTTGCTGCGCAAGAAGTCTACTTCTGTTGTTTCTTTTAATCCTCCAAGAGCTCCGTTTTCATAAAACTTTATTCTGGTTCCGTCCCATGTAGCCGCCACATGAGTCCAGTTTTGGGTGTCGACTACTATTTTATTGGCGCTATAGCTCTTGCTCCAACTTCTGCTTTCATCTACTAAAGAAACCCCGGGGGTCCTATGGCCTAAAACCAGGTCAAACCTATAGGGTGATAATACGTTTCCGCCTTTATTTAAAATTGGCGTATAAGGTAGTTTAGACTCGACTTCTTCTCTGTAAACCCACACCGAAAAAGTCAGACCATCCGTCAGGTCTAAGGAGCTGCTGTCTTTTACTTCAATATAGCTTGAACCGTCAAATCTTGCAGCTTTTCCGACTTTGCCATCGGCAAAAGTAAACTTGCCTTCTTCGGTGCCGTGATTATTATTACCTGATAAATCATTGCAGTTTCCTTCAAAGGGATAATATGCCACAAGCCCTTTAGATAAATCCGCTGCGGGTTTATCTTCCTGTTGTGCAGCAGGTTCAGTCTCTTTGGGCTTTTCATCCTCTTTAGGTTTTTCGGTCTCTTTGGGCTTTTCAGTCTCTTTCGGAGTTTCGGTCTGTGTTTCTGCCGGCGGTTTTGCTTTGACCAATTCGCTGATATCAGATGCGGATAGAGCGTAATTGTAAATCCTAAGATCATCCATCCTACCCTTGTAAATAGCCGTTGATTGGTCGGTAATCATACCGATAATCAGAGCTTCATTGTTGCATTTCAAGCAATCTGTTCCTTCTGTTTTTACTAAACCTTTGAGATCTCCGTCTATATAAAATCTTGCCTTTTCCCCATCCCATGTAACCGACAAGTGGGTCCAGCGGTTGCTTATATTTATATTATCGGAGCGGAATTCATTACTCCAACTTCTGCTTTCATCTACTAAAAAAATCCCGGGAGTCCTATGGCCTAAAACCAGGTCAAGCCTATAGGGTGATAAGACGGATCCGCCTTTATTTAAAATTGGCGTATAAGGCAGGTTAGACTTGATTTCTTCTTTATTAAGCCACATAGCAAAAGTAAAGCCATCCGTCAGGTCCAAAGAATCGCTGTCTTTTACTTCAATATAGCTTGAACCGTCAAATCTTGCAGCTTTTCCGATTTTGCCCTCCTCAAAGGTTATATTGCCTTCCGCGGTGCCGTGATTTCCCTTTCCGGAAGAGTCTTTCAAATCCCCATCAAAAGTATAATGTGCCACTAACTCTCCCTTGCTTTCCGCCTGTGCATCATGTATGCCGTCAACGGCAAAGACGGACATAAAAACGAATATAAACAGTATGGAAAAAACAAAAATCTTTTTAAACCTCATTTTACTGACCTCCTTAAATTTTTCTTTTAGAATTGCCCTTGTACGATTCATATACATGCAATATTTTGTCTCCTCTCCTCTTCATCTGCCGCATTTCCGCGCTTGTCCTCATTAAATTCAGTGCTGTACTCATATTAAATAAATTCAAAATATTACTCAACACACGAAAGGGTTAGTTTTGAATATATTCTTATAACACCTTCGTGTTAGTTATGTAAATGATAACTGTATTCTTAGTTCACACAGAGCTTAGAGCAATAATAAAAATAGCAAAAGCATTTATGGTAAAAACCAAAATGCTTTTGTTATTTTATATACACTTATTCAGTTTTGATTTATATTTTATCGCCGTATCTGATGAATAATTCCGGGCGGCTGTTTACCTCCAATTTGTCATAGGCGTTTCTTATATGCACTTTTGTGGTATTGAGTTTTATTTCAAGAATGTCGGCTATCTGTGGTGCCGTATATCCTTCAAGCAAAAGCTTTGTTATCTCTATTTCTCTTTTTGTCAAGACATCTAAGCAAATAATTTCAGTAGATTCTTTTTGTTTTGGTAAGGTTCCTTTATCCTTCTGTTCCGAAAGAATATCATTCTCCAAGGATAACTCATCCTCTTGCAAAAGCTCCATATGCAACCGGTTAAAAAGCGGTATGAACATGAAAATTACAGATACGAACAAAAGTGATACCGCCGTCGCCAGAATGTAAAAAAGATTTTCTGTTTGATTTACAAGAAATGAGCCTGCAGCTGCAACCGCTGCTATTGATAATGCAAAAGCAAATAAAAAACCTCTTAACACCCAAATGCTTCTGTATTTCCTGCATATTGAAGCGGTTATCAGCCATTCAAGAATAGTACCAATCTCACAATACCCGAGAAAAATAATTCCTATATCAATAAAGTTAAATCCTGCGCTTTTTGATATCATTATCAAAACAAACCCGCATATGGCAGAAAAAAAATAAATACTTAAAAGATCCATGATTTTTAAAGACATTTTTACTATTAATATATATACCATTACGGCAGCCAAAAATTGACCTGCGTAGAAAAATAAATAACTGCCGGATTCATAAAAGGATTTGTAATGAAGGACTATTACGGCAACCCCGTTAAGGAACTGAACTGCAAATACAATAAGAAAAGCTCCGTACAATGCAATAACAGGCGCATGCTTATATTTTGCTTCGTATTTTATGTTATAATTAACTTTTTCAAGTTTAGTGGTACATATGAAAATACTAATCAGGAGGATAAAGGACAGAGCATTAAAAGCGTAATCTTTAATCCTGGATAGACCGAGAGATGAAATGAACTGCATAATTGCATTTACTGCAATTATATAAACAGCAACTCGTTCCTGCTCCCTGGAAGTTAACTCATATAAAAACAAATAAAAAATACTTAATGTAAAGGCTGCTGAAAATACAGCCATTATTAAAACACCAGAAAGTGTCAAAAATGACAGCCCATTTGTTACAACAATTATAAAACCTGCAAATGTTCCAATAATCCCGAGCTTTGCCACTATAATATAGTTTTCAGCCTTACACAAAAATGTAAGTATAAGTCCGCAAATACCGTATGCTACTATATATACATTCTGAAGTTCAAGCTTGAATTGCCCGTTAATAGACAATACCCCCAGTTTTGGTCCATACCAAACAAAAAGTACCATCCACAGCATGCTTAGAACAATAAAGACCTTATTTGTTAATGTTTTCAACTTTTTTTCATAACCATAATAATACCCTAATAATTATTATATTAGCTCCTAATACTTACTACTTCTATATTCGAGTGAATATTCCTTTAATTTATGACATTATTATCTCAAGAACATATTAGGACATCAGATTTTTCGATAATTCGTTGATATACCAGGCATCGTGCTTTAGAACTTATTTCGGTTACTGCTTTATATGTTTAGTTCTTATGCCTTTTTACCCGGAACTTACAGTAAAGAACAAAGAAGAACAAAGGCGGCTTTGCCGCATTTGCTGCCCATGCGCCTTTTTCGAGTGTGCGAGAAAATTCTGGCGCGGGCACTTAAATTAAAAAGGACTGCAACAGTCCCTTTTAATTCTTATACTAATTTCTGCTCTATAAGCCTTGCAAGATTCCCGGCGTCTTCCTCCAATTTCGTTTTGTCTTCCCCCTCGAGCATTATCCTTACTAAGGGTTCGGTACCGGAAGGCCTTATGAGCACTCTTCCCTTATCATTGAGCTTAGCCTTCAGCTTTGTTATCATATCGGCAATTTCCTTATCCTCCATATACCTTCCCTTATTCTCCTCCTTAACCTTTGCATTGACCAGTACCTGGGGGAAATCTGTCATAATGGCCGAAATATCCGACAGCTTTTTGCCGATCTCCTTTACTATAGCCAATAACTGAAGTGCTGTCAGAAGCCCGTCACCTGTGGTATTATAATCCAGGAATATAATATGCCCGGATTGTTCTCCGCCGATATTGTAGCCATTTGCAATCATCTCTTCAAGTACATATCTGTCCCCTACTTCTGTCCTAACCAGGCTGCATTTCTCCTGCTTCATTGCAATGTCAAGGCCCATGTTGCTCATTACGGTGCCGACTATAGTATCTTTTCTTAATGCACCTTTTCCTTTAAAGTACTTCGCAAATATGGCAAGCATATGGTCCCCATTTATTATCCGTCCCCTGTTGTCAACTGCAATAAGCCTGTCGGCATCCCCGTCAAAGGCCAATCCGATATGGGCACCGGATTCCACCACTAATTTCTGTAAGCCCTCGGGGTGTGTTGAACCGCACTTTACATTTATGTTCTTTCCGTCCGGCTTATTATTTATAACCGCTATTTCGGCGCCAAGATCCGCCAATACGGAAGGGGCCGCTATGTATGATGCGCCGTTTGCACAGTCAACCGCAATCTTTAGTCCCCTTAGGTTGACATCTATGGTTCTTTTAAGAAAATCAACATATCCATGTACTGCATTGTCAATCTCAACCTTCTTGCCAATTTCTGCACCAATTGGATTAAGTATGCTGTTTTCAGGATTCAGCAATAAGCTTTCTATCTTGTCCTCCAACTGGTCGGACAATTTAAATCCTCTGCTGTCAAAGAACTTTATTCCGTTATATTCAAAGGGGTTATGTGAAGCAGATATCACAACCCCCGCATCCAATCCCATATGCCTTGTGAGATATGCTACTGCGGGAGTAGGTTGGACCCCCAGCACCACAGCTTCCGCTCCCATTGAACATATACCGGCGATAAGAGCAGCCTCAAGCATATCCCCCGATACTCTGGTATCCTTTCCTACGGCAATTCTTGGCTTGTGGCGGGTTTCTCCGGTTAAAACATATGCACCTATCCTCCCAAGGTTGAAAGCCAGAGTAGAGTTCAATTCTTTGTTGGCTATTCCTCTTACCCCGTCAGTTCCAAATAAGCGACCCATAGTAAGACCCCTTTCAAGATTTAGTCTGTATTTGTAATGACATTAATATATTATCACATGTTTTCCGGAGTATCTACGCCTATCAGACCCAAACCTGTCTTTATTACTATTCCTACTGCCTTTGTAAGCTGCAGCCTTGCATTCCTGACATTATCATCTGCATTTAATATTGGATGCGTGTTGTAGAATTTATTATAGGCCTTTGCTATCTCCGTTACATTACGGATAACTACAAAGGGTTCATATCTTTCAACCGCTTCTCTGACTGAATCCTTAAATGCCCCCATTAGTTTCACCAGCTGGAATTCATCCTCCGTGGAAAGATAGCTTAAATCGGCTGAATCAGACACATCCCCCGCCTTCCTCAGTATGCTTCTGCCCCGTACATAAGTATACTGAACATAAGGTCCAGAATCTCCGTCAAAATTCAAAGCATCCTCCCAGTTAAACACAACATCCTTCTCCCTGTTGTTTTTCAGGAAGGTATATATAAGCGCCCCCATACCAACCTTCCTTGCAACTTCTTTCTTTTTTTCCAGGTTTGGATTCTTATTCTCTATTATTTCCATAGTCTTATGGATGGCCTCATCAATTACATCCTTTGCAAACACTACATCGCCTTTTCTGGTTGAAAGCTTTTTATCTGCAAACTTTACAAGACCGTGGCCTATATGAACACAATCCTTGGACCAATCAAAACCCATAAGTCCCAAGGTGCTGAAAATCTGGTTGAAATGCAGCGACTGAGTCCCCCCGACTACATATATATTCTTGTAAAAATCATAGGTTCTTTTTCTATAGATAGCAGCAGCCAGATCTCTGGTCGCATATATCGTTGCACCGTCTGATTTCAGTATGAGTATCGGAGGCAGGTTAAATTGTCCCAAGTCCACAATTTTTGCACCCTCGCTGTCTTTAAGCAAATTCTTATCACGAAGCAAAATGACAACCTCATCCATTTTATCACTATAAAAGCTTTCTCCCGCGTAAGAATCAAACTCCACATTCAATGCTTCATAGAGCTTGCCGAATTCTCCGAGGCTTAATTCCTTAAACTTTTGCCACAGTTCGGTTACTTCAGGATCGCCTTCCTCTAATTTTCTAAAATATGCCCTGGCCTCATCCTCTAAAGCCGGATTCTTTTCAGCTTCTTCATGAAATTTGACATATATTCTGAAAAGCTCATTTATAGGTTCCTTCCCAAGGGCTTCTTCATTCACCCATCTTTTATAAGCGGATATCTGTTTGCCGAACTGGGTTCCCCAATCTCCGAGGTGGTTTATTTTTATTGTGTTATAGCCCGAATGCCTATATACCTTTTCAAGTGCATTGCCTAACATTGTATTGAACAAATGGCCTACGTGAAACGGCTTTGCCACATTTACCGAAGAAAATTCAACTATTACGTTCTTACCTTTTCCATCTTCGGAACTTCCGTACTCCCCACCCTTAAGAAGAATTTCCCCTATAAGCTGCCTGATATATTCCTTCCTGTTTACAAAAAAGTTCAGATATCCGCCGGCTGCCTCGGCTTTTTCAACTATGCCGTCAGGCTGAACCTTGCCCGAAAGCTCAGCGGCAATCATATTCGGAGACTTTCTCATAACCTTCGCCAGCTGAAAGCAGGGAAAAGCGTAATCTCCCATATTGGTCTGGGGCGGAATCTCAATAAGACCCATGATTTTATCATGCTCCATATCTATCTGCTTACCTATTTTTTTTGCTATTTCTGTTTTAAAATCCATATATATCCCTCCGAGATTATTTTATTATGTATAATTGAATAAGAAACCCCGTCTCAATTAAGAGACGGAGTTACCGCGTTACCACTCTAATTAGCCTATAAGGCTCCCTCAAGTCTTTATCGCAGACATACGTCCGGTTTACTTGAAGCAAATGCTTTTTTGACCGGAATCTCTCCGGCTCTTTTCATGGGATCGCGGCTGCCGGGCTTTCACCTTGCTCCGGCTCTCTAAAAGCAACGATACTCACTAATTTTCCGGATCATTGATAAGTATTGATATTTATATTATATTCTATTCAATTATACGTAAATAGTCAATACTCGAAAAAAATCCATCCCGAAAGGAGGATGGAAGATGGCGTTTTCGTTTTTCGGGATGGATTTTAGCAAACTATTTTATACAAGCTGCCCCTCTTATAAGTGCCTCTTTATTCAAAGGAATGACCTTGGCCTTTTTACCGCTGAATATTTCAGTTATTATTTCCATTATTGAGTCTTCCTTTGCTGCACCTGATGCTTTGAGATATGCTCCCAGCATTACAATATTGGCTATTTTGCCTGATCCCAATTCATCCGCTATATCATTTGCAGGTACATAGTATACTTTAATGTCATCTCTTGTGGCTTTTTTGTCTATCAGGGAGCTGTTAATAAAAAGCATACCTCCTGGAACCACATCAGGTTCGAACTTATCCAAAGACGGCTTATTCATTACGATAGCCGCAGTAGCTTCAGTAACTATTGGCGCACCAATAGGATCTTCAGATATTATTACGCTGCAGTTTGCAGTTCCTCCTCGCATTTCAGGACCGTATGAAGGCAGCCATGACACATTCTTTCCTTCTTCCAGGGCTGCTTCAACAAGAATCTTCCCCATAGCCATAACCCCTTGTCCGCCAAAGCCTGCCATTATAATTTCATGTGTCATTATTTCACCTCCTCAATATTTTTGAAGTTTCCAAGAGGATAATAGGGTATCATGTTTTCCTGAAGCCATTTCAACGCTTCTATCGGGGTCTTTCCCCAGTTGGTCGGGCAGCTGGAAAGCACTTCAACAATAGAGAAGCCTTTTCCCTCCATCTGCGCCTGGAAAGCTTTCTTTATAGCTTTCTTAGCCTGAATAATATGCTTTACATCATGCACCGACACTCTTTCAACAAATACTGCTCCGGGAATGGTTGCAAGCATTTCACAAACTCTTAAGGGCTTACCCGCATGATTTTCGTCCCTTCCATAAGGAGCCGTGGTTGCCTTCTGGCCTACAAGAGTTGTAGGAGCCATCTGGCCGCCTGTCATACCGTATATGGCATTATTTACGAATATCGTGGTTATCTTTTCGCCTCTCATTGCTGCATGGACAATTTCAGCAGAACCTATTGATGCCAGATCCCCGTCCCCCTGATAAGTGAATACTGCAGATTTGGGATTTACCCTCTTTATACCTGTTGCGGCAGCGGGAGCCCTTCCGTGGGCTGCTTCCTGCATGTCACAATTAAAATAATCATATGCAAATACAGCACATCCTACAGGAGCTACTCCGATAGCATCATCAAGCAGATCAAGCTCTTCAAGTGTCTCAGCAACAAGCCTGTGTATTATCCCATGAGTGCAGCCGGGACAATAGTGAAAAGGCTTTTCTGTAAGTCCCTTAGTCCTTTCAAATACAACTGCCATTATTTTGCACCCCCTAATATCTTCTTGGCTTCCTCGGCAATAGCCTTGGGAGTCGGGAACATACCGCCTGTCCTACCATAAAAATATACAGGTTTCTTCCCGTTTGCACCTATCTTTACATCTTCAACCATCTGCCCCATACTCATTTCAACTGACATAAAGGCTTTAACAGAGGCTTTTTCTGCTGCTTCCTCAATAGCCTTATATGGATACGGCCAGAGAGTTATAGGTCTGATAAGTCCTGCTTTTATTCCTTCTTTTGCAAGGGAGTTTATTGCATTCTTAACTATTCTTGCAGTTGTTCCGTATGCCGCGAATACTATCTCTGCGCCTTCCAGATTGTAAGTATCAACCCGTACTTCATTCTTTTCGACTTCCGCATATTTATTAAACAAGTCAATATTATGCTTTTCACAATCAGCTGATTCTATGAAAAGAGAATTAATAATATTAGGCTTTCTCTTTCCCTTAGTACCGACTGTGGCCCATGTCTTTTCAGGTAGACTTCTCTTTTTTACTTCTTTGAATTCAACAGGCTCCATCATCTGTCCCATCATACCATCGCCAAGAATCATTACCGGATTTCTGTACTGATCTGCTATATCAAAAGCCTCCTGAACCAAGTCAACTGCTTCCTGAACAGATGCCGGCGCAAGAACGATTAATCTGTAGTCTCCATGTCCTCCGCCCTTGCAAGCCTGAAAATAATCCGACTGTGCGGGCTGTATGCTTCCAAGTCCTGGGCCCCCTCTTACCATATTTACTATTACACAGGGCAGTTCAGAACCTGCAATATATGTTATACCTTCCTGCTTCAGGCTTATTCCGGGGCTTGATGAGGATGTCATTACCCTTGCCCCTGCACCTGCCGCCCCGTATACCATATTTATTGCGGCTACTTCCGATTCCGCCTGGAGGAAGCATCCGCCGATCTGCGGCATTTTCATAGCCATATACTCAGGTATCTCGTTTTGCGGTGTTATAGGATAGCCGAAGAAAAACCTGCAGCCTGCCCTAATAGCTGCTTCAGCTACAGCCTCGTTGCCTTTCCATAATTCCTTTGCCATTTAAGCTTCTACCTCCTTTTTTTACCTTTCTACCGTTATTACAACATCAGGACAAATTCTTGCACAAGATGCGCATCCTGTGCACTTGTCCATCTCTTTAACTGTTGCCGGATAATACCCTTTTGCATTAATCCTGTCCCTATCCATAACAACTATTTTGACCGGGCATGCTGTAGTGCAAAGTTCGCAGCCTTTGCATCTGTTTTCATCAAAAGTCACCTTAGCCATTGCCTGACCTCCTTATAAATTTGTAATAGTTAAATACAAGGGTTCTATAATTAGTTCTCCCAGGGTTTCTTCATATAAATTTCTATCGGCAATACTTCCCCCTGGAGTCCTTTTGGAAGCATATCAACCAATTCCTTTTCAACAACCACGTACTTTATCGGTAATTCTAAAACTTTGGAAACACTTTCGCACAACCTTTGACCCCTCAAAATATCCTCTACAGCAGTACAACCGCAAAGATGAGTATTGTTGACCAATGCAGTTACCTTCTGCAAAGAACTGTGCTCAATGGATCTCAGGTAGCTTACCGCCCCGTCTACGGTATTGGTCTGGTGCCTGTTGGCATTCAACACAAACATCATATCATAAGGCTCTTTGTCAAAATACTCATGATACCTTGCCAAAGCTCTTGCCCCGGCCATATCCCCGCCTACATCCAGTACAACCTCATAGGAAGTATCCTGAAGAACGGAATATATTTCAGGTGAAAGGGCAGGCAGGTCTCCGTGCACTCCCTTTATTGAAGATGCAATAACTCTTATGCCCTTTTCTACGAATCGGGGTTCAATTTCCCTTGATCGGAAATAAGGATTTACTATGTCCAAGTCTACTATTGCAGTCTTTTTCCCCTGGGCTGCAAGGCCAAAGGTATAGTTTACCGCAAACTCAGTCTTCCCACTTCCATAGTGTCCTGTTATTATTCGAATTCTTTTATCATCAAACATATAATCACCCCATTTGGCCTGTAACCCGTGTGCGGAACGGCACGGGGGCACGTTTCCTGTTTGCTTCATACTCCCCAAACCTCGCACCCCGTACCTCGTATCTCGTACCCTATTTATATTCCTTAGCAGCTTCTTCGCCTCTCAGCACTCTTAATCCGCCCTCAGCTAAAGCTATCATCTCATCCTCACCGGGATATATTCTTACATCTCCTATGAATTCTACCCTTTCTTTAATCCAATCCGTCAAGTTTTGATCATAAGCAAGGCCGCCGGTCAGACAAACCGCATCTACCTTTCCTTCAAGTACTGCTGCACAAGCCCCTATCTCCTTGGCTACCTGATATGCCATAGCCTTGTACACAAGCTCTGCTTTTTTATCGCCTGCTTCAATCCTTTTTACAACTTCTCTGCCGTCATTGGTTCCAAGATGTGCAACAAGGCCTCCCTTACCCGTAACCTTCTTCTTCATTTCATCCATAGTATATTTGCCTGAATAGCAAAGCCCTATAAGGCCGCTTACAGGCAGGCCTCCTGCTCTTTCCGGAGAAAAGGGGCCTTCTCCATCAAGAGCATTGTTTATATCTACCACTCTGCCCTTCCTATGGGCCCCGACGGATATTCCTCCTCCCAGATGAGCTATAATCAGATTCAGGTCCTCATATTTACTGTTTAATTCTGCCGCTGCCCTTAATGCAACTGCCTTCTGATTCAATGCGTGAAATATGCTTATTCTCTTTATTTCCGGTATTCCTGAAACCCTTGCCACCTCATCCATTTCATCCACTACAACCGGATCTGCGATATATGCCGGTATGCCAAGCTGAGCTGCTATTTCATCGGCAATAACTGCCCCAAGATTTGATGCATGCTGCCCCATAGGAGCATACTTAATATCTTCAACCATTTTAGAATTTACGATGTAGGTACCCCCTTCCATGGGTTTTAAAAGTCCTCCCCGCCCGACGACGGCACTGAGCTTGGCAATGTTTATTCCGTTAGTATTTAAGGTATCAAGTATAACGTTTTTTCTGAACTCATACTGGTCTATTATTGTGGCATAGGGGGCAAGTTCCTCGTTTGAATGTCTGAGGGTCTGCTCCAGCACAGGCTTCTCATTATCAAAAACAGCAATTTTGGTTGAAGTGGAACCCGGATTAATAATCAGTAATCTAAATACATCCTGCATAACTATCCTCCTAAAACATGTTAATGCCGACATTTATCCGCCATTAGCGCCCCGACGGCAATGGAATTTAATTTGGTTTCATCTGAGTCGGAACGGGAGCTTAACACTACAGGCGCCTTTGCCCCTACTATAATTCCGGCAATTTTGGCCCTCGCAAAGTATACCATTGATTTGTAAAGAATATTTCCAGCCTCTATATAAGGAACCATCAAAATATCGGCATGGCCCGCGACGGGATGTGTCATCCCTTTGTGTCTTGCCGCCTCCGCTGAAACTGCAATATCCAGGGCAAAGGGGCCTCCAAGGATACAACCCTTTATCTCTCCCTCTTCGTTCATTCTAACGAGCTCTGCAGCATCTACAGTGGCCTGCATTTTGGGATTCACCTTCTCTACAGCTGCCAGTACTGCAACCTTTGGATTGCCGTTGCCTAAGGCATTGGCTACCTGTACGGCATTCTCGATTATCTGCTTCTTTTGCGCGAGATCCGGAGCTAAATTCATGGCAGCATCCGTTATGTAAAACAGCCTTTCATAACCTGCCACGGAGAACACTGCAACATGAGAAAGGACATTCCCGGTCCTCAGTCCAATTTTTTCATCAAGTACAGCCTTCAGCACCAATGATGTATCAACAAGGCCTTTCATTACAATATGAGCTTTGCCTGCTGAAACCAGTTCAACAGCTCTTCTGCTTGATTCGTTTTTATCTTTTACATCTATTACTTCGTATTTATCAATATCTATGCCGCATTCTTCTGAAACTTCAGCGATTTCATCCTTGTCGCCTATAAGTATAGAATCTGCGATGCCTAACTTTCTTGCCATATCTACCGCACTCAGGACCTCTGTGTCCTGGGCTACTGCGACCGCCATAGTTTTGGGTCCCCGTCCTCTGGCGGTCTTAATAATACCATCAAAATCCTTCATTATTTATTTTACCTCTTCCTCATATATCTTTGCTTTTTCTTCACCCTTAAGAACTCTATTTGCGCCTTCAGCCAATGCTTGCATCTCATCCTCGCCTGCATAGATTTTCACAGGTGCAATAAACCCTACCCTTCGGGCAATCCTTCCGCATAAAAGCTCTGAATATGCAAGTCCTCCCGTAAGAATAATTGAATCAATTTCTCCTTTTAGCACAGTTGCCATTGATCCGATCTCTTTTGCAATCTGATATGCCATAGCGTCAAAAATAAAGTCTGCGTTTTTATCCCCGCTTTCTATCATACTTACAACATCTCTGGCATCATTTGTCCCAAGATATCCTACCAAGCCTGCTTTTCCTACAGTCTTTTTCTTCATTTCGGACAGAGTATACTTACCTGAATAACACATTTTAATAATCTCACCAACAGGCAATCCCCCTGCCCGCTCAGGTGAAAAAGGCCCCCCATCGTTAGCACCATTTACATCCAATATTCTGCCCTTCGATAAAGGTGATATTGATATGCCTCCGCCAAGATGGGCTACTATAAAATTAACATCCTTTATATCCCTGCCCATGTCTTTTGCCGCTCTTCTGGCAACAGCCTTGATGTTTAGTGCATGTACCAATGACTTCCTTGGCAAATCGGGCATCCCGGAAATTCTTGCAATTTCCTCAAACTCATCCACTGCAACAGGATCCACAATAAAAGCAGGTATTCCCTCCGGATCTGCCATTCCCTTTGCAATTATTCCTCCGAGGTTCGATGCATGCTCGCCCTGCACTCCAATATTCAGGTCCTCAATCATAGCATCGGTAACCTTATAAGTTCCGCCGGGCATTGGTTTTAATAATCCGCCCCTGCCAACCACTGCAGCAAGTTTTTCCGTGCCTATGCCTATCTCCTTTAACCAGCTTTGTATCATCTTCTCCCTATATTTGTGCTGATCTGAGATTTTAGCATACTTTTCCACTTCCTCAGCAGAATGGCTGAGGTTCTTTTGAACAGTATTCTTTTCACCTTTAAAAATTGCAACCTTCGTTGAAGTTGAACCCGGGTTAATTGCCAGTATATATTCCCTTGCCACTGCCTCACAGCTCCTTACCCATTTTCTCACCATATATTTTAGCAAAAAGTGTGCCACATTTTCCGTCAAAAGAATGCAAAAACCTATATTTAACCTCATTGGCTAAATACAGGTTTTAAATCTTTATAGTGCTTGTTTTCTATTTTAAAGAAATTTCATTATTCCCCCATCATTTAACTATCCACGTTATGAAAATACATGTTTGCAAAATTATGCATGCAAGGTTTTGCATATAGCCTGGTATTTTGCAAACTATTGCAAATCATATTTCTCTAATTTATAATATAAGCTCCTCAAGGAAATATTCATAACCTTTGCTGCCTTTGTTTTATTATCTCCGCATTGTTTCATAACCTGTTCTATATGCATCTTTTCAGCCTTTTCGACTGCATTTTCAAGGGTCATGGATGCTTCCTCATTAATTTGATCATTTACAACAATACTGCCTTCTTTGCCTGCGAGCCTTTCGAAATGCGGCAAGTGGCTTTCCTGTATCACAGTATCGTTTATCCTCATGTTGATTATGGCGCGGCCAATAATGTTTTCCAATTCCCGTACATTTCCAGGCCAGTTATACTCTTTAAGTTTATTAACAGCCTCCTGTGAAATATCCCGAACATTACGCCCGTACTGCTGATTGAATTTTTTTATGAAGAAGGTTGACAAATCATAAATATCACCTTTTCGAAATCTTAAAGGAGGAATTTCTATAGGAAGCACATTAAGCCTGTAATATAAATCCGCTCTAAACTTTCCGCTTTCTATACCTGCCTCAAGATCCATATTAGTAGCGGTTATTACTCTGACATCCAAGCTGATTGTCCTGGTGCCGCCTACCCTTGTAGCCTCTTTTTCCTGCAATACCCGGAGAAGCTTTGACTGTGTACCTATTGATATCCCGCCTATTTCATCAAGAAAAATAGTACCCCCCTGAGCTTCCTCAAAAAGACCTTTTCTCCCGCCTTTTCTAGCTCCCGTAAAGGCTCCTTCTTCATATCCGAACAGTTCTGATTCCAGGAGGGTCTCCGGAATTGCAGAACAATTCACCCTTACAAATTTCCTGTATTTTCTCTCACTTGCATTATGTATGGAATGCGCAAATATTTCTTTTCCTGTTCCGCTTTCGCCCCTCAGCAACACCGTTATAGGTATTTCAGCTGCTTTCTTTGCCTTGTCGATAACCCTTAATAGCTCGGGATCGCTGCCTATTATATCTTCAAAAGTATACTTTGCTTCCAGACTTCTTATTATATTTTTGGCATTTTTCAATTCATCGGATAGTTTTGCTATTTCAGACATATCATGGATAACCCCAACACTGCCCCTGAGGTCTCCATCTACTATTATGGGGGCTGCATTCACCAATACTTCCTTACGTGCAGGTCCTACCTTCATTAGAGCACCTTTAACAGGGGTTTTCGTCTTGATTACCTGCATATGAATGCTTTCCCCTTCGGCAATATCAACAGTAGCCGGCTTTCCTATAACATCCTTTTCCGACAGCCCGGTTATTCTTGTATAGGCAGGGTTTATCAATACCCCCAACCCATTTTGATCCACAACAGTTATGGCATCCTGTGTGGCATTGAAGATTGCTTCCAGCAAACTCTGTATTTCTTTTAGATTTGTTATCTTCTCCGCAAGCTTAATAACCTCGGTAATATCTCTGAATACTGCAACTGCGCCAATTATTTTCCCTTTCTTATCCCTCACGGGCATCCTGTTGGTTACTATTTTGATATTCCCTAGGTCCTGCTGTCGGTTCAGCTCCGAATCACCTGTCTGAAGTATATATGGCAGCCTTGTGTCTTTTACTATATCAGTCACATACTTCCCCAAAGCATTTTCGGCATCAATCCCTATAAGCCTCTCCGCAGCTTTGTTGAAAACCGTTATTATGCCTTCTGCATCAACGCCCATAATTGCGTCATGGGTAGAATTCAATATTAATTCTATATCTCTCTTCATAAAAATACCCCTCAGTAGAATTGTACATACTACGCCGCATCTTCTATTGATATGCAAAGTTATTCTTCTTTTTTCTTTAAAACCACTGTCGCCTGGTGCGGAGAAACACTCACCACATCAATTCCCTGAGGCGCTTCCCATAGTATATCCAATACATTGGTGCCTTCAACGGCATTGGTCAGGTCAATATAGAACTTAGTCATATTCAAGTCTCCATCGAGTCGGCTTTCCGCCCCTCTCAGGGATACTTTTATTGGGCTCTGTATGCTGTCCAATTCCAAACTCCCGGGGAGGTTCTTATATTCAAGATTCTCAATAATAATTTCGGTCGTTTTAATTTTCTCTATATTTATCAACGCATTAACTTTATCATTGGAATTGACAATTTCAATCCCTTCCGGTATTATCAGCTTCACTTCCATTAATACGTCTTCAGATTTTCCGGTAATATCAATTTCCTCGGTTTTCAGCAGGTCTACATCCCCTAGAACCTGCTGCTTCCCTGTGATAAGCATTTCCTCAGGCTGTACCGAAACATTGCTTATCGTATATCCTGAGGCAGGCTGCCCCGATAGGTTCATTTCCAGGTCGACACGTTTTGTGTTCTCTATAGGAATGCTTACTTCTACATTGCCCGGCTCTATAGTGATATTCGGTATGTCCTTGCCGCTTTCGTCCAATACCCTTACAGGAAGAATCCTCTTTACTTCGGTATTTATACCTGCAATATCAACATCAACCCTTACGCTTTTAATCTTATTAATTTTCGATTCTGCTCCTGCTATAACAACCTCATTAGGAACCATCGAAGGAGCCATAGCAGCCAAGCCATAAGAAGGATTACCCGTTATGTTCAATCTAACACTTTTTTGAACACTTATATTTGGCTCCAGCAGTATCTTCAGGCTTTCTGCAGATTTTGCAATAATATCTACACCTTCCGGTACACCGCTGATATTTATTTTTAGAAAGTTCTCTCCCTTTTGGTTGTGGCCTTCCAGATCTGCATAAGCATCAATAGTGTTCTCGCTAAGCTTATCCAGGGTATTCTTCTTACCCTTGATTCTAAGCGTCAGTCTAAAATTGCCGGAATCATCGGCAATCACCATGCTGTTTCTCTCAATGAACACAGTGTTTATGAGTTTTACAGGAATTACAATGTCTTTGGTTATTTCCGGATTTTGCTCTGTCAATACATAAAACCACATAAGCAGTGCCAGCATAACAGACAGTATTTTTATCGTCAGATCCCTATTAATCAATTTATCCCCCATTTTTAGCACCCCACTTCATCCACTTGGGTTGTTTGTCCTCTTTGGCCTTGATGCTGTTCTTTATTATTTCTTTAAGGGATTTGGTATCCAGATACCTTGATAAGCGTCCCATCTTTGTAAAGGATATTACTCCCGTTTCCTCGGATACTATTATTACCATTGAATCGGAAATCTCGGTTATACCTATTGCCGCCCTGTGCCGTGTACCAAGTTCCTTGCTCAGATTCTGGCTTTGGGTAAGGGGCAGGAAGCAGCCTGCGGCAGCGATCCTGTTCCTTCTGATTATCACAGCGCCATCATGAAGGGGAGTGTTCGGAACAAACAAGTTCAGCAGCAGCTCATTAGTCACTACCGAATCCAATTTCGTGCCGGTTTCTATGTACTCGTTCAAACCCGTTTCCTGTTCTATTACAATAATTGCCCCAATTTTATTCTTTGAAAGGTATGAAACAGCAATGCTTATTTCATCCAGCATGCTGTCAATTTCCCGGTCAAGCAGCTCTCCCTTTATAAAAAACCTGCCCCTTCCAAGGTGCTCAAGGGCGCGCCTAAGCTCCGGCTGAAAAATAATCAGTATTGCAATAACACCTACCGTCATAGTATTTTTCAATAGCCAGTAAACCGTATGCAGACCCAATTTTTCACTGAGCTTAGTTGCAATAATAAGCATTGTAATACCTTTAATCAGCTGCTCCGCCCTTGTCTCTTTTATTAAATTCATTACCTTATAAATAATTATGGCGATAATACCCACATCAACATATGTATTCCACGTCTTGAGATACGGGAGCAGCTCCTTCAGCTCATTCACATCTACACACCTCGTATTGCAATTTTTTTCATACTTTAATTATACAATAATTTTCCGGTCAATAAAATTACAAATATGTTTCAAATTCATTAGTCGCGAGTCATTAGTCGCTAGTCACTAAAATATTGGTATTCCTTATGGGTTCAGGTACGATAACCGCAAAATTCACGGTGTTCTACGAAAATGTACGATGAATTATCACTTCCCCATGGTGTGTTCAGTGGGTTTTAGTGTTTTCAGTGTTACTCGTTCCCCGCGCCTCGTACCCCACACCTAAAAAAATACGTGCGTCAAATATTGATCAATCAGCACAAATGCACCCAATCCGAATACATAGTAGGAAAAATATTTCATACTGCCCTTCTTTATAAGAACAATCATAAACCTTACGGAGAAATATCCTGCTATTGCTGCTGCTGCGGTTCCTGCAATAATTGGGGCATTACCTATTCTTCCGCTTCCCGCCTCAATTATATCCTTTATCTGAAATACTGCGCCACCCAATATAGAAGGTATTGACAGTAAAAAGGAGAATTTTGCAGCGAACTCCCTATCCAGATTCCTCAGCAAAGCACCTGAAATAGTCAGTCCTGATCTCGAAACTGCGGGCATTATAGCTACCCCCTGCATTACGCCGATAAAAGCTGCATCCAGGTAAGAGGTCTCATTTATATGTTTTACTCCCGCATTAAGCTTTTCCGCAAAGAGTAAAACAAATCCGGTAATAAAAAATTCGATTCCTAATGTACTTCCGCTTCTGAACATCTCTTCAAAAAAGTCTTTAAACATTATCGCAATTATCACCGTAGGTATGGTGCCTGCCAGAAGCAGCCACGTAAGCTTTTGAAACGGCTTTTTCAAAAGCGACAGTATATCCTTCCGCAATACTGTCACTACAGCTGCCAGGGTTCCTACGTGCAACATGGTATCAAACAATAATGCAGGTTCGTTTATCCCGAATATTTTCTGAAACAGCACCAAATGTCCTGAACTGCTTATGGGCAGAAATTCAGTCAACCCCTGAATCAATCCTAATATTACTGCCTGAATAATACTCATCCCTAACCCCCCAAATCTATTTATACGACATTATTATTGTATATTTTCGGAAAATATTCAATATATCTCAAGCAGGATTCGCAAATGGTTCAAAAGTCCCGTAAACTTTGGTTCATTTGATACCCTCGCTATCTATTGATTCAAAGATATGCTTCATAGGCCTCAGTGAATACTTTACGGCAAAACCGACAAATAATCCTGTAACTATTGCTGAAATCAGAAGAACGGGAAGATAGAAAAAAAGCCTTCCGTTCTGTATAATGAGGCTGGCAGCCAATATTTGGCCGATATTATGAAATATTGCCCCAACCACGCTGATAGCAGGTATACTAAACAAATTTCCAAATTTCTTATACAATATTGACATTGCAATAGTGCTTAAGATACCACCGGCAAAACTGTAAATAAAAGAAGACATCCCCCCTCCGAACACAGAGCCTAAAAAGGTTCTAACGGACACAACAATCAAAGCTTCCCTTGGCCCAAACAGCACTATGGCAATAAGTGAAACCGCATTTGCCAGTCCCGGCTTTATTCCGGGAACCGTCAAGGTAACAGGGATCAGTCTTTCCGCTAAATTTAGTATTAATGCCTGAGAAACCAGAATTCCCAGAAGCACCGTCTTTTTCGTTTTGCTCATCTCGGCCTCCTTAAACAGGTCAATATGAAATACCATCAACTTCGGGTTTAATATTCCCATCTATATATACCAAAACCTTATTTGGAAGGCACACTATACTTTGTCCGACTTTATTCACCAATCCCGTTTTTTGGCATATCTTGTCAGGGCAGATTACATCCCTGACATATGCTCCGTTTTCGTCGGCAATTATATCAATATACTTGCCATTTTCGAGATTTATATGGATTTCCTGCCGCTTCATCCCTTCATGCATAGGTATCCGTCTGTACAAATCTCCGTTAACCTCTATTACAATCTGTCTTCCGTCTTCCGGTTCAGTCAGCTTGTTTATTCCATACCATGAAATTATAGCTGCAGCAAGTATCAAAGCTATGAACAGGTCGCCTTTCTTCAGTTTCATAGAATCTCCTCGCTTTGAGTCAAATAATTATTGTTGCAATAATGTTAATGTATCATATAGAATTTAATATGTAAATTCATATAATACTGTAAAATATAGTTGCTTTTCTACTAAATAACCGGAGGTGCTGATTTTGACTTTAAGAATAAGGTACAAAATACCTGTATTAATGCTGACAGCAGTGCTGTTGCTTTCAGGATGCGGGAAAAAAACTATAAAACCTATAAGTAAAACAAATTTTATTCTTGGAACAACTGTTGAGATATCCATCTATGACCAGAAGGACAAAACCATAATTGACAAGGCTTTTGACAGAGTATCCGAGATTGAAAGGAAAATGACGATAAATAATGCTGAAATCAGCGAAATAATTGCCCTGAACAATGCCTCGGGGAATAGTGAGGTGAAGCTTAGTCCCGATACCTTATTTGTACTGGAAAAAGGCATGGAGTATTCTAAGCTTTCCCGAGGAAAATTCGATATTACAATTGGCCCTGTGGTTAAACTTTGGAATATCGGCACCGAATATGCGGCTATTCCCGAAAAAGACAAACTAATTGAGGCTGTAAAGCTTGTAGGGTATGAAAATCTCCGTCTGAACAGGGAAAGCCAAAGCGCAAGGCTTGAGAAGGCCGGTATGAAAGTTGATCTGGGTGCAATTGCTAAAGGATATGCCGCAGACGAAGCAGCCAGGATTCTTAAAGAAAATGGAGTGGAGCATGCATCCATCAATCTTGGCGGTAATGTAATGACAGTAGGCGGAAATCCGGATGGGAACCCTTGGAATATCGGTGTTCAGGATCCTTTCAATCCCAGAGGAAATTATTTTGGGATTGTACCTGCTAAAGATCAAACAGTTGTAACCTCAGGTATCTATGAAAAATATTTCGAAGAAAACGGTAAAAGGTACCATCATATATTAGATCCGTTTACGGGTTATCCTGTAGAGAACAATTTATGCAGTGTATCAATAATTGCCGACAAATCCATAGATGGAGATGGACTGTCCACTACTGCCCTGCTTTTTGGGCTGGAGGATGGAATGAAGTTGATTGAGGGACTGAAAAATGTGGAAGCTGTATTTGTAACCTCCGACAAAAAAGTCTACGTGTCCTCGGGCCTTAAGGGAATATTTACCATTACAAATCCTGAATTTATACTTCAAAACTAACGCACTTTCATTCTCCTACCTCTGTCCATATTGATTCAGGTAAAAATCTCTCATTGCATCAATTTCATTTTTACTCAACTCTACAACTCCACCCAGAATCTGTGCGAAAATGGTCGCCTTAGCTGATTTTTCAACTATCTGTGCAATTTTCATTGCCTCTTTCAGGTCCCTTCCCGCTGCAAGGCAGCCATGGTTGGCAAGAATTACTGCATTTCGCCCTTCCAGGGCCTCAACGGCAGCTTTCCCAAGCTCAGGAGAACCCGGCGGGAAGTATTTGCTCACCCTTACATTGCCGCCTACGATCTGCACCATATCTTCTGCTGCGGCAGGTATCGGTTTTCGTGCTATGGCCATTGCCGTGCAGTATGCACTGTGGGTATGTACAACGGCATTAACATCTTTTCTGTTTTTATATATTTCAAGGTGCATAGGCCATTCAATAGAAGGCTTCATATTACCTGCAAATACCCTTCCTTCCATATTAATTATAACAACTCCATCAACCTTGATGTCATTATAATCAACCCCGCTGGGTGTAATGGCAAAGCAATCCTCCTCCGGGACTCTTGCACTGATATTCCCCCAGGTTCCCAGGGTCAGCTTTGTCTCCGCCATCTCAATCCCTGCTTTAATTACCTGTTTCCTTATGCTTTCATAATTATCTATGGTCATTTGCAACTCCACCTTTTACATGTTCTATCAGCTGCCCGGTTCTATTTTTATTATACTATAAAAATATTTGGGTTATCATATTAATCCACTGATATTGATTCTATATAAAAAGTTGCTGTGTCACATCAGGAGAAGAATGCGACATAGTTTGTGAATTACTCCGGCTGTAGGGGAAGTATGTTCTCCTCACCTTCCAAAGCCAGCAAAATCATTGGCGAGGGTCCCATCTCTGCAAGCCCGTCTGATGATTTTGCCCAGAAGCCTTTCCGTTCCGGGGTCCAATGGAAGGTTTCGTTAAAAATAGCTTCCCCACGCCGGTATTTGCTCTCCATATTGGTGCCCTGATATACTATGCAATTCCCCGTGGATGTA
>JAKPKE010000148.1 GCA_029553855.1 Bacillota bacterium | reverse complement strand
TCACGAGGAATGGATTTTCCTACCGAATCCATGGCCTTTATTGTTTCGTCAATGGGAATAACCTCTGAAAATCCGGAAATGGCCATATTCGCACTTGCTATCCCATTAAATCCGCACATTATATTTTTCCCCAGGCAGGGCACTTCCACCTTATTGGCAACTGGGTCGCAGACCATTCCAAAGACATTTTGCAGCGCCATTGAAGCTGCTGCCAGGCACTCTTCTGCGGAACCACCCATTATTTCCGTGCAAGCTCCGGCGCACATTCCTGAGCCTGCACCGCATTCAGCCTGGCAGCCGCACACTTCGGCGGCAAAGGTGCTGTAGTATGCGATAATAACTCCGATTAAGCCTGCTGAGAGCATTGCTTTTGCCATGGCTTCATCATCAAGCTCCATTTCTTTTGAAAGAGCAAAAACTGTTCCCGGAAGACATCCGCAAGAACCGGCTGTGGGAGCAGCAACAAAAACCCCCATGGAGCTTTTGATATCCATGAACCAAGTAATGTATTCAATAACCCTTTTTGTAAAGCTTCCCCCAAGCAGGTTTTTGCCTTCAAGGAGATGGTGCTGATTGTGGAGAATTCTTCTCGAGAAATCTTCGCTTAAAGGCGTATCAAGGGATTTTTTTAAAATTGAGATAATATCAAGCATTTTGTTCATTACTTCGTCTTTGCTCAAACCGCTTCTTTCACTTTCATATATAATTGCCAGCTGCCACAGAGGCAAATGCTTTTCTTTAGCAAAATTCTTCATTTTCCCCCCGGTAATAAAGGGGACATGGGGATTAATCTGGGAAGTAACAGGCATAATGGGCCGGATAACCCTGACGTCTGAATATTGGAGCAATAAATCACTAATCTCCTTTTCGGATTTAATATTTATAAGTGACTTCTCCCCTTTATCAGAGACTTCTGCAATATGCCCGGAGGGTAGCTTTTCCTTTAAGATACCGGTGATAAGTTCCTTATCGTTTCTTTCGCAAATGACTAATATTTCAAAAAAGCCCCCATCTATTAGGACCGGAAAACCCATATACTCAATAATTTCGAACATGCCTCCCCCGGTGGATACAGCTGTTAGCTTTATAACCTTTCCGATTTTGCAGATGAATTCTATATAATATGTATTAGGATGACCGGGGCCAATATCCTTGACTTCAAAATCATACTGAATGCCGTTCTCTTCCGCCAGTTTAAATGCCTCAAGTATTTCCCGGTCATAGGTGTCATACCCTAAGATTCCGGCCAAAAGACCCAAATCAGAGCCCTGTGAGTTATAGGTAGCGGCAAGGGAACTGTTTTTATCAAAGGAAAATTTAACATGCTTTACCGAATCATTTCCCGCCAGCTGCCTTATCACGCGGCCGATTCTTACGGAGGCTGCCGTGTGCGAGCTGGAATGCCCGATCATGACCGGGCCGATCACATCATTAAAAATACTTGGAAATTGTTTCATATTTACCTCCCATACCTGTGACGCTTTTAGACAATTACATTCTACAATTAGATTCATGCAAAGGGAAGGGGTATTTTGCCCCTTCCCTTTGCCCCGGACCTTCTATTTGCTTTTTAATATCATTTTTATCCTCTCTATCGTCTTATTTCTAAGCCTTGTTACTGCGCCAAAATCCATGCTTCCAATATAGCTTTTTTCCAAATCATCATGAAGGGTCTTTGCCATCTTTATTCTGCTTATCCCTTCTTCCAACATCTTGTCATATAATTCCTTGTCTTTTGCAAGAAGCTCCGCCTTGTCTTCAAATTTGCTTTTATCAATGACTGTATCAAGATCTATTACTCTATATGCCCTTGCCTCCATTTTGGGATTTATGGTCACCGCTATCTTGAAATCTTCAACTATCAAAGTCTGAAGTCTCTCGGGATTCAATGGCTGATGATACAATTCAATATCGTATCCCTTTATGTTATATTCACCTGTAAGGTAAGACAATATTTCAGTGGATACAGTGCCTGCCCCGCCCTTCAGACAGTAGCAGATATAGTTGTTTTGTATAATAGTTTCAATATAGTCTACCAAACCATCCGGAGTAATTGCACTGTCAAAAAGGTGCCTGATTTTTCCTTCCTTATCAATGGTATTAACACCTTCCACCAGCTCATATCTGAGGTTTATTTTAATTCTGTTCAGCTTTTCCCTATCGATTCCTTCGCCGATGATTGCCTCCATATCATCCTGGATTTCCTTTGCAGATGCCAAATACCTGTATGCACTGCAAAATCTCATTCTTATCTGCTTGCTCAAATTGATAATGTTATGCTTATCCTTTATAAGCTCCGACTCACTCCAATATTCCCCTAAATTCAGTATTTCATCAACCGCACCTGGATTTTTAGGGTCTGTTGCATGGGGTGAGGTTCCATCCAGCAGCGCCACATTTGCCTTTTTTATTACCAATCCATCCAGTGATTTGCTGTCTGCGGAGCAGCAATGGAGTTCCACATCATATCCCTGTTTAATAAATTCCTCCCCTATTGCCCGCATAAAGTTTGACTTTCCTACCCCGGGTCCTCCTTTTATCACGAATATTCTTTCCGCATCCTCAGATATGATCTGATCATAGAAAGAATAAAATCCTTTGCTTGTGTTGCCTCCCGGAAAAACCTTCTTCGTGCCTCCTTTTTGAGCCATGCATATACCTCCAAAGTATTAGATATATTACTATATGATACGTATGGCTTCTGTATTCTGTTAGAACAGTCCGGGCAATAACATTAATTTCAGCCTGGAGACCTGAAAAAGTTTAGTATTTTATTTCTTCGCAATCAAAGGATACTCTGAGAATCAAATGCTTATCTACCACATCTACAAAATCCTTATGTAAATCATGCTCCAAGTACGATGTTAATGCATTTTTATTTTTAAAATCCATTTCAATCATTATATCCATGTTAGAATCGCGATTTACACAATTTTTATAAATATTAACGTTTTGAATATCCTCCAGTGTATTACTTATATCACTAAAAACTTTCCTTGCATAATTAAAAACATCCTCGCAATAATAATTTGGATCAAACTTAAGTAATACATAATGCTTCATTTTATATCTCCTTCAAATTATCTATAATTATTCTAATGTTAATTCCTTGTGATAGTCATATAGTGCAATTTTTATGCCAGCCCAGTATTTTATTATTAGACATACTTTGCAGCCTGAATTATACAAACATGTACAACCTTTTGATAATTTCCGGAGAACATACGGTTTAATATAAGTGCATTTCAAAAATGAAATTTTTGTTTTATTTGCGAAACCAAAATTGTCACATATATGAGTAGATTATTGAAATTACAGAAGTATTCCATTAAAATATAAGATAATAGCTTATACAATACATAGGATAGGATGTTTAAAATGGAAAATAATTTTAGCGTTGAAAAGCAGTTCTTAGCTATTATTCCTGATAAGGAAGAAGCACATAAAATAAGTGATAACACAGAAGTAGAGCGGTATATTCATAAAACAATAATATCAAAACCATGTGATGAGTTACTTTCTGTAATAGATGAGATTATCAAAACATCTACTATTTCGGGTATTATTACAAGGGGAAGTCTAGCTCATTTCCTATTTTCAAATAATGTTCCTATACCTATATTTGATTTAAAATTCGATTTACCCACCTTGCTGAGAATTATGGAAAAATGCTCCTTAAATAAATATAAAAAAATATGTATCTTTGAAATTGGATATGATGATTCAGAAATTTATTCCCAGAATATATTTACTCACAATTATTTTGGAGATTACGAGCTTTATTATTATAAAATGTTCAATTATGATGAAGTGGAAAAGACTATTGCCGAGCTGTTAAAAAGCAAAAGTATAGATGTTATGATCGGAGATGTTGAACCAACCCGTATTGCAGTAAAGTATAATATACCCGTTTATCCTATCATAATAGGTGTAAATTCATGGAAGGAGGCTATAAACCAAGCAAGACACTCTACCGATATTGCTTTCAGAGAAAAATCAAAAAATAATTTCATTGAAGTAATAACCAGTATTATGTCTGAAGCAGTAATAATAGTTGATAATACGGGAATTATTAAACGCTTTAATCTGCAGGCAGAAAAATTGTTTTTTAAAAATGAAAGCCTCGTCAGTATTCAAGATGTATTCAATGTGAAAATGGAAACTTTATTGACAGCTCCAGCGAATCATATAGTAAAAAATAAGGAAAACAATTACGTTATTAACCAAATACCTGTTATATTAGAGAACGAACAATTATTTGCCATTATAATTAACAATGTCCAGCATGTAGAGAATCTTGAGATGTCTATTAGAACGCAAAATCAACAAAGAGGATTAACTGCAAAAACATTTTTTAAAGACATTGTTTTCAAGGATACAAAGACAAAAAAAATTGTTGAAACCGCAAAAAAATACGCAAAATCTAACAGTACAATCGTTATTTATGGTGAATCCGGAACAGGCAAAGAAGTTTTTGCATCGAGTATTCATAATGAAAGCCTGCGTTCAACCGGCCCTTTTGTAGCAATAAATTGTGCAGCATTTAATGAAAATTTAATTGAAAGTGAACTTTTTGGGTACGAAAAAGGAGCATTTACCGGAGCTCTAAATATTGGTAAGAAAGGGCTATTTGAAATAGCTCATCATGGTACACTTTTCCTGGATGAAATAGGCGAGCTTCCGATAAATTTACAGGCTAAGCTTTTAAGAGTTATTCAGGAGAAAGAAATAATGAGAATTGGGGGTAATAAAGTTATTCCTGTAGATGTTAGAATTATCTCGGCCACAAACGAAGATCTCAAATACATGGTTAAAGAAAAACTATTCCGTGAGGATTTATATTATAGATTAGCTTTGCTTGAAATCGAAATACCTCCGCTTCGCCATAGGCCAAATGACATTATACCATTGTTTATAACATTCCTAACCGAAATTACCGAAGAAGAAAACAAGTCTATATACTGGGATGATTCGTCTGTATTTAATTCACTTCTTGACTATGATTGGCCGGGAAATGTAAGAGAATTAAGAAATTTTGCGGAAAGGATCGTAATACTGGCAGATAAGAATAAAATCGAAGAGAAATTTATAAAAGAAATAATAAGTGAAAAATATAATATTGATAGCACCCCAACCTATAATGCTCCTATAACCAACGATTTAAAAGAGTATGAAACTAATTATATACATTTTCTGTTGGATAAATTCGGTGGTAACAAAGAAAAATTATGTGAATTTTTAAATATCAGCAAAACAACATTATGGCGTAAGCTGCATAATTCTTAGTTTTATACCTATAAAAAAAGAACTTCAAAGAAAATGCCCGTGTCCATAGGGACAAAATTTGGACTATAGTATTCTAAGGTAGGCAGACAGCAGATATGGCTGTCTGCCTTTGCCGTTAAACGGCTATTTTACCTGCTTCTTCTGCAAATGCACCGAGGATTCCAATGTCACGGTAGCGGATAATAATCTTTTGCTCTGCCGTTCTTGAATAACGTTCACCGCGTTCGCCTACTTCGATGCGCTCAATAAACAGGTGCAGCAGTTCGCTGGTTAGCTCCTGAATTTCGGTGTAGCGTTCCGCTTTTTCAACGAACCGGGAGACATTGGAGATGCTATCCTGCAGCTTCTCTATTCTTTCTGCGACCTTTGGGATTCGATCCTTCAGGCTGTTTTGCTCGTCGTTGTAATCGGCGGACAGCATACGGAACTGTTCGTTAGAGATGCGTCCCAGCACGTTATCTTCATAAAGCCTTTTGAATAAGGTGCTCAGTCCGGTATCCCTGCGGCGCATGGTGTCAAGTTCCCGCTGGAGGCGATCAATCTCCCTCTTGCTTTCTGCACTGTTTCTCTGATTGATATGCTGGATGAACAGTGCCTCCTGCTGTCTTGCAAAATGGGTGACCCGGCGCAGATCATCCAGGATGATTTCTGCCAGTTGGTTCTCACGGATGTAGTGTGCCGTACAGTTTTCCTTGCCACGCTTCTTGTAGGTGGAGCACATAAAGTTGTTTTTCATTGCATCCATGGTGTGTGCCCTATGGAGCACCATCGTCCCGCCGCAGTCGGCACAGTAGACCAACCCGGAGAACATATTCTGCTCGGCCATGTTTGCTCTGCGCCGTTTGTGCTTGCGGATATCCCGCACAATGTCCCAGATTTCCAGTGTCACCAGCGGCTCGTGTGTGTTCTCAAACCGGAGTTGCTCCGATTTGGGCCGCTCAATCCGCTTCTTGTTTTTGTAAGATACTGTGGTGTACTGCAGGTTGATGGTGTGTCCTAAGTAGACCTCGTCCTCCAGAATACCGGCTACTGTGGTATTGCTCCAATCGTAGGGCCTTGTGATATCCACTCCGGTCAGCCGCACACCGGTTTTATGGTAATAGTAAATTCCAGGCGTGAGGACTTGTTCTTCCTTAAGCTGTTTTGCGATCTGACTCGGGCCTCTCCCTCCGGCACATAGGCTGAAAATCCGCTGTACCACCGGGGCTACATCCTCATCCGGTACAATACTTCTTTTCGGATCGTTTTCATCTTTCTTGTAGCCATAGGGCGCTCTTGTAGCCACACGTTCTCCGCGTTCCGCCTGTGCCTTTTTAACTGCGCGGATTTTCCGGCTGGTATCCTTGGCATAAAAATCATTGAACAGGTTCTTGAACGGGGTAAAGTCGTTGTCGCCGTAGAGGCTGTCCACGTTGTCATTGATGGCGATGAAGCGGATACCGTAGCTTGGGAACACCAGCTCTGTGTACTGCCCGACCTGCAAGTATTCTCTCCCTAACCGGGACATATCCTTGACAATGATGGTGGATACCTCGCCGTTTTCTACCAGCCTCATCAACTTATTCCATGCAGGGCGGTTGAAGTTAGTACCGCTGTAGCCATCGTCAGAAAGGAAGAGGGTGTTTTCAAAGCCGTTGTCTGTAGCGTATTTCTCCAGCATCATCCGCTGGTTCTGGATGCTGTTGGAGTCGCCCTCCCGGTCATCCTCCTGGCTGAGCCTGCCGTATAAAATAATATATTTTTGGTTTGCCTGTTTCATAAGTACCTTGTATGATATAGTCAATGACTAAATCATACGCTCCTTTCTACTATTTTGTAATTATCAACTATAATGAATTTAGACACTGTGGACTTTTTATTTAGTACCTATAGCTTGACTATTAGTTGGAGTGTATTGCCACAGTCTTATTTGAATCATTTATAGTTGGATAAGTTTTAAACTTTTATCTCCCGCAAGGCTATGAGAATGAGACTAAGTGGGTCAAAACAGTTGTCTAATAATTATTAAGGATGTGGTTCCGTGATTTATGTCGGCATTGATATTGCCAAAGAAAAACACTTTGCTGCTGCTATGACCGCTGATGGTGAAGTCTTAATCCCGCCTTTTGGTTTCACTAACAATTCCGAAGGTTTCTCACTCTTTTTATCCAAGCTTGGATCTTTCGATAAGGATGATCTTCTGATTGGTCTTGAGTCAACGGCTCATTATGGCGAAAACCTTGTCTTCTACCTTTATGACCAGGGCTATCGTATTGCTGTTATCAACCCTATTCAGACTGCCACTTTACGAAAAGCAAACATTCGCAAAACTAAGACAGATAAGGTTGACACCTTGCTAATCATCAAAGCAATGATCATAAACACTCCTAGGATTTTTACCAAGACCGATATTGATTCAATTCGTCTTAAAAGTCTTTGCCGATTCAGAGAAAAAACAAAGAAATCTAAGGCAAAATTGAAAATTCAACTCGTATCTTATGTTGATGTTCTATTCCCTGAATTGCAATACTTTTTTAAATCCGGCATTCACATCAACACATGTTATGAGCTTCTAAAAAAACACTCTACTCCAAATGATATCGCAGCCTTACACCTTACATATCTAGGTAATCTTCTACAAAAGGCTTCCCACGGCCGCTTTGGTAAAGAAGAAGCTATTGCTTTAAAAGGTCTGGCGAAATCATCTGTTGGTACGGGTAATACCACTGTTTCTATTCAAATAACCCAATCTATCTCTCAAATTGAGTTATTGGAAAAGCAAATCATTGAATTAGATGAAACAATAAAGTCCATTATGCTTGAAATGAATCCTATTATCTTAACCATCCCAGGTATCGGCTTCCTTAATGGTGCGATGATCCTTGGCGAAATTGGCGATATCTCAAGATTTACAAATCCTTCAAAACTTTTGGCCTATGCAGGTTTAGATCCTGCTGTTAATCAGTCTGGTCAGTTTAATGCTAAAAGTACCAGAATGTCAAAGCGTGGCTCCAAACTCCTGCGATATGCCTTAATTAATGCTGCTTGGAATGTTTCTCTTAACAACAATACGTTTAATGATTACTTTATGTTGAAAAAGGCTCAAGGTCACAACCACTATTCAGCATTAGGTCATGTTGCTCATAAGTTGGTTCGAGTCATCTTTAAAATGCTTAAGGATAATGTTGCCTTTAAGCTAGACTAAAATTTAGCTATTCAAAAGTCTATGTGCCCATAGGCTTATTTGAGTGTGCTAATTTTTAGGTTCTAGCTTAATCATAAATTCCCTAATTCTTTTACTTGACATTTCATAGTTGGTCTCCTTTTTATTGGCAAACCGATACGGAAAATGGGATTGCAGAAGTTTCTGCAATCCCAAGCATACCGAACAATTTGCCACAAGTCTACTGATTTTCAAAAAGATTTTCGCTCTGCTTCCTGCTCTTTGTCAATCAGGGAAAGCAGCTTATCGGTTGGGGTGGAGGCTGCCTCTTTTGGGAACACCGAGCTTATGGCAAATTTTTTTCCGCCTACGACCATCTGCCTTTCCAGACAAATTTCGCCCTTTTCTTCCTTGAACTGTGTGTCCGCGAACAGTGCAACGGCTGTTCCATCAAGCTCAATGTCTATAATTCCGGCAGTCTCATAACTGCCCAAAAGACCGGTTTCCAGGTAGTGTTGACTAGGTTTCTTGATTTTCTTAAGCCACACGCGCCGCTTCATACGGCCGTATTTCTGATATACCTTTTCTATGTTCGGCATTTGTGGGTGGTCTTTTTCGACTATAATAATGCAGCCGGGGAATGCCAAAGCATAGAGGAAATCCTGATACTTTTTCATAATTCGATCATCGTCCTTTCATTAAAGTTAAATTTAAAAGAAAACAGTCCGATCTTTTATGCAAGAAAGGACTGGTATGCGTACCATGTTGCTTGGTATCCTTAAAGCTCATGGGGAATCTATAACCTCTTGTCATTCATGCCTTTATCTTTCCTTCTGAAAGCGAAAAACATCTTCGAAATGCACTGTGCCAACGGAACGCTTGACATCTTCCACACACTTGCCCCGGAGTCTTCGCAGTGTAGTTTCATCTACATCAACATTAGCGGCAAGGATATTCATCATTATGGACATCTCCACCGACAGTTTGAACAGCAGACGGGCGGTGCGGTTTTCTGATGCATCGACAGCGCCTGATACTGCAGAGGTGATAGCTGTCGGCAGAAATCCCATAGCATCACCCGCTGAAATATATCCGCAGTAAAACCGTACTGCTTTTTCAACAAATTCGCTTCGGCTCTTGCAGTTATCCTGCTCTTGCCATCGGTCAATGCTTTCCAATGTACTGGGATAAAGCCATAGTGGAATACGTTTTTTGTTTTCTTCTGTCATAGTGAGTCCTCCTTTGATTATTTCCCCAGAACCACCTTTAGGGTGTACCTTCACAGAAGGCTTCACATGGGGATTCTTTGCACATCTTTATGTGTTTCGGACACCTGCTACGTGTCAGATCCCTAATTTAGGTGTACCTATTAAAACGTCCTCGACCCGCATTGCGGGGCGATGTGAGTGGCAGGAGGTCGCAAAACGACCACCTGCCTTTAACCTGCATCATTTTCGACCCCATGGTTCACCCCCCAAGAGTATGTTAGGAAGCTCAGTTCCGGGGTTAGCATTTACCTTCCCAAGCTCCTTCACAAAGCCTCGGCACGTGCATTATCCTGCCCGCATCTGTATGATACCACCTTGCTTCTGAAAACGCGACACAGGGGCACACAAGCCGGTGCACGTTTGTCCCTGGTTTGACTATTTACCTTTGTCAGTAGCCGTGTAGTATGTCCTATGTGAGCTGTCGTGGGGGCAGTGCCAAACTTTCTAGTGCCGAATTGGATTTGGATTGTTGACTTTTCCATAATAGGTTCGCTCTTTTAAAGAGTTTTTGTATTGCTAAGAAAAGTGAGCCATGTTGGTGTATTTTCCGATTCTGCGTCATAACAGCGTAGGGAAAGTGAGCTAACAGGGTTACAATTCAACCAGCGTATGATAAGGTGCATGTTCTACCACCTTCTCCCTCGTTTTCCAACGATAATCCCCGTACCGGGATCTTAAGAAAGAAAGGATGCAATGATTCAAGGTTGCAAGGTTGCAAAGTATATAAGACATTGCATCCTTACATCCTTGAATCGGAAAGCTGCCAATACCACTGGTTTCCTAGCTTTACAGACTGCGCACCTAAATTCTTCTTTGCAATGCTGACTGTGCGCTCTGAGATCCCCAGTTCCTTGGCCTTCTTAATTACTTCTTCTACCGAAACAGGCTTTTTAAGCAGCTCTTTCAGTTTCGTTTCCATCTGCATGGTTTTGGTCTGAACAGATCCTATGCCGGAGAGAACCTCATCTACAGTTGTGTCGCAGTAGCCTTTCCACTGGAAGCCATTTTCAGCATCCAGAGAGAAAGCGATGGACTTACCTTCGGGTGCCAGACTGCTTTTGTCATGTGCGACTACCCGGACACTTGGATCGCTTTTAAGCCTCCCGACCAGAAGAACACTCCTTGCCGCCGCACGAAAGTCAATGGAACCTAATCCGCGATAGGAGGATTTCAACCCCTGGGCTTTGTTCATATGCCCGATAAGGATAACGGCACAGCCTGTACGTTCCGAAATGGCACACAGCCTTTTAAACACGGGCCGCACTTCATTGGCGCGGTGCATGTCTACCCCGTCACCGAGATAGGCCTGCAAAGGATCAAGTACAATCAGACGAGCGCCGGTTTCCTGAACAGCTTGCTCCAGACGTTCATCACATAGGGTCAGTTCTTTATCCGCTTCATCGATTACTAGCACACGGGAACAGTCTGCACCCAATTGCTCCAATCTTGGTTTGATGGTATCCGCAAGGCCGTCCTCGGCCGATTGGTAAATGACATTAATCGGGGGATTAGCCGTATCTTCCTCCGGCAGGGTTTCGCCATTGGTCAGCAGGGCCACTATCGCCAGAACAAAAGAAGTTTTTCCTTCGCCGGGGTCGCCCTGGATAATGGTGACCTTACCGTAGGGGATGTAGGGATACCACAGCCACTGTACCTGTTCGGTCGGGATGTCGCTCATCCGTATCAGTCTGGTTTTCTTTTTCTGCATATTTCACCTCCATTCAAGACTTTTATTATGAGAAAAACTAGCACCTCCTTTTAAGAAGTGATTTGACTGCCGTTTTTGCACCGCACTCCCAGCCAAGTTCCTGCCCTGCGGTCTTGCGTGACCAACACAGCGTTTTCATTTCATTGGCACGCTCGCTTGTTTTGCAAGGTCCTGGCATGCTTCCCCTGAAAATATCCACTCCGGTTGCGGCTATTCAGTTGTAGTTGATAATGTATATATAAATTATATTATCTACCAAAATGGTAACAAAGCCCTTGTAGCTTGTAAATAGAAAATGTATAATAAAACTACATACACTACTGGATTAAATTCATTATCTATCGGGAGGTGCTTGGATGGGAGTCCTTGGAGCAGACTTTTTTCAGATCAGCACAAACTTTTTTGAGTTTACGGCTTTGTTTTCCAATAGCCATATTCAGATATTTGACACAACATACGAATACGCAGAAATTCTCACTGGGTTTTTAAATTATGACTCTACGGAATATGTTAAAGCAGTTGAGGAGTTGTGGGCAGCCCGCAAGAGAAAGGATACGAAACAGTATTTTTTGATATCGGAAAAGCTGAACAGCCTCATTGCGGCCATGCCGTTTTTTTGTGATTTCAGCGAGGGCCGGTATATATATCTGAAAGCAGATTACGGAGCACATGAGCTGTCCGATAAGCTGGATTATACGGCGGTTTCGGAAAAGGAGCTGTTTCGCAATTTCAGGTCTTATGTGGAACTGAAACAGGATCTGGAGATGATTCAAGAGCGTTACACTTGGTTTTTAACAGAAATTTTCCGCCGGGACATGGGTAAGACAGGAAGCGACCGATATGCATGGCAGATTGAGGGAAATGGCATGAGTGCCTTTGTAAGCAAGTACGGGATTGAGAAGCGTGAGCTTACGAAGCCGTCCCTGGCTGTGCAGTATGAGGTTCGTGCCGTTTATGATGATAAGAGAAGAAACATAAAAGAGGTACACCTTTGTGAAAAGATGACATTCCATCGATTATCCGATTTTATCTATGTGGAATTGTTTAAGGCACTAATGCAGGAGCATGTTCCAAAGCGATGTAAGAACTGCTCCAGGTGGTTCCTGCAGAAAAAGGGCTTTGTTTATGAATACTGCGACCAGCCTGCCCCTGGAGAAACGGACAAAGCCTGTCGCCAGATCGGATCACTGACAAGTTTCCGGGATAAGGTGAATAACAATGAAGTCTGGAAAGCTCATCAGCGGGCCTATAAAAAGTATTACGCACGTGTCCTCAAAAAGAAAATGACCAAGGCAGAGTTCAACGAATGGGCACAGATGGCGGAACGTTTGCGGGATGAGTCACTGGAGAAGTCCGCACTTCCTATGAGTAATTTTAATATGCATAAATACATCAGAGACTTGAATGTTTTGTAGCTGCTGAAGACAACTTTTGGAAGGAAAACAGTCCGCTTTTTTGCACTACAGCCATAATCAATTTCAAAGAAAGCAAGAGCAATTCCATTAAAAAAGTATACGATAGAAGATATCAAAACTATTGTAGAACCGATTGCACGCAAATACGGTGTGGAGCATGTGGATTCATTTAGCTCCTATGCCCGCGGAGATGCTACTGAGAACAGTGATGAGGATTTACGGGTGGATAAAGGGTCCCTTAAAAGGCTATTTGATCTATGTGGCTTCTATACAGAAATTGAAGAAGCTCTGTAGTTGAAAGTTGATATTTTACGACTGGAAGCCTTGAGGATGACTTTCTTCATAGGATACAAAACGAGGAAGTGATTCTGTATGATGGGACAGCGAAATGCTAAGGATGAAAATGGGGGGGGATTGCGCTCACATTTGACCTATAAGGCAGGCTCCCTATTTCCTTTTTATAATTACACACAGGAGCACACGTTGCGTTTATGACTGCTTTTAGTCATAGCTTCTAAAAATGGGTACCAAAAAAGGCCTGCTGGTTTCCCAACAGGCCATTTGGGCTGATGTTATAAAGTTTTTGGATTAGGGCATTCAAATAATACACTTTAGCTTTAGTTTTTCATCGGTTTCTCTGGCACCTAACTTTATTCAATTCAATCCTTGTACTCATTAAGAATTTTTCTGAATTCATAAATAGAAGTATGATAAAATATAGGCACTCTATTTAGTTCAAATCTGTTATTTCGCTTGTTCACTGCGCCTTTTTTTACTGTGAAGGCCAGTTCAAAGCCTTCTTCTTTTAGAATACTTTCGATGCGTTTGTTATATTGCCCATGCGGGTATGCAAAGAACCTTGTATATATTAGTTGCTTACTCACCCTCAGATCCTTTACTATGGTTTTCTTTTCTGAATTTAGCAATGCGCTTTTTCTATTCTTTTCAAGCTTATGAAGGTTATGCGTGTGACAAGTAAACTCAAATATATCTTTACTTTTTACTATTTCTCCTTTGCTAATAAAGGATAATCTATTTGGGTTAAAAACTTGCGGTTTATCAGGTATCTTACTTGTTATCATGAATATTGACGCTTTGAAATTGTACTTTTTTAATATCGGATATGCATAAACATAGTTGCTCTTATAACCATCGTCAAAAGTAATGAGGACGCTTTTCTTGGGTAAAGGGGTCCCATACTTTAGATAATTATTTAATGATTGCATGGTTATTGTCTTATAACCATTATCGTAAAGATATTTCATTTGCTTCTCAAAGTTCTCAACAGAAACAATAGCGGCATTGCTTCTATTTTTATTCTCACTATCTTTAAGTAAGTGATGATAAAGAAGTACCACGACTTTTTCATTTTCATCGGCATAGACAGCGCAATGCAATCCAATAATAAGCGTGTATAATATCAAAACAGTAATTGAAAGTATTTTTCTTTTCATTATTTCCTCCATTTATTACTCATCACAGCAGCTTTATTAAATCAAAATTCCTGCTATTTATATTATTTACAGCTTTATTGACGATATATCTTGAAGATTATACAAATATTTTAAGTATCTGCATTTATGAAATATTTTGTTTTCAAACTATTTGACAGAAGCCAGAGTTTTAAAAATATATCCTTTACGAAATTGGACTATAACTAGGAGTTGAAATAACAAAACAAAAAAGCATATCACACCGCTTTAAAAGTTACTTTTATTAGATTTCTAGTGTTATAGCAGTTGTTGACTGAATAGCTTAAAGCTGTCATTTTGTGCTGATGTCCTTGCTTACACCCGTAAACTGTAAACAGCGAAGTAAATATTACTGTGAAAACGGCTAGTACTAAAATGTACTTATGCAACATTTACGAAAGAGATAGATTACTGATGCTGCTTTTTCTATACTTTTCAATAATGGAATGCAGCAGTACAACACTATTCACAAAGTATCGAGTAGCCGCCGGTAT
>JAKPKE010000142.1 GCA_029553855.1 Bacillota bacterium | reverse complement strand
AAGACCGACATTCCTTGATTTAAAGCGTAGCATTTGCGGAGCGACTTAGATCTGCGAAGCACATAGCGTTAATAAGCAGCGCACCAAATTAATGATGGCCCAGTAGTTCAGTTGGTTAGAATGCCAGCCTGTCACGCTGGAGGTCGACGGTTCGAGCCCGTTCTGGGTCGCCATCACACCATGCCTTGGTAGCTCAGTCGGTAGAGCAGAGGACTGAAAATCCTCGTGTCGGTGGTTCGATTCCGCCCCAAGGCACCATTTTATATGCGGGTTTAACTCAGTGGTAGAGTGTCACCTTGCCAAGGTGAAAGTCGCGAGTTCGAATCTCGTAACCCGCTCCATAATTACATTAGGCGACATAGCCAAGTGGCAAGGCAGAGGACTGCAAATCCTTTATCCCCGGTTCAAATCCGGGTGTCGCCTCCATGATGATATAACTTATTGGATACAATAAGTGTTTTTGTTTTTTGTATACATATTCGACTCAACTAATTTCCGTGTAATAAATGCGTTCTCGTCACATACAGAAGTGTTTTGGAATTAAAAATGCGGGGGTGGATGTAATTGGAGTTTTTAAAAGTGCCGTTTATTCCTGATGGAAAGGTTAGCCTGGCTATGTTGGATTATCGAATAAATCCTGTCATTGAAGAAAATCTTAATAAAAACGGTATTGAATGCATAAAAACAGTAAGATGTCAGGAATTATACAAGGCTGTGGATGGACATCCAGATATGCTTATGCTGCATATTGGAGGCAAAAGAATAGTTCTGGCTCCAAATATATATGAAGCCCTAACTCCAGTTCTTGAGAAAAAAGGATTTGCAGTGACAAAGGGTGCAACTTGGCTGGTTAGAAACTATCCAGGCAATATTGCATATAATGTATTGAAAGTTGGGGATATTGCTTTTCATAATTTGAAATATACTGATCCTGAAGTGAGAAAGGCCCTTGAAGAAGAGAATTCAGTGATGATTGATGTCAGACAGGGCTATACAAAATGTTCAGTCTGCATATTAGACGAAAGAACCATAATAACATCAGACCGAAAGATTTCCAGAATTGCAGAGAAATATGGCATAGAAAGCTTTTTGATAAAACCGGGGGGAATAGAATTAAAAGGTTTGGGTTATGGGTTTATCGGCGGTGCAAGCGGCTTGATATCAAGAAAACAAATAGCCTTTACAGGGAGTATTGAGAGCTTGAATGAAGGCCGTAAATTAGTAGATTTCATTAACAATAAAGGTTTTGAAATAATTACTTTGTTTAATGAAAAGCTTACGGATTATGGGTCTGTTATACCTTTAAAATGTCATTCGATTTAATTGTATTTTATACCATAACTGAAATATTTACAGATAAAGTATAATATTAGCAATAATTTAAGAAGAAAGATAAGCAACTGCAGATTATTCCATATTTCACCAGCTCTTTGGCACTGAATACAAGAAATTTTATGACAAATACTAATTGAAACAAAGTAATTTATCAGTGTCCAATAAAGGAGGGAGTTGGACAAATGTATCTCGTAGCAATAGGCTCATGCAGTGATGCTGAAATAATAAAAGAAGATATATACAGTCAATTGAATGAGGCAAAAAAGAAAGGTATAGATGTTGTTCGTGAGGATTACTATATCGGAAGTTCACTATTTGTAAGCTGTGGTGCAGAGGAAACGTTCATCAGCGGAATTACAGACAGAAAAGCTTATAAAGAGTTTAAATATATTCTTGCAACGATTTTGACGGAGGTAATTATCAAACATTATGAAATAAAGCTTTTCAAAAAAATTATTAAGGAAAACTTTTTTTATTTAAACGATAGGGAACGGACAATTGTTGCAGACAATGCATACAAACTTTTGAATAATAAAGACCCAGTAGAGCCGGGAGGCTTTTATAAAAGAGACAGAAGAAACAAAATCATGCAAAATATATTGGAATATTTGGATACAGAGAATGAATTTAATATAGAGGGCTTTATCAATTTCAGGCTTAATTCTTATTTAAGCGAGTTAAATGAGGTAATTGAACGGGCTTTGGAAATCTATGTTGCAGAGAGGGAATACAATGAGTTTATTAAATTGCTGAGATATTTTGTAGAAATCCAGGAGTCCAAGGTAGATGTTTTACACTTATTCCAATCCAAAGATGGAAGGTATTTGTTGTTTGATGAAAACAGAAATAGTATAAGCAGTGAGTATTTTGATGAGTTGCGGTCAGAAATCTTAGATGATGCAATTAATTACGATGATCTTCTGATTAGTACGCTAATTACAATTTCACCTAATAAAATAATGATACATGATATAGAAGGATTTAAGAACAGAGAACTCGTTCAAACTATAATGAACGTGTTTGCGGAAAGGATAACAATTTGCAGCAGGTGCGATTTGTGCGGCAGCCCGTCAGATAGCAAAAAACCAAACAAATATAGCCTGTAAATGGGATTTGTGATATAATAACCTTTGATTTGAGTGCCTGCGCCGGAATTTCCTCATTGCATTCGGAAAAGGCGCATGGGCTTCAAATACGGCGAAGCCGCTATTTGTTCTATGCCGTGCGATTATTTGCTCCGCAAACGCACGAGGGCGGATATCACAAATACAAAAACTAATGATAATCGGGGGCTATTAAATGTATGAGGTACTGTTTTTAATAATTATTGGTGCAGTAATCGGCTGGATCACAAATGTACTTGCAATAAAAATGCTGTTCAGACCTATAAAACCCATAAGGATACCGGTTTTTAACATAACAATACAGGGACTGATTCCTAAAAGAAGGCACGATATCGCCATAAGCATCGGGGAGGTTGTAGAGAAGGAACTTATATCAATACACGAGATTTTTGACAGATTAGTGACAGAAGAAAATAAAAAAGAAGTAATAATTATAATAAAGGAGAAGTTGCTTAGAGTAATTGACTATAAAATACCTGCTATTATACCTTATTCAATAAAAAACAAAATAATTGACTACTTCGGTGAGCAGATAAATAAGGATGCAATGTCAATACTCGACAGCTCCATTGACGGCATTATAAGCAATACAGTATATAAGGTAAAGATAGGAGAAATGGTTAAAGAAAAAATCGAAGATATTGAGCTTATGAATATGGAGAAAATTATTATAAGTCTTGTCCACAGAGAATTAAAATATATTGAAATGCTTGGAGGGCTTCTTGGAGGGATAATAGGGTTCTTGCAGGCAGTTGTCATGAAATTAATTTAATTGACTTTTTATTTTAAAGAATATATAATTTATAGATAATAATAATACTGTATTGCTATGATAAGGACAAGTAAATCAAAGAGTACCAGCAGAGATGGAATGTCAGTGTCTGAAAGCATTCCTTGGATACCTTGATTGAAAACCACCTTGGAGCAACGGGTTGAAAGGGCATTGCGCTTAAGTAAGCTTAGTCGTTGATTACGTTACAATCCAGAGTACAAATCAGGGTGGAACCGCGGGAACTTCTCTCGCCCCTCAAGGGGCGGGATTTTTTGTTTTTGAAACTGAATCCTGTGCCTTGAAAAAGGCCATATAATTTCAAACTCGACTATAAGGAGGAATAATAATGATAAAAGTAACTTTAAAAGATGGCTCGATTAAAGAATTTCAGAAGGGTATTGCAGTTGGGGAAATAGTTGCTTCTATTGGAGGCGGTCTTCTGAAAGCCGCATTGGCTGCAAAAATTAACGGAAAGGTTACAGACTTGAGCACTCCAATAAATGAGGATTGCAATCTTGAAATACTGACATTCGATGATAATGAGGGGAAATGGGCGCTCAGGCATACCTCATCCCATATTTTAGCCCAAGCGGTAAAGAGGCTTTACCCCGGGGTGAAGCTTGCAATTGGACCGGCAATAGATACAGGCTTTTACTATGATATTGATTCGGACAAATCTTTTTCGGAGGAAGACCTTATCTCTATAGAAAAAGAAATGGAGAAAATAGTAAAAGAGGATCTAAAGCTTGAAAGGTTTGAGCTGCCCAGAAATGAAGCTATCGATGTGATGAGCAGGATGGGTGAAAGCTATAAGGTTGAACTGATCAACGACCTGCCGGAGGATGAGATAATATCTTTTTACAGGCAGGGGGAATTTATAGACTTATGTGCAGGGCCTCACGCACCTTCTACCGGAAGAGTTAAGGCTCTTAAGCTTCTAAGCGTGGCCGGGGCATATTGGAGGGGCAGCGAGAAAAATAAGATGCTTCAAAGAATTTATGGAACTTCTTTTATAAAGAAAAGCCAGCTGGATGAGTATTTGAATTTGCTTGAGGAAGCAAAAAAGAGGGATCACAGAAAACTTGGGAGAGAACTTGATTTGTTCAGCCTGCAGGAAGAGGGTCCCGGTTTTCCATTTTTTCATCCGAAAGGAATGATAGTAAGAAATGAACTTGAAGACTTCTGGAGGAATATTCATAGAAAGAACGGATACAAAGAGATTAAGACTCCAATTATTCTGAGCGAGGATTTGTGGCATCAATCGGGGCACTGGGATCACTATAAGGAAAACATGTACTTTACAAAAATCGATGAGAAAAACTATGCGATTAAACCGATGAACTGTCCTGGCGGAATACTGATATATAAGAATTCAATGTATAGCTACAAGGATTTGCCCCTTAGGATGGGTGAATTGGGGCTTGTGCATAGGCATGAGCTTTCGGGCGCCCTTCACGGTCTTATGCGGGTAAGGAATTTTACCCAGGACGATGCTCATATTTTTATGACTCCTGAGCAGATAAAAGAGGAGGTTCTTGGGGTAATAAGGCTGACAGACTATATTTACAAACTATTTGGCTTCAAATACAGAGTTGAGCTTTCGACAAGACCGGAGAATTCAATGGGCAGCGACGAAGATTGGGAGAACGCAACCGAATCATTAAGAGATGCATTGGATGCGGCAGGTTTGGCTTATAAGGTTAATGAAGGTGACGGAGCTTTCTATGGACCGAAAATTGATTTTCATTTGGAGGATTGCATTGGACGTACATGGCAGTGCGGCACCATACAGTTGGATTTTCAGATGCCCGAAAAATTTAATCTGACTTATATAGGGACAGACAGTGAAAAACATAGACCGGTTATGATCCACAGGACAATATATGGAAGCATGGAGAGGTTTATAGGGATACTAATCGAAGAGTATGCAGGCGCATTTCCTGTATGGCTGGCTCCTGTGCAGGCAGTAATACTGCCTGTATCCGAAAGACAGAGGGATTATGCCGAAAAGCTGAAAGAACGGCTTGAAGAATTGGATATTCGCGCTGAAGCCGATCTGAGAAGTGAAAAGATAGGGTACAAAATCAGAGAGGCACAAATGCAAAAAGTACCATATATGCTGGTAGTTGGAGATAAGGAAGTGGAAATTGAGGCTGTAGCGGTTAGAGACAGAAAGGAAGGCGACAGGGGGGTAATGAAGTTTGAGGACTTCCTAGCTCAAATCCAAGACGAAATAAAGAACAAAATCAGCAAATAATAAACATAAGAAAGCGAAGAGGTGTAGCAAAACTATTAATAAATAGTTAACGGCACCTCTTTTTCGTATTCGGAGTATAATGCGACATAGTTTGTGAATTACTCCGTCTGTAGGGGAAGTATGTTCTCCTCACCTTCCAAAGCCAGCAAAATCATTGGCGAGGGTCCCATCTCTGCAAGCCCGTCTGATGATTTTGCCCGGAAGCCTTTACGTTCCGAGGTCAGTGTAAGGTTTCGTCAAAAATAGCTTCCCCACGCCGGTATTTGCTATCCACATAGGTGTTAGTTGATATACAAAGGCTTTGCTCTTATGTGACTATACTCCATGGGGAATTGCATAGTATATCAGGGCACACTTGTACAAAATGCTCAGATTGTTGAGGTAGTATGTCATCCTGAACGCAGTGAAGGATCTTTGACCCTCAAGGAATACCTTGGCTTTTCTCGTATCTCGCGACTAGCGACTCGTGACTGAAAAATGTGACTGCGTCGCATTTTTCTCCTATTATGCAATAATCTGATGATCCTTTGAAAGCTCTATTGTCAGCCTCTCGATTACATCTATGAGCGGTTGATATTCTTCAAAAAATATTATGACAATGTCACCGGGCACGGCATTCAAAATCGCCTTCTCCAGCGCATTCTCTTCAATAAGCTCAATAAATACTTCCGATGCTTTGATACTTCCCATTTTACAGCCTTTTTCAAGTAATGCTGCTATTTCGCCCGGTTCACGTCCCCTTTTATCCTTATCCTCCTTTATATAAATCCTGTCGAAACAGTTGCCGCACATATTCCCTATGGTTATTGTGCTCGAATCCGTCCTGTCTCCCGGTGTTCCGATTACTCCTATAAGACGTCCGGTTCTTATCTTTTTCAGCGCATCAATAACCGCTCTATATCCGTCTATATTATGTCCATAATCCAATACCACCTTTATACCGCCTATTTCATAAATATTGAATCTTCCCGGATTACTGACGCTATCACTTCCAAATGTGGAAAGACCCGATACTATTTTTTCTGCGGGAACCCCCATTCCGATTGCACCTGCTATTGCAGCCATACTGTTGCTTACATTGTATTTCAATACTCCACTCATTGTTGCGGGTATGGCTTTTATTTCAATAAAGGGCATCTCTTTTCCCCCTTTATTTATGAAAATGGTGTCCCGGTCGCTGTATATAGCTGTTCCTCCGCACAGAACATGATCTCTTACGGCTTTATTTTCTATTGACTGCGAAAACAATATAATGCCTGACTTTATCCTTTCTCTCATGCTGAGACAATATTGGTCATCCGCATTCAAAACAGCATAACCATCCTCTTTGACGGCTTCAGCGACTAAAGACTTCACATAAGCCAAATCCTCAAGAGTATTAATATTATCAATCCCCAAATGGTCTTCGGTGATATTGGTAACTATACCTACATCGGCCATATCATAACCCAGCCCTTTATTGACTATACCCCCTCGGGCCGTCTCCAATACCGCATATTCCACCCTTTTATCCATCAGAATCGTCCTTGCGCTTACCGGGCCGGTATTGTCCCCGCATTTTACCAATTCATCGTTAATATAGATTCCGCTTGTGGTGGTCATCCCTACAGTGCAGCCCATACGGCTTATTATGTGGGAAATCATTCTTGAGGTTGTAGTTTTTCCGTTTGTCCCCGTCACCGATACAATAGGAATCCTGCTTTCACTTCCATCGGGAAACAACATGTCAACTATAGCTTTTGCTGCATTCCTGGAGGTACCCTGGTAGGGGTAGTGATGCATCCTTATCCCCGGTGCAGCATTAATCTCTATTATAGCTCCTCCTGTCTCGACCAGTGGCTTTGAAATATCAACAGTGCTGATATCGACCCCTGCCACGTCCAACCCTATTATTCCGGCAGCCTGTACAATTATTTCCTTATTCCGTTCATGAACCTCATCAGTAACATCAACCGCTATTCCACCCGTACTCAGATTGTCATTTTCACGTAAATATATTATTTCCCCATCCTTAGGTACGTAATCAAGAGTCATGCCCTTTCTCTCAAGGTATTGCTCGGAAACCTTATCAATATTTATCTTTGTCAAAGGCTTCTCATGCCCTTCGCCGCGCATGGGGTTACTGTTTTCTTTTTTTATAAGCTCACTTAATGTGCTTAATCCATCACCTTTTACGTGAGCAGAAATCCGATGAGAAGCTGCTATGACCCTGCCTCCGACCACTAATACCCTATAATTGCTTCCCTTTATATACTTTTCCACCAGAACCGTGTCTTCATATTCTCTGGCTATGCTATATGCTTCCAGTACTTCTTGAGGGTTCTTCAGGTTTAGCGATACTCCTTTACCATGACTTCCGTAATTTGGTTTCACGACGACTGGATAGCCTATTTTTTCACAGTATTCCAAAGCTTCCTGCTCATTTCCAAATACCCTTCCTTCCGGAACAGGTATTCCATACTCATGAAGTATACTTTTGGTCAGCTCCTTATTACAAGCTATATCAACCGACACACAGCTCGAATTCTCAGTTAGGGTTGCCTCTATTCTTTTCTGATTTTTTCCGTATCCCATCTGCAAAATGCTTCCGTTTCCCAATCGCATTATTGGTATGCCTTTTTCTTTTGCCTCCTTTACGATCGAAGCTGTACTTACCCCAAAATCCGTTGCGATACATACCTTTTTGATTTTCTTCAGTCTGTTGTTTATATCCGGCATCTCCCCCGCAAGTATCCCTTCCGCGATTTCAAGTGCAAGCTTGCCTGCTTCCAAACCTGCCTGTTCATTTTCATATCCGTAAATAATGTTGTATACGCCCTTATTCCCCGTCTCCCGTGTCTTGCCAAACCTAATATCGTATCCCAGCCTGACTTGGAGTTCAATTGCGATATGCTCTATAACATGTGAAAAATAAGTACCTTCCTGCAGCCTTTCAATAAACCCTCCCTCATATCCCTTGCTGCAACAGTGTTTTTTCAACCCAGGCAGAAGTTCCTGAATTGACTCATTAAAACCCTCAATATCTTTTGTCGGAATGTCTGCATATTTATCCAAATCAACTACTAATCTCACTACAGGCTTATGGCTGTATATGTTTTTCCCCTGATAAGCATAACTGCTTACAATAATCACAACATTTCCTCCTTGTGTTTTTGAAAAAAAGTATCCTCCAATAGTATTTCCTGTTTTTTAACTAAATTAAACCCATACCCTTTTGGAAAAACATGGATTTTTACATTGGTTATTGCAAGAGGGTGATCCGGATATTGTTCTGATATATTTGTAAAAGAGATTTCCCTGCCATCAACAACTGTAACTACTCCGGAACCTTCCACTATAAATTCCAGCTTTTCGTTAACTATCATAGCCGTATCCTCGTCAATCCCAATACCTATTATATACGGGTTCTGCGCCACAGCGGCAAGCAGCCTTCCAATCCTCCCTCTCTGGTTAAAATGCTGGTCAATGATAACACCGGCTAGGAAACCCATCCCCGGAGCCATTTTGAGTGTACATTTTCTTGGGGCATCCTCATCCTTTCCTTCTACTACCATTATCTCGCTCATCATCGAGGCGCCTGCGCTGGTTCCTGCAATCACTTTACCTTCTTCATATGCCTTTTTTACCATTCTGTGCACTTCTGTGCCGCCTAATATGCTGGAAATTCTCAGCTGATCACCGCCTACAAAGAATATGCAATTTGCAGTATCTATAGTATTCAAGCCATCAATATTATTCGCCGCTTTCCTATCTGCGATTTCTATTGATTCCACACTGCCTGCCCCCAATTCTCCAAACAGATTTTCATACTCCTTGCCCGCTTCCACAGGGCTGTTTGTCGCTGTAGTAATCAGAACAATATGTGAGTTCTTTCCCCCGGATATTTTTATAACTTCCTTAAGTATAGCCTTATCTGTTCGCTTATCTTCGGCTCCGCCAATTATTATTAGCTTTCCCCTTTTATATTCGGACATTGCTGTATCTGCTCCAATCCTTCTTTTTCTTTATTTTCTGCTATATATTTCGTGCCAAACAAATTACACTGAATTCAAATGGCACGAAATATTTTCCGCTATTAATATTCCAATAATATAAATTAAAAATGTATTAATATCGGTCGAGCATTTCCGTGCTTTTTCTATATGAACTGATGAATTTACAGCTTTTTTGACAATCTTTTGCATTTTGTATGACAACAAGGACAATTTGTATAAAAGCTATTGAACCGTTTCCTATTTATGGTATAAAATTTGAACAATCAATAAATGCAATGGATTCGGTCTTTGACCCATAAGGCAATGAAAAAACATAAAGGGATTGGTTTTATGGAATTTCCGGAGAAAATAAGTGCGAAAATCACAACTGCTATTGCATCGAATGTGGAGGATTTGCCGGAACAAAAACTTGCCGAAATAGACTATGGTATTGCTGTTTTCATTGCTAACTCATATAAAATGCTTATTATTTTCATATTGGCAATACTATTAAATGTATTTGAATATTTCCTTATTGCATTTGTAAGCTTCGGTATGCTGCGGACCTTTGCATCCGGACTTCATGCCAAACGTGAGTGGACATGCCTTCCTGCAAGTATTCTGTTGTTTTCCGGTATTTTATACTTTGGAATGACAATAAAATTAAACATATATATATCAAGCACTATTTTCACCTTATGCTTTATGGCGGCGCTGCGATATGCTCCGGCTGATACAGAGGAGCGGCCCATTGCAAGCGGAAAGCTCCGGAGGAAGCTAAAAATAATGTCCTGCATCACTGTGTTAATACTTTATGCCGCTTCACTACATAGCTTGGGCACACCGGCTTCTTCCATCATAGTTTTTGCTGCATTGATTGAGTCAGCTTTAATACTTCCCGTTACTTACAAGCTGACAGGCAATATTTTCGGCGCCGGCCTGGAAATAAACAAGAAAAAGGAGGTATAAAAATGAAAAGATTCCTTAAACCACTAATGCTTCTCATCAGTACCTTGGCTTTGTTTATTGCAAGTACATCGTCAATGGCATGTATATTCTGGATGTTCAGAGAGCCAAAAATGCCAGAATCACTAATAAAAATGGACTAGAAAAAAGATAAGAGCACGTAATGTGCCCTTATCTTCTTATTATCAACTCCTGCCTGAATATGCCTTCTTCTGAAAATGTATTGTGCAATATATTTGTATATCCGGTTAGTATCTGATTGGTTAACGCCAAACCAAAACCTCTCCCATCTCCCTTTGTAGAATACCCTTTCCTTTGTATTTCCTTCACATCAACAGTATCTCCACAGGTATTCTCAATACATATTGTCAGGTATCCCCCATCATCGGTCAGGCTGATATTAATCCTTTTAGTTTCCGAGGCTGCCGCTGCCTCAATTGCATTATCAAGATAATTTCCTATTACCTCGCAGAGGTCTGTAAGCCTCATCCCCGCCTCACGCACTTCATTAGCAACTTTAAGTCCTACTTCTATCTCTTTGCCCGTTGCTTCATTAATCTTGTTCCACAGCAGTCCGAATATTGCATATATCTTTATCCGCTGTAAAGCCAGGAGCAAATTACTGTCCGTTCTTTTTGCATCATCCATTATCTCTGCATAATAGGCCTTTAGCCCCGGCAAATCACCATCCTGAATATATCCGTAAAAACTGTATAAAGTATTGGCATAGCTGTGCTTAAGCCTTCTGAAATCATTTATCAGACTGTCTATGGTTCTGATATAATCCTGTTGCTGGTCATACTGCTGCTCCTTTAGAGCCAGTGCACTATTAGAAAAATTAATATAAAGGCTGAGTATCAGATATAACCATAAAATAGCAATATTTACAAGCAGTATATTGTGATCTATCGTTTCAATAAGTTTTGCATATATTGAATGATTAACCGCTATAATGATGAAAGTTGCTAACATATAAAGTAATGTCCTTACACTGATGCTGCGCTTATAGTTGTCTACCATCTCTTGCGTCTGTCCTAAAAGTCTTATTAAAAAAATAATAATCATAGCTATTCCATATATTATTAAATCCATAGTTATGGACAGTAAAAAATGTGACTTTATCATATCGGGGGCATAACCATAAATATTCACCATTAATGAAGCAGCTGTAATATCCCCAATAGCAAGAACAATGCTATATGTAATGCTGCATACTATGGTTTGAATCAATTTTAATTTCATTAAATATATAGACAACAAGATTAGCAAAAGCAGTACTCCTGCAGCCCTGATACCCATTCCTATATACCTGTCTGCAAATACCAGTATATTTACACCTAAGCCAGCCGCTATGACAAATTTAATAAATACCTTCTTCTTCCGTTGAAAACCATATATCGACTGGGCCAAGTAAATATATATGACAATTGATAACGTATTTATAAATATCTTATATAATACAATCATCTTTCTGTGCCATCCTATCTAACAAAATTCTTATTTCTCCTTTTTGCTGTCTGGACATATAACACTTTTCGCCGCTGGACATCACAATATATGAATCCTTATAATTTACTTCTTTTACATGGTTAATATTGATGATATATGACCGGTGACATCGATAAAAGTTTTCGCCGTTTTCATTCAAATCATTGATAATGTTTTTCAGGTAACCGAAAAATTCTATGCTGCGATCCCTGGTATGTACCACAAGCTTCTGATTTATTGATTCAACATATATGATGCTGTGCAATTCTACATTATAATCACGATTCCCCGACCTGATTATGACCATTGTCTCCTTGTTATGTTTCTGATGGTTCAAGTACCGGTAGTAATGCTTGCCTATTGCAATCACGCACTCTTCAAGGGCCTGATATGTTACCGGTTTGACAAGGTATTCAAAAGCTTCGATGTGATATCTGAACACTGTCATACATAGTTCCGGATGGCCTGTAATAAAAGTTATGTAACAGTGCGGATCATAGTTCCTGATTTGTTTGGCCAGCTCGAGTCCATTCATACTCTGCTCCAGGTTTATGTCAAGAAAATATGCATTTACTCCTTGTGCATATTGCCTTGAGTATTCGATTATCCTTCTTGGATTATCAGTTGCAAGGCTTATCACGGCATTTATCCCATTTTGCTCGATAGCCTTTTCCAGGCTTGTCCTTATACTATTCAGTATAACCTGCTTGTCCTCACACAAAATGAAATTAATCAACACTCATAACACCTCCTGATATACTCAAAACCAATCCCCATAAAAATAAAACATAACATTAATAATTATTCGCCATAAAATATACTTTTCCTTTAACTGTAAACAAAATACCTTATCATTATGCCCGCCTTATGCATTCTTACTTTTTTATCTCAATTGATTTTATAATCCTGTCAAAAAGAATTTGGTAATACTTTCTCCATTCTTTTTCCTTCACAAAAAAGCTTAATCTGTATATTTTGTTTGAGTAACCCTCTATAAATGCCTCATAAGCCCTATTGTATTTCCCTTCCTGGTTTGCTCTGCTATAATCCAAAAGATAGCCTTTTTTATTATCAGCCGCAATTTCCCTGATATTGAAATATTTGAATTCAACGGCACCCGTAGCTGCCTTTTCAGACTCTTCAATAAACTGCTTTAATGGACCAGAGAGCCTCCAAACCTGTACAAAGCCATTTATTTTCTTGTCCTGGGAGATAAAATTCAGATGATATAGTATTTCTCCTCCTGTAAAAAATGACTCTTGCGTTTCCCACGAATCAGGCAGTTCAAAATGAAAACTATTATCCATCACATTATAGGTTTCAAAAAGTTGTCTTGCCACTTTTTCATATCCAATATTTTCGCTGAATGCGGTATAGACTTCCGGAAGCTTTCCGGTTGAAAAGACTGCTATAATTAATGCTGCAATCAGAATGAATGAAAAAAGCCTTATATGCCATAATCTGCTGTTAATCACCATTGATCACCCCTTAGACTGATTTTTTCTTACTATAACAGTATTAAACAATACCTCGGTACAGAACAGTAATATGTTCTAACCCAAACATTTAACCTGAATCCATATTTTATAATGTTAATAGTGGCCTATTGTTGTATAATATATTTATTAAATAGCAATGGGGGTTTTAGAGTTGAAATATATAGATTTACGAAGCGATACCGTTACCCAGCCTACGGATGAAATGCGCGAAGCGATGGCAAAGGCGGTTGTCGGAGATGATGTGTATGGGGACGACCCTACCCTCTGCCTTTTAGAAAAAAAGGCTGCGGAATATTCCGCCAAGGAGGCTGCTCTTTTTGTTCCAAGCGGCACTATGGGGAATCAGGTGGCAGTTATGACCCATACAAAAAGGGGCAATGAGATAATTGCGGAGGAGAATTGCCATATAGTACAGCACGAGGTGGGGGCTGCTGCGGTTTTGTCCGGGGTAATGGTCAGGACAGTTAAGGGAAATATGGGTATTATGGACCCACAGGATATTGAAAAGGCTATTCGCGGGGATGATATACATTATCCGCAGACAGGTCTTATTTGCATGGAAAACGCATTGTCAAACGGCACTGTCGTACCGCTCTCAAGAATGAAGGAAATATATAGTATAGCCAAGGAGAGGAATATACCTGTCCACCTTGATGGGGCAAGGCTTTTCAACGCTGCGGCAACCCTCGGTGTGGATGCTTCACAAATCACACAATATACCGATTCTGTAATGTTCTGTCTTTCCAAAGGTCTGTGCGCTCCGGTAGGCTCCATGCTTGCAGGAAGCAGACAATTTGTGGACAAAGCCAGAAAGAACAGAAAACTCCTGGGAGGAGGAATGCGGCAAGCCGGAATACTTGCTGCCGCAGGGCTCATTGCACTTGAAAAAATGACAAAGCGGCTGCCTGAGGACCATGAAAATGCAAAGTATATGGCGAAACGCCTTGCGGAAATACCGGGAATCAAGTTGAATTATGAAGATGTACAAATAAATATGGTCTTTTTTGATATGGAGGAAACAGGGATAAGCTCTGAAAAGCTTGTAAAAGAGTTGCTGGATAAAGGCATCAAGATAAACGGAGCCGAAGACGGGCTTATAAGATATGTTACAAACAATGATGTGACTAGGGAAGATATTGACTATACGATCCAGTGCATGAAGGAAATCATAAAATAACTTAAGACTGCACGCAATACCGAAGACAGCAAGCTGACTGAACACACGGCGAAGTTAAAACCATACCGTGTGTTCAGTTTTTTATTTTCCCTTTTGCCTTCTCAGAAGGAATATAAAAAACGGCCCCCCCATTATGGATGTCATTACTCCTACCGGTATTTCCGCCGGCTGGATCAGTATTCTTCCGACAGTATCCGAAAGCACAAGCAGTATTGACCCCAAAAGCGCAGAATAAGGAATTACCCTTTTATTATCCGATCCAATAACAAGCCTTATAATATGAGGGGCTACCAGCCCCAAAAAAGCTATAGTTCCTCCTGTAGATACTACACCGCCGACAATAAGAGCACTGGTTATCAGCAGTATATTTTTTAATGCGGCTGTATTGACGCCAAGATGACGGGCGGCATCCTCCCCCATCACAAGCATGTTGAGCTCCCTGGTGTAAAAAAAGAGCACTGCCAATGAAGGCAATATTATTATTGAAGATATGCCGAACTCATTCCACGTTGCCATGGAAAAGCTGCCCATTGTCCAGAAAACTATATGGTCAATTTTCTCATGATTCAGCATCATAAGGAAAGATATGACAGATGCAAGGAAATAGCTCACTGCCACACCGGCCAGCAGGAGAGAATTGATGGATATCCTGCTCCTTGTATATGCAAGGCCATATACAAAAAATAGTGTTAAAACAGCGCCTAAAAATGCAAAAACCCCCGTGGTCTCTATACCCAGAATACTCACGTTCAAGCCTGTTATAATGGAAATCACTGCTCCTATGGCTGCTCCTGAGGACATACCCAGGGTATAAGAATCCACCAAAGGATTCTTGAATATTGCCTGCATTACCCCGCCTACAGCGGCGAGCCCGGCTCCTGCGACAGCAGCCAGCAATACCCGAGGAAGCCTTATGTCTATAATAATAGAAGCATTGACTGAATCATCACCTTTGGCAAGTATCCCGATTATCTCCGGGGCACTGATTTTTACAGCCCCTGTCCCAACCGCCAGCAATAATGCTGCTAAAAGAAGTACAATAAGAAATGCCAATGCAGGCCAATTGCTTTTGACAATCTTATTCATGGGCGCCAACCACCTTCAAAATTTCTTCACTCAGCCTTTTGCTTTCTATAAGCATTGAATTATCTCTGCCTTTAATACTATCGTAAAGCTGAAGTGCACTGCCTCCCGTATAATCCCGTTCTGCAAAACTTTCGTTGTCAAGTATAAATAAGGGCTTTTGCTCCAGGCTTTTTTCGAGTAAAAGTTCAAGATTTCTCTTATTGGACTTTCCGAAGTACAGTCCCGTCAATACTATAACATCGGCCCCTTCAGCAAGTTCCTTGTTTTTTGCATATGCTTCATCGGATATTCCGGCAAAGGGTATTTCCTCGGCAATCTGCACGTTGTTTTCCTTGGAAACCTTCCAGTCAAGGTCCCCTATGGCAAGTACCCCGCTGCTGAGATCGAAGCCTTCAGAATAAAGCCTTCCAATAATTTCGCTTCCGCTTCCCCCTCCGCATATAATATGAACCCGTATCCCCTTTTTTTCTACGTCGGGCCTGGCAAGTGCATATATGTAAGGCTTGTTGCTCACAGGGCTGACCGAGACGTAAACATCAGTATCAAATATCTCCTTTATGCCGGAAGCAGTCAATGTCTCGAAGGGAGTCCCCCGCTTCTTTATTTCTCCATTCCTCATCATTACAATATAGTCGCTGTAGGCAGAAGCTAAATTCAGGTCATGGAGGACAGTAATTGCCGTTAACTTCTTATCGACACACATCTTTTTTATAAGATTCAGTATTTCCATCTGATGCTGCAGATCCAAATGAGAAACGGGCTCATCAAGAATTAGTATCTCTGTATTCTGAGTCAATGCCTGTGCCAGGATAACCCTCTGTCGTTCTCCCCCCGAAAGCTCCATGAAGCTCCTGTCCTTCAAGAAAAGTGTATTTGTGTATTGCATTGCTTTTTCCGCAAGTTCCAAATCTTCCTGTTTCTCTCCTATAAATTTGTTTATATATGGATATCTGCCCATGAGCACAATATCGGAAACCTTAAAGTCAAATTCAAGAGATGTATTCTGTGGTACAAAAGAAATCAGCTTTGCAACGGAACGGTTCTTTATATGGCTTATATCTATTCCTTCAACGTACACAACACCCTTTTGCGGTTTAAGGGCAGCAGAAATAACTTTCAGGAGGGTACTCTTGCCAGATCCGTTAGGACCTATTATGCAAAAAAAACTTCCTTTATTAATTTCCATATTTATTTGTTCAAGTACTTTCTTTACATCATAGCTGAAGCTTAGCTTTTCAACTCTAATCTGATCATCCATAAGCCTTCCCCCGCCTCTCGCAACCCCGTAACCCCTAAACCTCGAGCCCCGTACCTATTCTCCAAAAAATGCCCTGTTCATTTCTTCTATCGCCTGGACTATTCTCGGCCCCGGCCTTGATATTATATTATCGTCTGACATTACATATATCCTACCCTGCCTGACACATTCAAGTTTGTTAAATATCCGACTTTTCTTCAGGTCTTCCTTAGTCATGCCTTCGTCTGTGGAGTGAAGGGCAGCTACAAGCATATCCGGGTTGTCCCTTATAAGTTCTTCCACGCTATAGTTTGCCCAACGTTCAACCTTTTCAGCAACATTGATTCCCCCTGCAGCTTTTATCACGTCATTTATAAAAGTATTCGAACCTGCCGTCATAAGCGGGTCCGCCCATACAACATAGAATACTGCAGGCTTTTTCTTATCCTTTACCTTTGTTTCTATCTCTGCTATTTTGTTTTTCATATCGGTTATAATTTCTTCAGCTTTGGCGGCAGTTCCCGTCAATTTACCTATAATACCTATACTTTTATAAATTTCTTCAAAACTTTCCGCCTCCGTAACAATTACCGGGATGCCCATACCCTCAAGGGCTTTGACAGCTTCCTTCTTTAAATAACCGGCCAGCACGACATCAGGCTGTGCCTTCTTTATAAGCTCCATATTCGGTTCTTCAAAGGTCCCTATCCGTTGGACTTTCCCGGCCTCTTCAGGATAATCACAGTAGCTGGTAACCCCTACAACCTTTTCCCCTGCACCGAGGGCAAAAAGCGTTTCTGTGTTTGACGGAGATAAGGAGACAATTCTCTGAGGAATCTTATCCAGCACAATATTTCTGCCCTTAAAGTCCACCACTTCGATCTTTGATTCTTTTGCAGCATCCATGCCTGGTTCCGGGTCCGAACCCTGCGGTACTACATCCTTCGCACAGGCAGCAAGGTTCAATATCAATAATAATACAATTGATACAGCCAGCTTCTTCATAAAAACATCCTCTCCCTAATATCCTTTAATTTAGTTGCCATAAAATAAAAGTTCCTTCTTCAACGGAAGGAACAAAATATCGCATTAAGCACCCCCCCATCGCTCGTAGGTAAGCTTCGAATTCAGGCAGGTCTCCTGGCTTGGGTTCATTGTCTTCCTATGCCTTCCCAGAGCGTTGACTCCAGTGGCATACATAGGATACTCCCCTTTACAGTGGCGGGACCGCGCGGGATTCTCACCCACTTCCCCTTTACGCTTCCGCAGTATACTCTGCGGTAAAGCACCTGAATAGTTTCGCTATTTAATTCATTTTGATTCTACCACAATACCCAATGTTTTACAATATACTGGAACACATTTCAAAATCAAAATTTTTACCTGGTATAGCCGAATTATTTCTGTTGCTCTCAGCGTCTGTTATACCAAAATCCGCCGATTTCAATCCTGCCCTTTTTTGAATCATAGTTGTATATGAATGAATACTGAGGCCTTCCCAATGATTTATCTTCGTAAATCAGTATTAAGGGCACCCCCTTGTAGACTGTTTCAAGTATATCATAAAATATAATGGTGTTTCCCATGATTCTGTATTTACCCCTCTGTGCAATAAACTTTTCATTATTGCTGCCTGAACTGACCATTCTCAGTTCATAAGTTCCGTTGTCATTGAACCTGTATGCTGTTGCATAAGGCGGCAATATAGTTGACCCTGATGTTACATCCTTCAAGTCGTCAAACAAATCAATATTTGTATCTGACCATGTTCCCGCCAGGATATCCCCGGGAAAAGCATTCTTGTATTGTATATATAATATGTCTCCGCTGCTGGTTGTTTCTACGTCCATTTCCATTGCAGAAATAAAAAGATTAATGGGAATATACATTTCCCCACTTTCTTCATATGGAGCCATGCCGGCATCAATCTTCGCACCGCTGACCAGAGCCTCGGTATTTCCCTTCTGCAAATCCACCCTCAAAACGGTCTTTTCTCCGTTGCTCCAGCTTATTCTGATATTACTGCCCGTTATATCCACTTCCGGATAGGTGTAGCTTCCTGCAAAGGGGAGCTTAAAAGCATACTTAAACCTTTCAGCTTCAATAAAAATATAATAGAAGGCATTCTTTTCCTTAATGAAATAATTGTCTCTGAATATCTCAGTATCATTAATAACTATTTGATCCCAATCATATGAATTATCGCCTTCAGGACTGCTTCCCTTATCGCTGCTGCCGGAGGAATATTTTTCGTATATCCTGACTGCAAAGAGTACCGCCATTTCTCCTGTACAGGTTCCCTTAGGATTAATCTTTCCCCCTTCTCCCTTTAGCAACCCGTTTTTTATCATAAAACCGACAGACTCGAGAGCCCAGTCGGATACATCCTTTTTATCAGTAAATCCACTTGCCGTCCCTGCAGAAAAATCAGCGTCCGGCACAATTGCTTTTACTGTTCTGAACATCATTGCGGCCACCTGCTCACGATTAGCCGGCTGATCCGGTGAAAAAAGCTTCTTCTTTGCGTCTGTCCCGTTTACAATCTTCAAATCATAAGCTTTAAATACCTCCGGATTCTTAGTGTCGATAAAGGCTCTCATATCAGAAAAGGAAGCCGTCTTTCCGGTATACCTTTCATAAAGCTTAACCGCTATTTCTGCGAATTCTTCTCTGGTAATTGATGTATTCATCTTATTCATAATCTTGTCTGTAATAAAACCATATCCCGCTGCTTTATCAAGCTCCGTTACCGCCCAGGAACTGGCTTCCTTATATGGAGCCCCGGCATTTGCCGTAAACCCGCCAAATGTCAATACTGCTAAAAATACAGCAAAAATAATTATAATGCTTATAAGCTTTTTCAAGTTAACCCTCTCCCCCAAAAATAGTATATGCTGTATGTTTCGTGCCAAACAAATGACATTGAACTCAAATGGCATGACATATATATATTATTCGCCAAAAGGTTCCCATTCCCTCCTAATGTCGTTTCATATATATGGCAATATTTTACTGCTTTCCAAATCGTTAAAAACCGAATCTGCATATAGTTCAAAAAATAAAAAACTTCAAAGCATTAAGCTCTGAAGTTATATATACATTATGGTGCGGATGATGGGAATTGAACCCATACGGTTGCCCACACGCCCCTCAAACGTGCGCGTCTGCCAGTTCCGCCACATCCGCTTGTCACATTGAATATTATATAACCTAACCGCCCTTGTGTCAATACAATTCTAAATGTCAGCAAAGTCAAGTTTAACCATGGTGAAACCCTTCTTATCTCTTGCTTTCCGGCACAAACCACTGATATATGCTTCTGTATGGATTCGCTGCATCAGGTTTTATTTCCCCTTGTATCTTGCTTCTTACAACCAATGCTGCATCTCTGAAAAACAGGCTGATACACGGTATTTCTTCTCTGAAACTTTGCTGCAGCCTTTTATACACTTCTTTTCTCCGGTTATCATCCGGTGCGGTATATGCCTGGTATAAAAGGTTATCCATATCGGTGTTTGAGTAGGACATAAAATTGTTGCCGTTTTCTATCTGCGTGCTGTGAAATGCAAAGGACAAATCCTGCGTATTTGAAAGATTGTAGCCCGTAAGCACGGCATCAAAGGCCTTGCTGTCTATCGCCGCTTTTAGATCAGCAAAGGCAACAAGCTTAATTTCAATACCAAAACCTATTTCTTCCAGATTCTTCTTTATATCCTCTGCAGCTTTCTTTCTGAAGTCATTCTCATTATTCGTCAAAAGGGTAAACTTAAGCTCCTGCTTAATTCCGCCGACTTCCCTGTCTAATACCCCATCATTATTTGAATCTGCGAAGCCGGCTGTTTTCAGCAGATTCTCTGCTTCGGACCTGCTGTAGCCATACATTAAGTTTTCCCCGTCATTCAGCCAGGAAATCGGATTTATCGGCACATCCGTTACTACTGCATTTCCAAGCAAATATTTGCTTAGAATCAATCTCCTGTTTATCCCCTGGATCATTGCCTTTCTAACCGCTTTATCCTGAAAAACAGGGTTATTATAATTCAGTCCGATAAAATCATAATACATGGTTGAATATTTATAAGCGTTTACATCTTTCTTTTCACTGTACTTTTCCCAGTCGTATGAGGTTGTATTTAATAAATCCAGTTCTTTGAACTGAAAGGCTGTGGAAAATGCTTCAATATCATTTATAAATGTGACTTTGATTTTTTCAATGTATGGCTTTCCTTCCCCATTCCATTTATCATTATATATCAGCTCCATTGATTTGAACTTGTTGTATTCTGACACTTTAAATATTCCCGTACCTACCGGCACCGCATCCAAATTACTTTTATAAATATGCTGGGGTATTATTGGAAAACTCAGCATATCAATGGCTGCTGCAAAAGGCTGGTCAAAGACTATTTCAATGGTTTCATTATCTTTAACCTTGTAAGAATATATATGCTCTATATTGTTCTTATATATAGAATCCTTAGATGCTTTAATCGTATCCAGGGAAAATTTCACATCTCCGGCGGTAAAACTTTCTCCGTCGCTCCACAACACATTGTTCTTCAGCTTTACTACAAGTTTGGAAGAACCATTCTCAAAGCCCCAGTTCTGTGCAAGAACAGGAGTTATTCTCAGATTCTTATCATATTCTACAAGACTTTGAAAAATCAGTCCGGAAATCTCGCTATATGACTTGCTGCTGTTAAGCAGAGGATTTAATGAACCTGGCTCTACCGAACCTATGTTTATTGCCCCGCCTTCCACAGGTTTTTCGTTTTCTATGACAATGTCTGCTTTGTCCTGCTCAATTGCCTTAGTACAGGACATCATCACAAATGACAAGAGCAATATTAATGCCAATAAAATTTTTTTATTTTTCATCATGTGTTCCCCATCCTTTATTACACCAATCATTCACTGTCGTTTACTACTTCCCATCGGTAAATCCGTTTATAAACATTATAGTTCTTTTTCAGCTTAACAAGGAATTTCTCCGTTTCCGGAAAAGGGATTATATCAAGAGTTATGCCATTGCTGCTTATATTCCTGTCCTTCAGCCACTTGTCAACGTTACCGCTTCCTCCGTTATAGGCAGCAAAAATCAACTCAAAGTCTCCGCTGTAATAACCCGTCAAATACTTGATATACCAACTTCCGAGCTTAATGTTGGTCCCCGCATCAAACAACATATCTTCACTAAAGTCTTTTATACCGATAATACCAGCTATCCATTCTCCCGTCGAAGAGGTTATCTGCATAAGGCCCTTTGCTCCCTTCCTTGATTCCGCATATGGCTTAAAATTGCTTTCTGTTTTAATAAGTGCGGCAATCAGCGAAGGATCTATTTTATGCAGATGCCCATATTCTAATATTTCATCTTTATACTTTAGAGGGTATATAAGCTTTAATAATCCCGGTATATTAAGTATTACCATATATAAAAGCATTACGGCAGCCAAAAGCCCGATATACCCAAGCTTCCTTTTTTTATCCAAATATTATTCTCCCCCTGACATAACATTACCCCATAATTCTTCTATCTTTTTGCTTAATGTTTCAATTGACTCATTATTATCGATTACAATATCTGCATATTTTTTTCTCGCATCATCGGTAAACTGTGAATTTATCCTTTTCTCTGAATCCCTGTAATCAAATTTATCGCGTTCAATAAGCCTTTTTATCTGAATTTCCCTGTCTGCCGCTACGACCCAGACACTATCCACATATTTGTACAGTCCCATTTCAATAAGTATTGCCGCATCCACAACTATAACAGAATTACCGGCTGTTTTCAGCTCACGAATTCTTTCCTTCACTCTGCTTATTATTTCCGGATGGGTTATGCCGTTTAGCAATGCCAGTTTCTTTTTATCCGAAAAAACAATGCTTCCAAGTCGTTTTCTGTTGATTTCCCCATTCGGCAGCAATATACTCTCCCCAAAGCATTGAATTATTCTATTATATGCTATTTCCCCCTTGCTTACAACACTTCTTGCCAATATATCCACATCAATAATAGCTGCTCCAAGTTCCTTAAGCTTTGCTGAAACAGTGCTCTTGCCGCTCGCTATTCCTCCGGTCAGACCTATAACCATCAAAAATCACACCTTACTTATCCAAACTCATTCCGATTAATTTGTACATCGATTCGGCCGTATTCGCATTCGCATTCGCATTCCTGAGGTTTATTCTAATATCAGCTCTAATGTGATAGTCTATTTGGCATTATACCAGCAATCCCCGCTGCTGATATCTGCAATAACCGGCACGCTTAATTCAACGGCGTTTTCCATGCATTCCTTCACAAGCTGCTTTACCTCTTCAAGTTCGCTCCTTAGAGTCTCTATAATAAGTTCGTCATGAACCTGAAGTATCAATTTTGATTTCAGATTTCTTTTTTTCAATTCCCCATGCACCTTAACCATGGCTATTTTTATTAAATCCGCCGCACTGCCCTGTATTGGGGTATTCAGAGCTATTCTCTCCCCAAAGTTCCTGTTCATCGCATTTCTGGATGTTATTTCCGGAATATATCTTCTTCTGTTCATAATAGTCTTGACATATCCGTCAGCCTTGGCAGCCTCTACTATATCAAGCATATATTTTTTTACCCCGGGATATCTGTCAAAGTAACTCTCTATATACTTTTTTGCTTCATTTCTTGGTATTTTTAAATCCTGTGACAACCCATAATCGCTTATGCCGTATATTATTCCGAAATTCACAGCCTTGGCCCTTCCTCTCATAAGGGGTGTAACCTCAGTAAGCTCTATTCCTAATACCTCTGAAGCTGTCCTGGTGTGAATATCTTCGTTTCTTATAAAAGCATCAAGAAGTCCCCGATCCCCGGATATATGCGCCAGTATCCTAAGCTCAATTTGTGAATAATCGGCATCTACCAGAGTGTATTCATTACTCCGGGGGATAAAAACCTTTCTTATCTGCCTTCCATTTTCTGTTCTTATCGGTATGTTCTGCAAATTGGGCTCTGTGCTGCTAAGCCTTCCTGTTGCCGTAACTGTCTGGTTCAGCTTTGTATGTATTCTCCCTGTGTCAGGGTTTATTATCCCAATAAGGCCGTCGACATATGTGGATTTAAGCTTTACAAGTTGCCTGTATTCAAGCAGTTTTTCTATTATGGGGTGTTTGCCCAAAAGCTTTCCCAGCACCTCCACATCCGTGGAATAGCCTGTTTTGGTCTTCTTTATTGCAGTCAGCCCAAGCTTATCGAATAATATTACCCCAAGCTGCCTGGTAGAATTTATATTGAACTCCTCACCGGCATACTTATATATATCTGTTGTCAAGGCTTCTATTTGCTTCGCAAAATCCTCGGACAACATTTCCAGCATACCCTTATCCACATTGAAGCCCTCGTACTCCATATCTGCAAGCACCGTAACCAGAGGCAGCTCAACAGCGCAATACAGTTCCATCATCCCATATTCTTCAAGCCTGCCGGCAAGCACATTCTGAAGCTCTGATACCGTTTTCACCGTAGCTCCGAATTTTTGTACATGATCCAACCCTTTTGCTTCATAGCCGTCCACACCTGCCCTTAGATATTCCTGGCTAAGATCCCTTATCCTATAGGAGCCCTTTGAAGGATTGAGCAGATAAGCGGCTATCATTGTGTCAAAGCCTATGGGGTTTATATCTATTCCGTATTTTTTCAGCAGCAGTATATCTTGCTTTATATCGTGCCCTGTTTTAACTATATCCGGGTCCTCCATAATTTCTTTTAGAACCCCAATGTTGCTGTCATTTATGACATAATAGTACTGCTCCCCGCTTGTCTCAATATATATGGTCTTAAGCATTTCTCCCATTTCATCGTCTATTTTGAAAGCAAATCTGCCGGACTTTTTAATATCGGCAATTACTTTATTAAGTTCATTATCTCCGCTTATTTCCTTTACATTGATTTCAACTGCGGCTCTTTCATCCTTCGGAAGGCTGCCGAACATTTTTTCCATCAGAGCCCCGAATTCCAGCTCGGAAAATATGCTGTAAAGCTTCTCTCTATCCGGCTCCTTCAAGGCATAATCATCCAGATTAAAATCAATTGGCACATTCCTGACTATTGTAGCTAATTTCTTTGAAAAAATTGCCTGTTCCGCATTGTTTGTTATGTTCTCCCTTACCTTGTCTTTTTTTATTTCCGATACGTTCCCCAGCACATTTTCCACTGTGCCGAACCTATGAATAAGCTCCAATGCAGTCTTTTCCCCTACTCCGGGCACCCCCGGAATATTATCCGAAGCATCTCCCATAAGTCCTTTAAAATCTGTTATTTGGGCCGGGGTAATTCCATAGACTTCTTTAAGCTTTGCTTCATCGTATTCCTCAATTTCACTGATTCCTTTTCTTGTCATAAGAATATGCACATTGTCGCTTATAAGCTGGAAAGCATCCTTATCGCCGGTTATTACCAGGGCTGACATGCCTTTTTCGTCACACTTCTCCGCAACGGTTCCGATTATGTCATCCGCTTCAAATCCGTCTATTTCCGTCTGTTTTATATTCATGGCAGCCAAGACTTCCTTTAACACCGGGATTTGCTCCGCCATTTCCTCGGCCATCTTGTGCCTGCCGGCCTTATATTCTGCGTATTCCAAATGCCTGAATGTCGGCGTTTTCCTGTCAAAGGCAATACCTATATACTGAGGATTATATTCTTCCAGTACTTTATTTATCATATTCACAAATCCGTATATTACGCTTGTATGAAAGCCTTTGGAATTGGTGAGCTTGGGCAGTGCATAAAAGGCCCTGTGCATTAAGCTGTCTCCGTCAATTATTATCAATTTATCTTTTCCCATTCATTGCATCCTCCATAATCTATCAGCACAATAAATAATCAAATATTATATCAATTTGATATTCATATTATTTCCACTAAAAATCTAAAAACCCTTTTAAAATGTTCACTGATAATAAAAAAGCATATCCCCCATAAGGGTTGATATACTTTTTGTCAGTCGCTAGTCGCTAGTTACTAGTCTCTAGAACTATGGCAGGACTTCGAAGTTAATCAATAATGCTCCAGTGCCTTTCTCAGCTCTAGTGACTAGGGACTAGTTACTAGAGACTGAAGACTATAATTTCTTCAGTTTTACCCTCTTTATTACTACTATTCCGATTGCTGCAAGAATAACTGCAATAATAAGGTATGGTGTTGCGGTAATCAGGGTTATAACGATATTCTCAAGCCCCGTTACTATGCTGTTAATGGCTTTGATAAAGCCCCGGTATGCTTTTTCCCACATCCCAGGCATATCTACGTTTTTGAGTTCTTCCGGCTTAAGCTCCTTCATATATATATAAATGGTGGAAAGTTTAACCAGATTATCCCAGTTTTTCAAATTTCCTGATTTAATATCTATATCTGTCCTTACCCTGTTTAATTCCGACTCTATCTTCAGTATCTCATCCACATTGTTTGCCTTGGTCATAAGCTGTTTCAGGCTTTGCTCCTGTATTTTGAGGTTATCTACCCTGGCTTCCGTATCAACATATTCCGATGTAATATCACTGCCGCTCATATTCTCGCTTATCAGCTTTCCCATGCCTTTAATGCTGTTAAATGCAACCTCAAACTTGGCTTCAGGCACCCTAAGGGTCATATTTGCATACTTTTCCGTAACCTCTTTGGCTCCGGGGCTCCCATTGGGATTATAAGGCTGCGGTACTGTGATATTGTCTATCTGAGAATTTTCTACATACCCTCCGCTGCTTTCAGTAAGCTGCCTTATATCGACAGTTGCTTTATCTACATTCTCTACATTTACCGATATGTTGCCTGACCTGATTACCATTCTGCCTGACCTTGAACTTTCAATGGCCGGGCTGGATGCCCCTGCATCAGCTGTGAGGCTTTCTTTAAACTTAAGAGCCTTTGTATCCGGCGAAACCCCCCGCACAGAATTCATCTGCAGCTCCTCTTCTACAGCTGTTTCATACTGCTTCTCCGGTGCTATATCCATAGAAAAATTCACATCGCCCATATAGGGAGCAGCGGGTGCTGCTGCTTCGCCATAACTGGAAGCTGAATCCCTTGTTTGGGCTGTTTTCCCACTATTATTAAAAAACAAAGCGGAGCTTCCTATTCCAATTGCAATTACCAGTACTGCGGCGGCAATTCCTGTTGCCATTTTCATATATCTCTTCTCCAGAATCCCGCTAAAGAAGTTCCTTTTCCCCTTTTCCTCAATCAACCTTGTATGAAGTTCCGTCCTGAAGTTCTGAGGCAGTTCAATTTCTTCCAGATTGCCGCATACGGCTATTATATCAAGCATATTATCATATTCTTTTTTACATTCCGCACATTCCGTAAGGTGTTTTTCCAGTTCTGTCTTTTCTATATCATTCAAATCTTTATCTATATATGAGGATAGCATATTCCTTATTGTTTCGCACTTCATAACTTCCTACCTCCCTTCACCAAATTAGACTCTGTTTTCTTGTGAAAGTTCCATACGTACTTTCAGCTTATCTCTCAGCATGGTTCTTGCTCGATTTATTCTTGACTTCACGGTACCCAGGGAACAATCAAGTATGTTGGATATTTCCTCATAGCTGAAACCTTGTATTTCCCTAAGCACTATTACGCTTTTATAGTCATCGTTCAGCTCATGTATTGCATTTTTAATAAGTTCCCTCTGCTCAACCCTTTCATAGACAGCCTCGGGTGTCTCTTTATCAGAGCATAACTCTATATGAAGTTCACCGCTGTCTGTTTGTACTGTGCTATCCATTGAGACATATTTTTCATTTTTTCTTCGTCTCAACTCATCCAGGCAAACATTTATCACAATTCTATATAACCAGGTAGAAAAGGCCGATTGCCCCTTAAAATCTTTCAGAGCTCTGAAAACCCTGATCATCGCCTCCTGCGCCATGTCTTTAGCATCTTCTTCGTTTCCCATGACACGGTATGCAGTATTGTAGGCTCTTTTATCATAGGAGCTTATCAGGAGCTCGAAAGACTCAATATCTCCGGACTGGCTCTTTTTTATCAATAGCTTTTCCAGATCGCTCACAATGTTTCCCCCTCCCGCTTCTTATATATATCTAATGATTGAACTGCTGTATCATATGCCTTACAGGCATCTGCCGAACAGATTGTTTAATTCCGTGCAAACGCTTTCTTAATTACCATTTGGTATATATATATATATATATGCAGCCTGCTTTTTTGATGTCCTAAAATAGATTATATCACACATATTAAAGCTAAAATATAAATATGCCTGATGTTTTTAGACGAAATACCTGAAATAAAGTTCCAGGGTTAGATAAATATTCTAATCACACAAAAACAGCAACTATCTGCTGCTGTTTTTGTATTAGGTTAAATTTTATAAAACACTTAATTCCCTTTTGCTTTAATTTCAATTACCGTACCAAAATAATTGGTTTCATACTCGTAGTCTTTCAGAAAAGTCTCTAAATCAACATCCTCATCTTTTACATCCAGGCCGCTTCTTTCATATATGCTGCAAGCCGTATCCGCATTCAGTACCAGCCTGCCATCAATGCTATCGATTTTATAGTATTCTTCGCCTATTTTCAAGAAGACAGGAAGCTCCATATCCACAATTCCATCCCGGGAGCTTACATTTTTAAATCCCCCTGTGGCTTTGGCAAGGTTATCTGCATTCACAACCCAGGTATTATTCCTTATAAGCTTTATTATTCCTTTATCAAATATTCTTATATCAACGGAATCTTCGGTGTATTCATACCCAAGCTGCTTAACAGCTTCTACCGATAACAGATCCGACTTGTCATAATTTCCATAATTAATACCCGCAAAAACCCCGTTAATCTTGATGATTTTCATATTTATATACGCATCACCGGCTTTATCATAAGTTATACTTCCTCCAAGGCACTTCACAGTCTGCGTAAGATTGATATATACCTTCCCTTCCGCTTCTTTTATTCCTATATCAAACAGACCTGCTATCCCAGGTATCAGCCCCAATATGTCCTCTGCAGCCTTACGGTTTATGAATATACAATCCTTCTCTTCCAAGGCATCGCAGGTCATCAGGCTATTATTTAGGAACACTCCGATTCCTTTCGATGCTGTCAGAGGTTTACCGGTGGTTCTTTTCAGAATCTCTTGCGCTCTATTTATTAATTCTTCATAAATATCCAGCCGACGCAGCTTATCCAAAAGCTGCCCGCAATTGCCAGGGCCTTTTTTATAGCTGTCCGGGTAAATTATTACAGCCCTTTCCCCCGAATATTTATCCTCAAACACTTCCGACCTGTCGTACTTTACAGCAACAGGCGTGTCCAAAGGCACCAGGGCATATAATTCTTCTGCATCCCTGTTATACATTCTGATGCATCCTGCAGATGCATAGGTCCCTATGGATTCCGGCTTGTTATTCCCGTGAATGCCTATTTTTTTAGAAATTCCTATCCACCTTGCCCCAAGGGGGTTCCGAGGCCCTGGAGGCACTACTACATCCTTGTTAATCCAATATGGATTGATAGTTTTGTATATTACTTTATATTCCCCTTCCGGAGTAGGGGTGGATTTTTTCCCCAGGCATACCGGATATTCCTTCATTAGCGTGTCATCCTTATATAATTTCAAGGTATGGGAAGGAATATTAATCTCTATTCTTATTTTACCTTCATTTCCGCCTGCCCATATTCGGTCATAACATATAAATATTATAAGTACGATTAAAAAATATTTTTTCAAAGCTGCCTCCTCTTTAAACCTCAATAATAACAAAGGCGGCTTCGCCGCATTTGCCTCCCATGCGCCTTTTTCGAGTGTGCGAGAAAACTCAGGCGCGGGCACTTAAATTAACGGTATTTATTGTATAGGAAAGTTATACTTTCCCATACAATAAATAATGCCATTTGCGCTATTAGAATTATTGGCAAACTGCAATGCACTTATTCACCTGAGCCCTACAAAAATTTTTTCTATTTTATTCCCATTTACTTGGCCTTCTAACATTACTATGCTATTATTTATGTAAATATATATGATCGGAAAGATTTATGAAGAAATAACGATAAGTATAAATAGGGAGGCAAGACTTTGATAAACATCTCAACTTTTTCAATAGTGGCAAGAGATCCCGAAACCGGAGAACTTGGTGTCGCGGTTCAATCAAAATTCCTTGCCGTAGGAGCTGCCGTACCGTGGGCAAAGGCCGGGGTTGGGGCCATTGCAACACAGGCTTTAGCAAATCTGGATTACGGTGAATTGGGCCTGGAGTTGTTAAAAAAAGGATACTCCCCTCAAAAAACCCTTGATTCTTTGTTAGCCTTAGATGAAGGCAGGGAAGACAGGCAGATAGGTATTGTCGACGCATACGGCAATTCGGTTACTTATACGGGAAAGAACTGCTATGACTGGGCCGGGGGAATAGCAGGCGAAAACTTTGCCTGTCAGGGAAATATCCTGGTAGGTGAAGAAACAATAAAAGCTTTGAAAGAAACCTTTATTAACTCCAAAGATTCTTTGGCAAAAAGACTTGTCCAAGCTCTTGATAGAGCGCAAAATGCAGGCGGCGACAAAAGAGGCAGACAATCTGCTTCGCTGCTGGTAGTTAAAGAAAAAGGCAGCTATGGGGGATATAACGACCGGTACATAGACCTCAGAGTAGATGATCACCCGGAACCGATTAAAGAGCTTATGCGGATATTGGACCTTCATGAAATGTATTTTAATAGAACCGCCGAAAATGAAATGTTGGTTGTCGATGAAAAAACAGCCGTGAAAATTCAGAAAGCTTTAAAGCAGCTTGGCTACTATAACGGGGATATAGACGGAAATTATAACGAAGATGTGAAAAAATCCTATGAAGAATTTTGTCATATTGAAAATTTCGAAGAAAGAATTTGTGAAGGGAATATCATAGACATAAAGGTTCTGGAATTTCTGCTGAATAAAAATAGTTTCCCTTCAAAGCGTTAAAAACCGCAAAAATATTTTCATTGATTTTTAAATGCTTATATGATAATATATCTTACGTGGCCAAAGCCGGTGTGGCGGAATTGGCAGACGCACATGACTCAAAATCTACTTCGTGCTTTCATCCGTCGGTGTGTGCAAACCCTGATAATACGGGGTTCTTGAAAACAAAATAATTGTTTTGGTTTTAATATCCCTCCTAAATGTCCCTCCTAATTCTAAAGGTGGGTCAGGAAGAGGAAAATTAAAATAAACTTGCCGAAGTGGCGGAATTGGCAGACGCGGCGGTCTCAAAAACCGTTGGGTACTCCCCATGCCGGTTCGAGTCCGGCCTTCGG
>JAKPKE010000131.1 GCA_029553855.1 Bacillota bacterium | reverse complement strand
TACATCTATGGCAACACCTTTTGTAAGTGGGGTTGCAGCGCTTTTATTATCTAAAAAACCCAATGCCACGGTCGAGCAGCTAAAAAATGCCATAGTCAATTCTGTTGATAAGATTCCATCGCTTGAAGGAAAGGTTATATCTGGAGGACGGCTAAATGCCTATGGAGCCCTTAAAAGCTTGATTCCTGATATATCAGACAAGATCGAAATGTATCAGGGCTGGAATCTTATATCGTTTCCCAAACTTCCGATTGACAATACTGCGGTGACCAATGTATTTGCTGATGTGTCTTCCAATGTACGGATTATATGGGGTTACGATAATCAGAACAAGAAGTGGCAGGTGTATAAACCCAAGGTTCAAGGTTCAAGGTTCGACGTTATAGAAAATATTGAATCCGGCAAGGGCTACTGGGTTTATATGGATGCATCAGGAAATATAGATATGACAGGATGGACAGCATCAACCGCACCAATCCCTCTTTATCCCGGATGGAATCTGATAGGGTATAACGGCACAGATAATCTGAGAACGGCTGAAGCGCTGGCAAATGTTGGTGAAGGCTGGCAAATCATATGGGGGTGGGAGAATGGACTATGGTATGCCAAACATTCCACGCTCAACGACTTAAGTGCTCCACCACTTAACAGCCTATCCAAGGGAAAGGCCTACTGGATGAAAGTACATGAAAAAAATCCCCTGAGCTGGCAGCAATAGAAATAAAGGGCATTATGGTGTCTATAGCTTATGAATAAGATAAAAATCATACTTCTAATATCGATATTTATCTTTGGTGTATCGGGTTTTGCCTGCGGCGAAACCGAGTATGATGTTATTGCGAGAAATTTTCTTATGTTTGCGGGAAGTGAAAAGACCGTCGCTTCAATCGAAGCCATAGAAAGAAATATACTTGATTCAATGCAGGATAAGGTTACAGTTGCATATCTTGTGCATCTCAATGGCGGCGGATATATCCTCATATCTGCTTCGCACAATTTAACACCGATAAAGGCATATTCACTGGAACGTCCCTTTGAAGCGCTACCTGAGGCATACAGGAATTTTCTTTTT
>JAKPKE010000128.1 GCA_029553855.1 Bacillota bacterium | reverse complement strand
TCCATTGGACCCCGGAACGGGAATACCTCCAGGCAAAATCATCAGACGGGCCTGCAGAGATGGGACCCTCGCCAATGATTTTGCTGGCTTTGGAAGGTGAGGAGAACATACTTCCCCTACAGCCGGAGTAATTCACAAACTATGTCGCATAATTCTCCTATTGTGCAGCGGTTCGATTTTTATGATTCCCGTTTAAATATGCACATGCCGTATATTATTATTCAGATTCAATAGAGGTATCTTTCTTAAACAATACTATAAATGACTCCAATAGCTTAAATATTGAAAAAAACGCAAAGAGTATCCCAAACACAAAAATTGCGGAGTACCATATGTTATACCTTATCTGCAAATACTGCGTCCTCTTATTTGCTGTGCTAAGGGACCATATGAAGCCGCTGTATGAAAGGATTACACCGCTGATTACATTTACGAGTTGAATAACAATTCTTAAAATGCTTTTCTTATACCCGTGCAGTGAATCTTCAAGCAATGAAACAGAAACATGCCCCCCGCGCTCAGCCAGATACGATGTGCCTAAAAATACCATCCAGGCAGTGGTACATGAGATAATTTCATCTGTCCAGCCTGTGCCGGTAAGCTTGAAGTACCTGCTCGCCATTTGTATAAGTATTACTATAACCAAAGTAATGAAGCTTATAACGGTAAATAACTCAAGCAGCTTCGAAAATTTGTTCAGATATTTACTGACCATTGTGTCCACCCTCCTATTAACCCATTAAAAGCGTCGGCAAAAATGTAGCCAATGGACTTACATATGTTACAATAAGCAATGCAACTATGAGTATGACCAAAAATGGCAAGATTTCCTTTACCAGTTCCCCCATAGTCAAATTGCCCAGTGTCATAACAGGATAAAGGCACATGCCTACAGGGGGTGTTATAGTGCCTATCATACTATTCAGGCACATTATCACACCAAGGTGAACCAAATCAATCCCAAACTCCTTTGCAATAGGAACCAATATGGGAACTGTAAGGATCAGTATTGCATTGCCCTCCATGAAACAACCCAATATCAATAATATAACATTTATGATTAAGAGTACCACAAAACGGCTATCGGTAAAACCGACTATGCTTTTTATTACTGCTGCAGGTATGCCCTGATATGTCATTATCCAGCCGAATAGGCCCGCTGCCGCTATTATCGCCATTACCTGTGCTGTATTCTTCATGGTTTCAAGCAGCAATGTCCACAGGTTTTTCAAATTTATTTCCTTATAAACAAATACACCCAGAAAGAGCGCATATAAGCATGCGACAGTAGCTGCCTCCGTAGGTGTAAACAGCCCGGAAAGTATTCCTCCCAGAATTATTATAGGCATAATCAGTGAGGGCAAAGCATCCAGGAACGCATTCAGGTTCTCTTTAAAACTGGCCTTAGGTGACACAGGGTAGTTTCTTTTTTTTGCAATAAAGTATACTACCAGCATTAACGAAAATCCCATCAGGATGCCGGGAATAAATCCTCCCAGGAAAAGCCTGCCGACAGATACACTGGTAAGTCCGCCGAACAGAACCATTGGAATGCTGGGGGGAATTATAGGCCCTATTGTACTTGAAGCTGCGGTTACGGCACCGGAAAAACCATCATCAAAGCCTACATCCTTCATAGCCTTCATTTCAATTGCTCCAAGACCTGCCGCATCCGCAACGGCAGAGCCTGACATGCCTGCAAAAAACATACTGGCTACAACATTCACATGTCCGAGTCCTCCCGTAATATGTCCGACCAATGTATTTGCATATGCGAACAGTCGCTTGCTTACGCCGGCCATATTCATAAGGAGGCCTGCGAAAATGAACAGGGGAATTGCCAGTAAGGTAAACGAATTTATGCTTGCATACATGCGCTGTGCTCCCATTGTAAGCAATTGCAGACTTCCCGTCTGTAATATCCACGCAAATGATGCAGCCAACATAGCCACAAAAATTGGTGCTCCAAGAATCAGGAGTAATAAAAAAACTAAAACTAATATCACGCTATAAAGCACCTCCATATAACTGCGGACTGCCGGCAAGTCTTCAGCTGACAGTCCGCAATTGTTTATTGAACTACCTTACTTTACCTTGCTTTCTTCAATAAGGGCAAGCCACTCTTTTACAAATGCTTCATCATAGTCTTTCTTCAGTTCACTAAGAGCGGGCTGTGCAGCTGCAACGAATTCTTTCTTATCGGGATATGTGAAGGTTACCTTATAGTCCTTCTTGAACTTATCTATAATCTTATTCTCTGCTTCAACGAAGGTATCACGTTCATAGGCAGTCGCTTCTTTGGATGCCTTTATAATTACTTCCTGAAGGTCCGCAGGCAAAGAGTTGAATTTATCCGGGTTCATCACCATTCCGGTTGTAAAGAAGGTGTACTCAATCATTGCAATGTTTTTGTTCACTTCCTGAACGTTAGCTGAATCCATTGTTGCTATAGGGTTCTCCTGTCCATCCACAACTCCTTGTGACAGTGCAAGATACAACTCATTGAAAGCTATGGTGGTGCAGACAGCGCCAAATGCAGTCATTGTAAGCTGATTTACTCTTTCGGCGGGGACGCGAAGCTTCAATCCCTTGATATCTGAAACTTTATTTATCGGTTTATTGGTGCTCATATTACGGAATCCGTAGTACATCCAGTCAATTACCTTAAAACCGCCATCTGCAGCCATCTTCTTCATGTACTCTCCGACCTCGGAATCATATGCCTTTGCGGCATGCTCATAACTCTCAAACATATAGGGCCACATGGTAGCATTAAGCTTATTATTGTAGTATGCCATATGTCCTGTTGTGAAATAACCCCCGTCTACAACGCCTATACGGATCTGGTCTATTACATCTGTAGGGTCACCAAGCTCAACATTAATATAGGTTTTGAATTTGAGCCTGCCGTTGCTGAGTTCTTCGGCACGTTTTGTGAAGAGATACATAGCCTGAGTAATAGGGTGATTTTCAGCAAGATGTGTTGCAAATACCAGTTCGTAACTTTCACCGGCCGGTGTCGAATCGGCTCCCTTGTCCGCCTCTCCGCCAGTATCCGGTGTTGTGTTTTTGCCTCCCGATGTATTGCCTGCACAGCCGGCCAATACTGTCATCAGCAAGCTGAACACCAGAAGGATAGAAATGACGCGTTTACTCTTTTTCATTTTGTTTCTCCTTTCATATATGCCTTTATGCAGCCATGCAGGGCTGCAATTGACAGCAAACTATTTGTTAATAAAAAGAACCTTTCCTGCACCCTTTGTCACCTGCTCAAATGCTTTGTCACAATCAGACAATTCAAATCTATGCGTAACTACATCCAGGATATTTATTCGTTTCGCAGAAATCAAAGACGTAAGGTTCCACCAGGTGCTCCATATCCTGCGGCCGAATACTCCCTTTATTTGTAATCCCTTAAGATTTATGTCAGTCATCAGACTGATTGGAATTGTGCCGCCGGGGTGACCAACTGTAACGAGCCTGCCTTCAAGACGAATAAAATCAAACAGGGTATTGTATGATGCGGCAGATCCGCTCATTTCAATAACAACATCCGCTCCTCCGCGCAGTGCTGTAAGCCTTTGTATTTCCGCCACAGCATCCTGAGTTTTTACATTTATCGCTATTGCTCCCATTTTTCTTGCCATGTTCAGGCGGTACTCGTCAATATCCGTTGCAATAACATTAGCCGCATTACCTGCTTTAAGTATCATAACTGCCAATAACCCAACCGGACCGCATCCATTTACAACCACCGTATCGCCGGGTTTTACCTGTGATTCCTCTACTGCACGCATGGCTACGCCGCCCGGCTCCAAAAGAGCACCCTCTTCAAAGGACACACTGTCCGGAAGTATAAATGCAACCTTGGCCGGTGCCACCGTATACTCCGCAAAACAACCGTTGCAGCTTGTACCGTATATACCCATGTTTGCACAGTTATGAGGCATGTCGTTTTGGCACTGATAGCATGTCCCGCAGGGTATGTGCGTCTCAAGGGCCACCCTTTGTCCTATGCTATGGCTGCTTACATTGCCGCCGACTTCGACAATAGTTCCCGAGCATTCATGTCCCAATACAAAAGGCCACTTGACATTGAACTTTTTTGCAAAATCCTGTCCCCCTTGATTCCAATGGTAATAATGCATATCCGTTCCGCAGACGGCAGCAGCTTCTACCTTAATAAGCACTTCGTCCGGCTTGGGGCATGGCTTATTCATATTTGCAAGTTTTACTCCCGGATATGCACCGTCTTTAATAATTGCTTTCATCTAATTTCTCCCTTTTCCATATAATAATCATAATTTAATATCTCTATTTACCAGCGTCTTTGGGATTTCACCATTCATGGCGGCAATTATGCTTTCGGCTGCTATCATTCCCATATTTAACCTTGCTTCTGATGTAGCACTCCCAATATGGGGCACAATAACTACATTTTCCAGTTTTGAAAGCTCCGGATTAAATTCCGGTTCTCTTTCAAAAACGTCAAGCCCCGCACCCGCTATTTCCCCTGTCCTTAATGCCTCAATAAGCGCATTTTCATCAACAACCGGGCCCCTTGCCGTATTTATCAATATTGCTGTGTTTTTCATCATTTTAAACTCATTAGTACTTATAAGATGTACAGTCGATTCCTGTAAAGGAACATGCAGAGATATAAAATCAGATTCTCTAAGAAGCGTCTCCCTATCCGCAAATATTGCTCCTGTCTCCCTTTCGAACGCTTCGTTTCTGTGTGCAGCGTTATACAATATTTTCATCTCAAAGCCTATGGATTTTTTTGCAAATGCAGATCCGATCCTTCCTGCCCCTATTATTCCAAGGGTTTTCCCTGTAATCTCGGTTCCGACAAAAAGCTTTGGAGACCAGCCTTTGTATTTCCCTGCACGTGTGAATTTATCACCTTCAACAATTTTCCTTGCAACGGCAAATAAAAGCGCCCATGCCATCTCGGATGTAGCATTTGTCAAAACATCGGGTGTATTCGTAACCATAATTCCTCTTTTTGTTGCTTCACCAATATCCACGTTATTGTACCCTACTCCATAGTTTGCGACTATTCTGCATTCGGACCCGGCGGCATCAAACACCTCGGCATCTATTTTTTCAGTAACCATTGGCAGGATTGCGTTTTTCCCTTTTACTTTTTCAAGCAATTCCCCCCTTGCAATAATTCTGTCATATGGATTCAATTCCACATTGCAATGCATTTTCAGCAGGTCAATTACTTGCTCAGGCAACATCCTTGTTACATATACATCCCATACTTTTCCCATTTATATCCCCCTAAAACAGTAAAACTGCATCGGCACTGCTATCATATCAGTTATTTCTTGCTGACTACTTCTTTAACAGCATTGACAATATCCTGAACCGATAAGCCGAACTTATCCAAAAGCTTCTCATGTTCGCCCGATTCAGCAAAAATATCATTTATCCCTACGAATTTCATTGGAACAGGCGAATTTCTTACTACAACTTCAGCAACGGCACTGCCTAAGCCGCCCATTACAGTGTGCTCTTCAACTGTAACAATTGCGCCGGTTTTCTTCGCCGATTCCATTATGCACTCTTCGTCAATCGGTTTAACGCTTGCCATTTCAACAAGTCTTACATTATAGCCGTTTGCTGCCAATATCTTTTCTGCCTCAATGCTTCTCCCTACCATTACGCCGTTGCATATGATCGTGGCATCCTTGCCGCTTTCTTTCAAAACATTGGCTTTGCCAAGGATAAATTTGTAGCTGCTGTCAAAAACCTTAGGAACCTCATACCTGCCCAGCCTGATATATGCAGGTCCGTTGTACTTGCTTATTTCTTCAACTATTACCTCAGTTGAAGCGGCATCTGCCGGCACCACTACAGTCATATTCGGTATAGCCCTCATAAAAGCAATATCCTCAATACTCTGATGCGTCACCCCTTCAACACTTCCCGATAAACCTGCCATGCCCCCCGCAACTTTGACATTAAGGTTTGGATATGCAATAAAAGTTCTAACCTCTTCAAGGGCTCGCATACAGGTAAATACTGAGTATGATGCTGCAAATACAAGGTTGCCTATAGACGCAGCCCCTGCTGCAAGAGTCATCATATTCTGTTCTGCAATTCCCACATCTATTACCCTGTCCGGGAACCTTTTCGCCATTGCCCCAAGTCCCATTGATTTTCCCGTATCTGCTGCAACTGCAATAACGTTTTCGTCTTTCTCCGCCAAACGCAGCACCGCATTGCCAAATGCCTGCCTTGTTGATATCCTATCCATTTCCAGCATATAAACCCCTCCAATTGTTATTCCAATTCTTTTAACGCCTGCAAGTACTCTGCTTCTGTAGGCTTTCTCTGATGCCAGGCATTATTGTTCTCCATATAGCTTACACCTTTGCCCTTTGTAGTATGGGCAATTATCACCACCGGCGTACCTATTGATCTCTTTGCCATTTCAAGCTTGTCTACTATATCATCTGCATCATGTCCGTTTGCTTCAAACACGCGCCAGCCAAATGCTTTCCATTTATCTGCGAGGGGTTCGAGACATTGTATTTCATCTGTACAGCCTCCGCTCTGGAAATGGTTGTAGTCGATTATTGCAGTCAGATTATCCGCCTTAAGGTTTGCTGCAGACATTGCGGCTTCCCATACAACACCCTCATTAAGTTCTCCGTCTCCCAATATTACATATACCCTTGCCGGACTCTTTCTAAGCTTAAGTGCCAGCGCCATGCCAAGTCCTGCCGACAACCCGTGCCCCAATGAACCTGCTGTCATATCTATTCCCGGAGTCTTTTTCATATCCGGATGCCCTTGCAGTATACTTCCCGGGAACCTTAATGTATAAAACAGTTTCTTGTCAAAATACCCCTTTTCAGCCAAAGCTGCATATATTACGGGACAAGCATGCCCCTTTGATAAAACAAGTCTGTCTCTGTCAGCCCATCCAGGGTCTTCAGGCTTTATATTCATTACTTTGAAATACAAAGCAGCAACAATGTCTGCAGATGAAAGAGCCGGTCCCGGATGTGTGGCGCCCCCGGCATGATACGCCATTTCTATGATATCCCTTCTAATTGCCTTGGATATCTGAGCCAGATTATCATTTTTGTGTTCCATTTAGTATTCCTCCTAATTAACCAGGTATTGCATTGCTGTTCATTATGCAAGCTCCATACATGGCAGGTTTCATCTATATTATATAAGCAAGTATCATGCCAATTTCAGATTCGAGTAATTTGAATGTTTTCGCTGTAAAATAAAAAAAATAATTCCCATTATGGGAATTATTTTTCTCACTTTGGGAATTGCTTTTATTTATTGTTATATTCTGCAAGTTTTCTGTATAATGTAGTCTTGCTTATACCCAAAACCTTTGCGGCTTTTAACTTTCCTTCGGTTGAACTTCCGTACTTTTCTATTGCTTTGTTTATTATATTTTCTTCAATAGTCTTTAATGGCAATACCCTTGAATCTTCCGATCCAGAATATCCGTCCCCTTTGCTTCTTAGAAATTTCTTGGGAAGGGAGTCGGCTGTAATTACTTCGCCTTTATTAACGGTAATAAGGTATTGGACCAGATTTTCAAGTTCCCTTACATTCCCGTGCCAGCTGTATTGATTTAAAATATCCATCGCTTCTTTGCTTATAGTTTTGTTTTCTATTTTATAATTCTCGGCATATACACCTATGAAGTGCCTGACCAGCAAATCCACATCCCCCTTCCTATCCCTCAGGGGAGGCACGGTTATGGGTATGACGTTCAATCTATAGTACAAGTCTTCTCTGAAATTACCTTCGGCAACCATTTTCTCAAGGTTCTTGTTAGTTGCTGAAATTATCCTTACATCTATAACTTTTTGCTTGATTCCGCCAACCCTTTCAATGGTCCTGTCCTGCAACACCTTCAATATCTTAGCCTGCAGATAAAAAGGCATATCTCCTATTTCATCCAAAAATATCGTACCGCCGTCTGCCAGCTCAAACTTACCCGGCTTTCCTGATTTGTTCGCTCCCGTAAATGCTCCGGTTTCATACCCGAAAAGTTCACTTTCCAGCAATTCCTTCGGTATAGCTGCACAGTTAATGGAGATGAAAGAATTTTCACTTCTGTCGCTGGCACAATGTATGGCTCTTGCAAACAGTTCTTTCCCGGTGCCGCTTTCGCCTAAAATCAATATGTTAGCCTTATTGTTGGATACAGTCTTTGCCAATCTGATTGTATCAATAAGGGCGCTGCTTTTTCCTATAATACTGTCAAAGGTAATCTGCTTATTCTGGAAGGCTTTGCTATATATACGGCTTCCAATATTATCCACCTTCTTAAAGCTTATTACCAACCCTACATTTTCATTATTGTTGTTCATAGCAGTTATAAAGATATCATGCACTTTGTCCTTGATTTTGACTTCGTCATAAGAAGTGTATTGGTTGCTATGCAGAATGCTTTTAACATCTAAGTCCGGGATTACTTCCCCAATGGTTCTGCCCTTTATGGACTCTTCATTCGTCCCGAGTATCTTCAATGCATGCATGTTCACATTTGTGATCCTGCTCTCATTATCCAGTATTATATAGCCATCGGATATAGTGCTAAGAATCTGATCCAGCATTATATTCTGTGTTTTTATTTTTTCCAGCATAATATGCTCGGCAAGCTTTGAAGATATTAATTCGCACATCCCCTGAACAAAAGATAAAAGCGATTCCCTCTTGGTAATAAACTTTTCTCTTTGATCATAATTCCTGCATATCAACCCCATAACTCCAATTACCTTGCCGTCTAAAATTATAGGACAGTCAAGCCCCGCAGTTTCGGTGCATTCTTCCCTCTCGCTGCATTTGGCGCACATCACGTCATCTCTCGGGTTTAATACCATTATATGCTGGCCTGTTTCAGCTACCCTCTGCATTAGCCCTTCTGACACGGCTTTTACCCTATCGACAGTTCCCGCTACTATTGTCAGGTTTTCATCCACTATTAAGCTTTCAATGTCAAGAGAATTGGTTATCGCTTCTGAAACTGTTTTTATAAATTCTTTAATATCAGATAATTGTGCCATGTATTCTCCCCCCATTCGTTCAATAAACACAAAACGCGCTGCATTTGCAATCTTGACAAAAAAGCGTGTTCAATAATTTCTTCTTTATTCAGTTTTATAATAATTATACCAAAAATACCGTGAATTTTATAGTAAAAAAAACTGGGCGACGCAAAACAAAACCACCTATCGATATAACTTTTATCAATAGGTGGCAACTATAGTCATCGGCTTTTGTTCTGACTTATTTCTTCAGCCTCTTAATCTCTTCTTCTACTTCTTCGGCACCTTCGGCATAGAACTTTTCTTCATCAGGATCAAGTTCCTTAAGCAGCCTTAAAAACTCACCGGCATGCACCCTCTCTTCATCGGCTATATCCTTTAAAACCTCTATTGCCAGCTTGTTATCTGTTGATTCCGCCAATTGCATATAAAGCTGAACTGCTTCATATTCCGCGGAAATCATAAAGCGAATTGCCCTTATCAATTCCTGCTTGCTTATTTTATGATCTTTCGCAAGACCGGAAAAAGGATTCCCGAAATCAGGCATATTTTCACCTCCAAATTACAATTAATATTTTATGAATCTATCTCCCGAAACACCGCAAATGCTGCATTTATCCGGACGCGCTTTTTCTATATTGCCGCATATGGGGCATAAGTAATAAAAAACTTCTTCTGTTTCATCTATGTTTTCCAATGCTTCCTGATAGAGCCTTGCATGAACTTCTTCAGCTTTCATTGCATACTTAAATGAAGTCAAAGCGGCTTTGTTTCCCTCATTTTCAGCTGATTTTACAAAGTCCGGGTACATATCCTTATACTCGTAGGTTTCTCCTGCAACAGCATCTTTAAGGTTATCGGCTGTTGACCCTATTTTCCCAGCTACTTCAAAATGTTTGAGAGCATGCAAGGTTTCGGCATCGGATGCAGCCTTGAATAGTTTGGCAGCATTAAGTTTTCCTTCTTTCTCTGCTTTCCTGGAATAGGCCAGGTACTTCCTGTTTGCCTGAGATTCTCCTGCAAATGCCTCCATTAGATTATCTATTGTTTTATTTTTGTCCATTTTCTTCCTCCTTATTATTAGACTTAGTGAGTACAAAGCTTTGTAACTTTAATCATTTGCCTGATATACTCTATTATTAATATTCTTTATTTTTATATTACATTACTTATAGGCATTTCATCAAGCCTCCTTCTTATCTTCATTTCCCAAAGGTCCCAAAGGTCTGTCACCTGTGTTTGTTGACGAGATTCAATACGCGCCGAATCTTTTCCCGCAAATTAAAATCATCATTGACAAGGGCAATAAAAAGCTGTGATCACTCTATTTCAATATTATTCAGCCTGCCTCCCGGTTTTGTCTTATTAATAGGCTGTTCTTTCAGTTCCTGAGAATTTTCATTAATGCTCTTAAGCATTAATCTGCCTAAATCTTTTAAGCTATTGGATATCTCTGATGGCAAACAGTCCAATAACTTTTCTGCAGCGTTTAATTTGTATTTGACAATATTTTTAACAAGCGTTTCATTCATCTTTATCACTTCCAAAACATATTTTTAATGCTTCTTCCTCAAATTTAGCCTTTTTTATAGATAGATTCAAAAGGGTTCTCGGAAGAGTAATATTCCTTTTTATGTTTCCGGCCTTAATAATAAGCTCATCGCCCTTCTGGTTCAGAGATAGGTCATTTTTATCCAGGAAGGGAATTCTTATTGCCAGAACATAATTCTTTCCATCCTTATGAATTTCTTGTGTTCTTCCGTTATATCTTATTTCAACCGGGTTTTCCCCTCTAAAAATCTCCGTTGCCATTCTGTCAAGCATTGGTATTCCCACTACCTCATTTTCAAATAAAGGTGCATAATATATCGGTATAGGTGCAAAGCTTTCAATTATGTCAACTTTGTATTTTTTCTGTATATCCTTCCAAACCTTGAAGTAGCTGTCTGTTACATTGTCCGGTATGACTCTGTTAACAACTACGGCATCTACATTAAAATCATAAATATTAAGATATGTGAAGCTTCTTTGGGCTTCTCTGATAACCATTTTTTCAGGATTGACAACAATTCTTATACTTGTAATGTTCCTATCCGAGAATATCCGTTTCATATCATCAAGCTGATAGTACATATTGTCAATTTCATCAAGAACCTGCCCGGAGGGCATAGGTATTTTCAGCAGGGATTCGGCAATCGGGCCTGCAACCTTTACAGCCTTCTTTTTAATTGGGAAAAGCTTTTCCATCCACCATCTCAACATTTCGGGAAAGCTTAAAAATGCCAAAGTTTCTCCTGTTGGCGCACAATCTATGATAATAGTATCAAATCTTCCTTCCTTATAATATTTTATTATCCTAAGAAGACTCAACAAGTCTTCCATGCCCGGAAAGACAGTAAGCTCTTCTGTCGTTATATCCTTAATGGCTTTTGATGTAAAAAGCTCCGTCAGATATTTCTGTACCTTTCCCCATCCCTCTTCGACCTCATGTATTGCGTCTATTTCCTGGGCCCAAAGATTATTGCTTACCTCTATAGGCTCATTAGTTAGCTTCACATCCAGAGAATCCCCGAGGCTGTGCGCTGCATCAGTGCTGACAACAAGGGTTTTCAATCCGTTTTTTGCACTTTCCAGGGCTGTTGCCGCAGCTATGCTTGTTTTGCCGGTTCCGCCCTTGCCGGTATACAGTATTATTCTCATAAAAAAACCTCCTGATAATATATTAATACTAAATGTTACTCTTTGCGAATATTACGTTATACGAAGTTTTAATTGTAATAAGTGCCCATTTGGATATGGGCATTATTGAATATCTATTTTCTTTATGATTGTTTTGTCCTTGCCATCCGGTTCCGCATTAATCTTTTCTGTCTCCAGTCTGTTTATTATTTTGAAAACTGTCCTTATCAGGAACTGTTTTTCTTCTTGTGAGAGATCATCAAGAATCAATTTAAGATAGCTGAATATTAAATCCTTAAAATCCTTAATAAACTTCAAACCCGCATCAGTAAGGGTCAATATAACAATCCTTCTGTCTGCTTCGCTTCTCTCTCTGCTGATGTATCCGCTCTTTACGAGTCTATCCGCAATACCTGTGGCAGTACTCATCGGAGAATTTATATACTCTGTTAATTCCGTCATTGTGACTTCCTTATCCCTATCGAGAAGCAACATGGTGAAAATCTCGGTTTTAGAAAATTTCAAATCCATATTTATCCAATCGTTATGAAAGAAGAGCTTTTTTGCATTATCAATAAGCGTTTCTAAAATATTGTCCAAATTGAGCATTACTTCCTCCTCCAAATATTTCGTTATACGAAATATACTGCTTTTATTATATTTGCATTTATAGAATAAGTCAACAATTAATTTTAAAGAAATAATAAAACTACCCCTGCTATTGAAACAAAAGCCCCTAATATTTCTTTCGGAAGCACTTTTTCCTTAAAAATCATTATGGAAGCAGGTATGATGATTACCGGCGATACTGATGATATGGATGATACTATGCCTGCAGCAGTATATTGCAGAGCGATTAACGAAAGGGTAACCCCGATAAAGGGACCCAGCACAGCTCCTATGGCTATTTCACCTATCGCCTTTTTGTCGTCAAATGCGGCCCTTATTTCAGGCCATTTTTTTCTTGCGGTAATAATAACAGTAAAGCCTATAAAAGCTGCAACCAGCCTTATCTGGGTGGCTGCAAAAGCATTGTATGAGCCCATGCCAAATTTACTGAAAATCAATCCCAGGGCTTGCCCAAGCGCCCCTAAACAGGCATATACAAGGCCTTTTACCGGACGGTTGAACTCCACTTTTTTCTCCGCGGGATTCCGGCTTAGTATTACAAGACAAATACCTGCCATGGTTACGAGCATTCCCGCCAAACCCAGAAGGGATATTCTTTCTCCCATAATCAAATACCCAACCAACGCTGTTATTGGAGGAGCCGCCGACATAATAAGCAACGATATTCTTGAGCCTATCTCCACAAAAGCTTCAAAAAGAAACATATCCCCCAGTACAAAGCCAAGCAAACCCGAAATCAACAGCCAAAACCATGTATGGCCTATTGCATCGGTAGGAAGGGCGAGACCCCTTGTCACAAATGAACAAATACTTAATAAAATGAATGCTACAAATAGTCTTAAGTAATTTACAGACAATGAACCTACCTTTTTGCCCGCAGATTCAAAGGCAATTGCATTAAGTGCCCAGCATACGGCCGTAGCCAATGCTGCTATTTCCCCTATACGTGACTGCATAATGTTTTGCGTCCTCCCGATTTTCTCTTGCATACTTCAAGTCTATTCTGAGTCGCCACTATTTTATTATATCTTCATCCGAATATAAATCCAACCCCTCCTGCATAAATCCGAAATGACCAGGTTCCTTATATCCAATTAATCACCCCGCCTTCAGGATTACTTCAGGCTGACACCCATAATCGTATCATTGATTGTTCCATTTATATAATTGAATTCAATGTCCATCACTATATCCATATTCGTAAGAAGCACAGGCGTGTAAGCGGACTTTGCCTTTCCCGTGATTAATTCAAGATCGAATTCTATCAGCTTTTCTCCCGCCTTTACCACCTGGTTCTGTTCTACGAAATATGTAAACCCTTCTCCCTTTAACTGAACCGTATCAACTCCTATATGAATCAGAATCTCAAGCCCATTCTCTGCTCTGATGCCGATTGCATGTCTTGTAGGAAACAATTGGATCACTTCTCCATCAACAGGTGAATAGACAATCCCTTCAGAGGGTATGATTGCTGCCCCGTCACCAACCATCTTTGATGCGAAAACTTCATCCGGAACCTTCTGCAAGTCAATTGCCTCTCCTTTGATTGGAAATTTGATTGAATATTGCTTCTTTGTTTTCAGAAAATTAAACATGTTCAGCCTCCCATATCACATTAAAAAAGAGCAGGAAAGTAACACTCTCCAGCTCTTGCTTTTCATCACACGCCATCACTAAGTTTTATTATATTTAATCACTGTGTCAAAGTCAATGAGCTAAGACGAATAATTTTTCAGTCTTTCCACATGCATCGCTATATATCCAATCTCCTCGTCCGGGATCTTGATAGACATATGGCCCCCTATCATTGCTGCAATCTTTTTTGCTGTCTTGTAGGATTTGCCGTAAGTCCTCCTGATGGAGCGCAACAACTCATTTTTGATTGTTATATTTTTCATCACTCTCTCTATAGAGTATCTGATATGGATCACAAATCTTGCATAATCTATCGACTGCCTGTCAATCTCCCTGCCCAGCTCATCCTCAATGATTTCTAATGCAGAATTGCAGATAAATGCATATTTGATCGTATTGGACAATTTATTTTTGTTGAGCGATGAATGAATATGCAATGTAATAAAGCCAACCTCATCATCAGGAATTGCAATTCCCGTCCTTTTTTCCAGAAGTGCAACCGCCTTCCGGGCTATCTCCGTCTCCTTTCGATACAACGTCTCAATTTCAATGATGAATGGGTTCTCAATCCTGTCATTTTGCTTGATTCTATGTATCGTGAATGCAATATGGTCTAAAAGCCGGATATGGATCTCCTCATCAAGGCTTTCCCCGAAAGCGGAATCAATTTGCGAAAACATTTCCTCACAGATACCTACCAGATTATCGTCAACAGTTGCGATCAGCTGTCTGAAATTTCTTTGGTTATCTTTATTCTCGATGATAAAGATCTTTTCCAATTCTGTATCGCCGGGAATCACATCCCCAACCTTTCTGGAAAAACCCAAACCTTTATTAACCAGGATCTTTTCCTGTCCCATATGGCTGGCAAGTACAACATTGTTGTTGAACACCTTTACGATTTCAAAACTTTCCTTTGCCATCCCGATTCCCCCAGTAACCAATTAGAGATTGATGCAATTATATCATCACATTTACAGTTTGTATATATCATGGTAAATGCGTATTCTGAGCCTGTATTTTCCCATATCGTGCGTTTTCATCTTGTAAATTTGCCTTACATGGTATAAAATATATTATAAGTGGTATGTAACTGCAAGAGCAGGCATGAACCAAACCGATCCGGCTTTGATTCATGCCTTTTCCGTTTCTATCCTTGCATAGTCCATCGACACACAAGTACGCTGGAGGCGCACTTGAATAAAATAAAGAAAATTTGAAAGGATCATTCCTATGAAAGAAATCACAGTATCTGTCAAAAACGAAACAGGACTGCACGCCAGACCGGCAGCTGTCATAGTCGGTACAGCATCAAGATTCAAATCAAATATTTTTGCCGTCAAGGGAGGCAAGGAGGCCAATCTGAAAAGTCTGCTTTCCCTGCTCGGCTTAGGCGTATGCATGGGAGATACAATCACACTGAAAGCAGATGGGCCTGATGAATCAGAGGCCCTTGATGCCATCATCTCGGCACTTTCAGCCTTAGGCGAATAGACCCTGCTTCCCATGATTACTCGATTGAGTAAATTGAAAACCTCTGCAAACCTTGTGACTTGCGGAGGTTTTCAATTATTATCTGCCTTTTGCAGTGTTCTTAGTTACAAAGTTTTTTGAATTCATCCGCCACGAATTGTGCCTGGGTTCCGACAATAATTTGGACACTATTCTTTCCGGGCCTGATCACGCCTGAAACGCCTGCTGCCTTTATTATTTTCTCATTGACAACGGCCTGATCCTTGATTTCAAGACGAAGCCTTGTTATACAACTGTCAATTGACGTAACATTTTCCTTTCCTCCGACACCTTTCAGTATCATGGCTGCAATATCCGTGAAGTTATCGCTTGCAAGGGTAGCTTTCATTTCTGCATCAAGATCATCATCTTCCCTGCCGGGGGTCTTCAGGTCAAATGCAGTAATGACAAACCTGAAGACAACATAGTAAATTACGGCAAAGACTGCGCCAATGATAAGCAGCATCCATGGGCTCAGTGCCATAGGCGCCTTGAAGCTCAGGAACCAGTCAACAAATCCGGCACTGAAGTTAAAGCCTGCCCTTGTTGGAAGCAATGCGCATATTACTGCCGAAACACCAGTTAAAGCCGCATGAACGACATAAAGTATAGGGGCAAGGAACATGAACGCAAACTCGATCGGTTCAGTAACTCCTGTAAAGAAAGACGACAGGGATGCCGCTACAAGTAAACCGGCAACAAGTTTTCTTTTGTTGTCTTTGGCTGTGTGGTACATTGCAAGTGCACCGGCCGGAAGGCCAAACATCATTACGGGGAAGAATCCGGTCATGTATATACCGGTTGTTCCAAGTACACCATTGCCTGACCAGAAATTACCAAGGTCATTGATGCCGGCAACATCAAACCAGAATACCGAGTTGAGTGCATGATGAAGACCGATCGGTATCAGCAATCTATTGAGAAATGCATATATACCGGCCCCGATAGCCCCTGTACCCACTATGGCCGTTCCGAATGACACCAGCGCACCATATACTACAGGCCATACAAAGAATAGAATAAGTGCGGCAATTATCGATACCCCTGCAGTAATGATAGCAACGCTTCTCTTTCCGCTGAAGAAGCCCAATGCATCTGGAAGTTTGGTATTCTTGAATTTGTTGTAGCAATGTGCACCAATCAGACCCGCAAGGATACCTATAAACTGTGTCTGAATCTTACTGAATGCGGCAGGAACCTCACTTGCATCGATACCCCTGAACATTGCAACAGCTCCGGGGGCGAGCAGCGTAGTGATCATAAGCCATGAAACGAGGCCGGCGAGGCCGGCGGTTCCATCATTTTCATCCGCCATACCGACAGCAACTCCAATAGCAAACAGAATTGCCATGTTGTCAATCAGTGAACCGCCAGCCTTCAGCAAAAACGCCGACACTACGCTGTTGGCCCCCCAACCTGTTGGGTCAATCCAATAGCCGATACCCATCAATATGCTGGCGACAGGCAAGCAGGCTACCGGCAGCATTAAAGATTTTCCCAATTTTTGTAGATACCTCATCATAAGAAAAACCTCCCACATGTTTTTTATTTTTAAAGGCTCGACGCCCTCAAATTATAATTCATGGTATATAACACTCCCAGTAAAATATATTAGGGCAAAGAACAAAGGCGGCTTCGCCGCATTTGCCTCCCATGCGCCTTTTTCGAGTGTGCGAGAAAATTCTGGCGAGGGCACTTAAATTAAGGGTTTTTATTGTATAGGAAAGTTATACTTTCCTATACAATAAAAAAACATGAATCTGAAATATCTCTACTAAGTATTTCAAGACTCATGCCTAACGATCCGCACCTCGGTCCTGCGACCAGTAAAATGCCCCATCAGTAACACGTCTGCGTTTACACTTTTATTCAATTTTTGCTTTATTTTCGTTTATAGTTAAATTATACATGAGTTCCCAAAGGTTTTCAACACACTTTTTAAAGTTTTTATGATTAAACTCAATTGAATCAATTGAGTTTAATCAGGTTTTGCATGCGAGGGAACTTTAAGAAAAAATGCCACCTTATAATCTTCTTTCCACGGCCTGCCTATCAAGGTTTTGCCGGGGTCTTCTCAAAAATCACATTAATTTCGTTAATCAGTTTTTCTTCCTTCACCGGCTTGACCAGGAAGCTGCTCGCTCCTGCCTTGATACCCTCCATGACGTTATTCTTCTGACCCTGCTGGGAGCATATAAGTATCTTTGCCCCCGGATCAATGCTTTTTATCTGCCGTGTGGCTTCTATACCGTCCATAATAGGCATGGATATATCCATTATTACCAAGTCAGGCCTTTCAGTTTTGTATTTTCTAACGGCTTCCTTGCCATTGGCTGCCTCAATAAAAGAACTTACCCCATAATTCGAAAGCATTTTCTGCAGCGTAGCCCTCATGAAGATGGTATCGTCCGCAATAAGTACGCTGATATTTTTCATAATAGTCCTCCTAATAAAATAGTATACTATCTTCTCATGATAGCAGCAATATCAATTACCTGTGCAAAGCTGCCGTCTCCCAGTATACTGACCCCGGACACGCCCTCCATTTCCCCGAGCAGCTTGTCGCTTCCTGCAAAGTCTCCTATTGACTTTATAACTATCTCCTGCTCTCCTATAACCTGCTCAGTCATAAGGGCCAGCTTTCTCTCTCCGTTTCCAACCACTATAATGTAACTTTTGTCTCGGTTGACAGCTCTGTTCAGCCGGAAATAGCTCCCTATTCTTACAAGGGGAATTGCATGGTCTCCCCAGTTAAATACCTCATTTTTACCTGTTTTATGGATCAGTTCTTTGCAGTCAACGCCCCTCATCCTTATAATCTCAACAATTGAAGATACAGGAACAGCAAAGGTGCAAGGTCCCTCTTCCATCAGCACTGCCTTAATTATTGCCAGTGTGAGAGGAAGCTTAATAGTAAAGGTTGTTCCTTCATTGGGCGCCGTATCGATGTCAATTATACCATGCAGCTTACTTATATTTGACTTTACTACATCAAGGCCAACTCCACGGCCGGAAATCTCACTGACCTTTCTTGCGGTTGAGAAACCCGGTTCAAATATATATTGCAGCATGGCTTCATCAGACAAATTCACTGATTCTTTCCCGCTGATAATTCCCTTTTCCAGTGCTTTTTCTCTTACCCGGACCACATCTATACCCTTACCATCATCCTTCACAGTAATAGCCACATGGTTTTTACCCTGACTGGCACTCAATCTTATTGTTCCCACGGGATCCTTGCCATTCCTGATTCTTTCTTCCTCCGTTTCAAGGCCATGGTCAATTGAGTTCCTCAGTATGTGATTCAGAGGATCCACAAGTTCTTCAATAATTCCCCTATCTATTCCCGTTTCCTTGCCTTCAATAATAAAGTTTACCTTCTTGCTGTGCTTAATGGCCAGATCCCTTATCATCCGCGGAAATTGATCAAATATATTCCCGAGAGGCAGCATCCGTGTCGACAGCACCAGCTCCTCCATCTCGGATCCAAGGTAACTGATATGTGCAAATACATCAATAAGTCGTAATACCGAAGGGTCCTTACCGTACTTTTTTTTCAGTTCCTTTGAAAGCCTGCCGAGAGCTTCCTTGTCTAACACAAACTCCCCCATCAGATTTATGAGCTTGTCGATTTTGTTTATGTTTACCCTAACCGAAGTTTTTTCATCAATTTTTTTATCATATTTAAATTCGCAGCCTTTTGAAAATATATTTGGCTCGGCCTTAGAGGACTTCACTTTGGGGGTTCCTTCCGCCTCCGGTTTCATAAAGGCTTTTATCGATATATCCTTTAGCTCTGTAATAGACTCCAATACGCTGCGGACTGCCTCTTCTCCCTGTTCCGTGCAAAGCAGCAGAACAATCCGGCTGCCAAATTCTTCATCCTCAAGCTCTTCATAGTTGTCCGGGGAAATACTCATTATTTCACCCAGCTCTTCTATCCCGTGGCATATCATGAAGGCTTTAACACTCTTTAATTCCGCATCTTCATTCATAATTACGGTTATTTTCAATTTTTCACCGCTGCATTTTGCTTTTCTCAGCAGATTGGCTTCTTCATCGGTGAAGTCTGAATCCGTATGGATGCTTTTGTCCACTATATTTTCCGGTGCCGTCTTTGCCGCCTTGCCTTCGAACAATTTCAGCTTCGAAATCACACTCGTCGTATCCGGAGCTTCAAAGTCTTTATCCCATAGAAAGCGGTGAAGCTCTTTGAGGGTGTCTATAGCCTCAAGCACAATATCCATTACAAGCCCTTCCAGGGCAGCATCCCCGGATCTTACCTTCGTAAAAAGGCTTTCCAGCAGGTGAACCACTTCTTTTATTTCCGTCAGCTGCATAGTTGAAGCGGAGCCTTTTATGGAATGAGCCATCCTCAGTATAATATTGATAGTCTCACCATCCGCCCCTCCGGTTTCAAAGGCAAGAACTTCCTTTTCCATTTCTTCAAGCTGCTCTCTTGTCTCGTCAATAAATATGGCATGATACTGATCATTTATATCTAATCTATGCATATTCGCCTCTTTTCCCCTATGCCTGCAAGCCTGCTATTTTCCCTGCATCCAGCAGAAAAATTATCCGGTTTTCCGGTTTTCCCAGTCCGGATATATATTCGCCGCCTTTATCCCAATCTGTCGGTGCCGGGAGTATTTCCTCCTCTTTGAGTTCAACCACTCCCGATATCCTGTCTACCAGCATTCCTATCAACTTTGACTGTAGATCCACCACAATGATCCTGCTGTTTTTTGTTGGGGTCTCATCGTCAATGCCAAACTTTATCCTCAGGTTTATCACGGGGACAACATCACCGCGCAGATTTACAATACCTTCTATAAAAGCAGGAACCTTGGGTATTCCATATATGGTTATCTCCTTCAGCCTGTCTACTTCCCTGATATCCCTTATGCTTATCCCGTATTCTTCATTGCCAAGCCAGAAAGCCATAACCTGGTTATCAGTCATGGTATACTCCTCCATTCAAATAGTACCATATCAAAGTTTAAATCTGGCAACCATTTGCAAAAGTCCCTTAGCCTGTTCATCCAATGCTTCAGATATAGCCTTGTACTCCCTGCTGGCGGCAGAAACATGCATTGCCATTCCGTTTACCTCTGTTGCGGTTACAGATATTTCCTCACTGTTAGCAGACTGTTCCTCTGAGTAGTCTGCAACCCTATGGGATATTTCATTAGCTCTTTCCATGCCCCTTATGATCTCCTCAACTGCCGCAAGCTGTTGCTCACTGGCAGCAGAAACATGCATGGTCAAATCGCTGACCTTGATTGTAGATTCGGTTATGGTTTTGTAAGCATCATATTCTTCGTTTGCCGCCAGGGCAATCTTCTTTATCAGGTTGGTGCTCTCCTCAATAGCACTATATATGTTTGTGAAGGCATTGCCGGTATCGGCAACCAGGGCAGCACCGCTTTTTATTCTCTCTGTGCTTGTAACAGCGCTGGAAACCGCATTTTCAACAACATTCTGCATTTGCCTTATAAGTTTTTCTATATCCTTTGTAGATTCTCCGGATTTTTCCGCCAGTCTTCCTATAGCACCGGCTACCACTGCAAAGCCGCGGCCATGCTCACCTGCTCTGGCTGCCTCAATAGAAGCATTCAGTGAAAGGAGATTGGTCTGTTCGGCAATATCTTCTATCACCTCGACTATTTCGCCTATCTGAACAGCAGCTTTCCCGAGGTCGGCAATTACCCGGGCCATATCCTGCATCGCCAAATCCGCATTCTCCATCTCCTGTATGGTATTCTCCACTATTTTCTTTCCCTGCAGGGCGATTTCTACGGTGTTTTCTCCATGTTCTCTGGCATAATCAGAACTTTCTTTAATTGCCGTTATTGCTGTATCCAACTCTTGAAGCGACCCGGCAACCCTGGACATAGCCTCCGAAGTATCGACGGCGCTGTTTGCTATATCTTCCGCAGCTTGCCCCATCTCTTTCATGGAGGAGGTAATAACTTCGGAGTTTTTTGCCATTTCACCTATGTTACAGGTCACATCGGCTATTGACTTGCTCATATCCTCTATAGTCCGTGTCAGCTCAACCATTGCTTCTGATTGGTCCTGGCTAAGCCCATGGGAATTCCTTGCTACCTCGCTGGCCTGTTCGGACGAGGCGCTTACCGCATCTGCGGTTTCTTTTACCTGGTTTAAAATGCCCTTCTGCCCTTCAATCATATTGTTGAAGCTAAAAAGCAGCTTTCCTACCTCATCTCCGCCCTTTACTTCCGAATGTACGCTCAAATCACCGTTTTCGGCCTTACCCATAAGCTCTATCATATCTTTAATTGGCCTCAGGAAAAATGTATCCATCAGAAATAATAGTATCAGGCTGGCCAGTATACCCCAGAATATGAATATTACCAGAATCTTACCCAGCTTGTCCTTTACCGGAGTTACTTCCTTTTCAAGTTCTTCCCTGGGCATTATGCCTATAAGCTTCCAGCCTGTCTTATCTACAGTCAGATAGCTCAATATGACCTCTTTACCATCTATATCAATAGTAAAGGAACCTCTGTATTTTCCCAGGACGTCCTTTGCCCAAGTATTATCTTTAATATTTTTAATTAGGTCATCCTTCTCGGGAGACACGATGGTATCCCCATTTCTGTCCAGCAAAATTACATAACCGTTTTTCCCGATTCTTATTTCGGAAAGGAGCTGCATTAGCTTGTCCAATTTTACATCTAGGGACAGAACCCCAATCGAACCGTCATTCCCTTTCACATGTTTTGCCGCGCTCAAAATCATCCCATTGGTGCCGGCATCCGAGTAAGGTTCCGTCCAGATAACCTTCCCCGAATTATCCAAGGCGTCCTTATACCAGGGTCTTTCTCTTGGATCATAATCTTCGGGCAGCTCGTCATCAGGCGCCATATACATATCTCCGTCTATTGTTCCCATGTATATTGAGACTACATCCGGCATACTCTTTATTGAGCTCTCCCACTCTTCCACCAGTTCCGTGACATATTTCCGGTTTGTAAGAACCTGTCCTATATTAGGGTCCTCCGCGTATAGATTGAGGTAATTCTCAATCCTGTCAGTCAACTGAAGCAAATAATATCTGTCCACACTATCTATATTTTCCAGATTTGTTTGCTCCAGCTGATTTGCCAGCACATCCCTGACATCGCTGTACGAAAGTGAGCCAATTATGGCAACGGGTATTATTATGAACAGTAGAAATGCAATTATAACCTTGCTTTTTATACTGATACTCTTCCTCATACTATACCCCCATGCTTATTATTCATTATAATAGTAGTGCTAATAGATAAGTTCGGCGCCTGATATTTCTAAGATCCAATAATGCGGAACCCTTCCGGCAGCGGATCCTCGGGGTCAAGTACAATATTGTTGAATCCGGTGATGTGAGCGGTACCTGATACTTCGGTAATCACGGCATCATAGTCGCCCTCCTTGCAGCGGCTTATCACCCTTGACTCCATAGGAGTGTCGATTACACTTTTGTTTACAAGGATGTCGCCGTCCTGCATGATGCCCTTGCGCACAAGGAGCGCCGTGCGTCCGCCGGTGCCTGTTCCTGTGGGGCTGCGGTCGATCTGTCCCTCGGCAAAAATGCAGATATTGTTCGAGATCAGCCGATTCCCCTCCCGTTTGACCGGTGACGTCAGAATGGTGCCGTACAGCCAGTCAATGCCGGGTTCTGTAGGGTGCTTGAATTTGTGCTCACTCATCACTTTGTGCTTGATCTCCATGCCGATCTTCACCAACTGCTCGGCGTATTGGGGCTCTACCTTCAAATCAACCTTGCCGGCGTCAATGTAAACATAGAACGCGCCGCAATAGGCAATGTCGCAGATAACGTCTCTATGTAGGCTGTCAACGTGCACTGTAATATTCTCCCTGTAGACAAAGCAGGGTACATTTTGGAAGCGCACCCGCAGCACCTTGCCGTTTTCTACATCCGCGTATGCTGTTACACGGCCGGCAGGCGAATCGATTTTTATTACATTTTCACCTTCCCTGTGGCCTATCATTCCGGTTTCAATTACAACCTTCGTCACTCCGATAATACCGTGCCCGCACATGGAGCTGAGTCCCTCATTGTGGGTAAACAGTACACCGAAGTCGCCATCCGGGGTTACGGCAGGTACAAGAATGCAACCATACATTCCGGAGTGCCCACGGGGCTCCAGCATCAGCATACGGCGCAGTCCATCATAGTTCTGATTTACATAGTCGCGCTTTTCAAGAATTGTCTTGCCGGGTATGGGCGGAAAGCCTGCTGTAATGATGCGCAACGGCTCCCCTGCCGTGTGTGCATCAATGCATGTTATATAATGGGAAAAATTCATCATGATAAATCCCTCCATTAATTATTTGAATGTTTTTGTATCTTATTGACGGCCTTGTGCCGGAGAAAACTTAAAAGAAGGTTACTGGTTAATTCTTTGGCCGATCCCTTGCTCTAAAGCCTTTTTATATATTTTCCCGGCGACAAAAATATCAAACAGCGCCATTCCGACAGATTTAAAAAATGTGGTCTTATTGCGATTGATACTGTTGGATTTGACAGCTGAATAGAGTGTCTGAATATTATCTTCCCTGAACCAACCCTTTTCGCAGGGTGTTATCAGATCCCCCGATTCCTCCTTGGCAAAATCAACATCAACATAAATTTTATCAAGCAGTTTATAAATACTTTCCGGGTACTCATGCATATTGGGTTTGTAAGATCCGATGCCGATATAATGCTTTCCCTCCAAAAGAGCAGCGTCATCAGGCAGCACCGGAGTGGAAGAGGGGGTTGCCGTAATTATTATATCCGCCTTTTTGACCAATTCAGCCGGGCTTACCGTAGGTATGATGTTAACCTTGGGCAGCTTCTCTTTAAGCCGTTTTGCAAAGTCTGTCATTTTCCCGGCGGTAGTATTATAAAGGTAGATGTTCTCTATATCACGGACTGCTGCCGCATACTGCGCTTGGTAGAAGGCCTGAACACCCGTACCTATAATCCCGAGATTACGGCAGTTCTCCCCGGATGTATATTTAATTCCCGCTGCGCCGACCGCGCCGGTGCGATAACCCGTGATCGAAGCGCCGTCTATAATACAGTCTATTGTACCGGTTTTTGGATCGTTAAGCAGCATGACTCCCTGAATCGTCGGCAGATTATATTTACTGTTTCCCTGCGACAGAGTCAGGATCTTGGTTCCTTTTATCTGTTCGGTAAAGCAGGGCATGTAGAGGTATGTCTCGCTATCAGACACATTGACTTTAATGCGATCCGGCTGCATGAATTGTTTCTTGTCATAGATTTCCATAGAGTGTTCTATGGCCTCGATCAGTTCATTAAAATCAATGAGTGAAGAGACATCCTGCCTGTTCAAGTATAACATGATATAACCCCCCTAATTTATCTTCTCTTGCTTCCTCTTCACAGCAGCTTTTCTGCCAGCTTCATACGCCGGTCAACATCTAACTTGCTGAACACTGAACGCAGATGATATCGCACGGTGTTTTCCGTAACAGCGAGTCGCTGGGCGATTTCAGTATTTCGAAGCCCTTGCGCCGCCAAGAGGGCGACCTCCCTCTCCTTGAGCGTCAAATCATCGGGCAGTCCGACGGTTTCCACTATGGTTACAATATATGGATTCAGCCTGCGCCCGGCGAGATTAAGCTGACTTTTCAGCTTAAGAAAGGCGGGCAGGCAGGAGGGGTATGATTTTTTCAATATTGGATCAAGAAGTCCCCCTAAAAGTTGTATATAAGATCCAAGGGGGAATATAAGCCCGTCGGGCAGCATCCTGTCCGCCGCATGTTGAATAAACATATCCGCCCTATCTTTGTCGCCCATGTTCATATACGCCGTGGCCACAGTAAGCGCCAGCAATGCATCCAATATTGGCGAGGTCTTGATTCCCTTCGGATAACGCACCTCGGCAAAGCCGATTAAGCGGGCAAACTCTCCCTTGCGGCATAGATATTGGGCATGAACGAAATGGGCGAAGG
>JAKPKE010000122.1 GCA_029553855.1 Bacillota bacterium | reverse complement strand
AAAATGAAAGTAATTATATCCCGGAATCTGCGCGTCTCTGTACTTGTCAATATAGTCGGTATAGATATAATGCCCGGGTCTATCTGGATTCAGCGTCCATATATTCTGTCGGTCCACTGATGCAAAGGACCGCGCTAACGCCGTCTCTATAAAGTCTCGATCATGAAGATTTATTTCATCAGCGTACCATCCGCCGATTGTAAGTCCGCGAATCTTTTTAAACGAAGCTTTATTATCAGCACCGCAGTAATATATCCGCTTGTCTTTTAATTGCAAGTATTTTGAACCGTCGGTGTCTGTTTTAGGTTTTGCTTTGTTTCCGGTTATAGCAATAAAGCCAAAGTCGCCATAAAGGCAGTTACGACTTATAGAACCAAGAGTGTTTCCGGACATCAAAAAAGCCTTTTCAGGAGACATTAAGACGTATTTATACCATTGAAGTAAAGACGTGAAAGTCTTTGCCGATCTTACAGCACCTTCATACACCGTAAGGAATCCGCATGATTTGAATGCCTGTTTGCTTTTATAGCTAATTTGTTGTATCAATGCCTAATGCCTGTTGTAAAATTGATAAGTCGCTTGCGGTGTCGTCTGTTTCTTGCTTTTTAGGTCTGTCTTCCCAACCGAAGTTCTTTAGTGCAAATATGTCGCCACTTCTGCCGTTCTTCCGCAAGCTTCTTTCGTATGCGTTCTCGATCCGCATTTTAGCCATTGTTATTATATGCTTAAAGTCTTCTTTTTCTTGATAGTTAGCTAATGTCTGCTTGTTTGAATCAAGGGCAATACATAATCCCGATAAAGTTATTTCTTCTTCAGGTGTTTTAGCAAAATAATCGTCTATTATTACTTCTATATCTTTAGGGCTTGACCATTTAGCAATGTTCATATCTATTTTCCTTTTTACGGGTCAATTTTCTTTTACTCATATGCCTCATTTTTCATTTTACACCCGATATGATACTCAAACTTTGTTTGTCTTGACTAACTCTTTAGCCTTAGAAAGCCCCGCCGTACTTACGCAGAGGGCGGGGGCATATATATGCACTTAACATACGGAGGTTAGTCAAGCTGGTTTATCTGGACTATTCCCGACGACTAATACAATATACCCAGCAATCAGCACAACGAACAACGCTGAATATAATACTATAATAGCTGTCATTTAACTTTTCACTATTCCATATATTATTATTGCAATACATAAAACTAAACAAACAATTACACTATAAGATTCATTCATTTAATGCCCCATGCACCGACTTTAACACCGAAATCGTATATAGCGTCAAGTATACTTAATAGTAGTCGGACGGGATAAGCATATATCATTTTAACAGTGCTTGTGATAAGTCTTGAAATAATGATTGTAGTTCGTGCCACTCTCCCGCCGCCCTTACCGGTTTCGCCCGTCCACTGTAAAGAGTCTAATCGACGTCCGGTTAACTTTGCATAACATCCGACACTCTTGAGCTTCTTTGAGAGGCTTGTCAGATTTTCTATAACTGTAATCAATATAATATAATACTATTCATTTGTCAAGTACTTTTTTATATTAGCCGGATCATATTCGGCGTTTAAATAATCTCTGTCTTCATCATGCAACCGCTGCACAAATGTAATCTCATCCCAGATCAGCCATTTCGGTACTTTCCTATGCGACGCGTGACAATTATTGCAAAAGTACCGTATGTTCTGCTTGCTGTCAATGATTTTTCTTCCGTATTTCGTAACGTTGTGTTTAGTCTGTGAAAAGCAATGATGTCTATCTGTAGCGCTGTTATTGCATCCAAACAACGGCTTATTGTAGCACGGTACTACTATTTGTACACCGTCAATTATCATTGTTTGACTAGCGCCCGCCTTAGTTCTTTCAATTCGTTTTC
>JAKPKE010000109.1 GCA_029553855.1 Bacillota bacterium | reverse complement strand
CCGCGCCCGGAAAGGCTTTATTTTATAACGGAGTTCAGCAAGGATCTTCCTGAATTCAGTGAGAGACTCGCAGTGAGGCCCGGGCTGACAGGCTGGTCACAAGTTAACGGAGGATATGAATTATCACCGGCGGAGAAATTGGAGAAGGATTTGTATTATATTGAAAACCAGTCTATTTTGCTGGACATTATAATCATCCTGAAAACAATAAGAATTCTTGTAACTTTTGAGGGAGCAAGATAGGGGGTTATAGCATGGATAATTATGAGCCGAAATTACCTGAAAAATCAAAATTCCTGGTGACAGGCGGCGCCGGATTCATTGGCTCCAATTTAATTGAAAGAATACTGGGAGCAGGGCATGAAGCGGTGGCACTGGACAACTTTTCAACCGGTCGGGAGGAAAATATAAGGGAATTTATAGGGAACAAAAATTTCTTATTAATGGAAGGGGACATACAAAATATTGAAGATTGCCGGAAAGCGTGCAAAAATGTTGATTATGTGCTGCACCAGGCGGCATTGGGTTCGGTACCCCGTTCCATAGAAAAACCCGGAGACACAAATGATTCAAATATTACCGGAACGCTGAACATGTTGATTGCTGCGAGAGATAGCAATGTGAAAAGGTTCGTGTATGCTTCCTCTTCATCGGTTTATGGCGATTCGCAGCAGCTTCCGAAAAGGGAGGATAAAACGGGCAGGCCCCTGTCACCCTATGCAATTTCAAAAGTTACGGGAGAATTGTACGGGAGGAATTTTTTTGACTTATTTGGGCTGCCGACGATAGGACTCAGGTATTTTAATGTATTTGGGAAAAAACAGAGCTGTTATTCGGCCTATGCCGCCGTAATACCGAAATTCATAGGGAAGTTATTGAAGGGTGAAAGGCCTGTAATCAACGGAGATGGAGAACAATCCAGGGATTTTACTTATGTGGAGAATGTGGTGGATGCAAACTTGGCGGCATGCGCGGCAGAAAGGGAAGCATTCGGGGAAGTATTCAATATTGGAAATGGGGAAAGGATTTCTATTAACGGGCTATATTCAAAGATAGCTGAACTATTACATATAGATTTGGACCCAATTTACGGACCTGAAAGATGCGGAGATGTAAAACACTCAAATGCCGATATCTCAAAGGCAAAAAGTATCCTTAAGTACTGGCCTGCCTATAACTTTAACGAAGGTTTAAAGCTATGCATCAGCTGGTATATAAACAATTTATGAAGGTACTCAAATGAAAATAATGCAATTGTGCGCTATTGACCGGACAATCAAGATTTTTCTGAAGCCGTTAATCAGGCACCTGATGGATCAGGGATTAGAGGTTATCTGTGTCTGTTCCGGGGGCCCATATACAGAGGAGTTGAAGAGGGAAGGCCTTGATATTATAAATGTACCAATAGAGAGAAAGGTCGGAGTACTTTCAAATATAAAATCCATATTCAAACTGTATATTTTATTCAAAAAAGAGAGACCCGATGTGCTGCATGTTCATACGCCCGTGGCATCTGCTCTTGGAAGAATAGCGGCAAAGCTGGCGAAGGTGCCTATAGTTGTCTATACGGCCCACGGATTCTACTTTCATGACGACATGCCACCAATGAAATATAAATTGATTTTGAATATTGAAAAGTACCTGGCCAGATATTTTACGGATTTCATTTTTACACAAAGCGATGAAGATAGAATAACAGCAATAAATAATCGCTTTATCGATGAAAAAAAGATTGTATGTATCGGAAACGGAATTGATATATATGGGAGATTCAATCCGCAAAACATATGCAATGCAGAGATTAATAAACTATATAAGGATTTCAAGCTTACTGATGAAAATATAATTGTTACATTTGTCGGACGGTTAGTGAGGGAGAAGGGGATAAGGGAGCTGGTCGGAGCATTCGGCAGTATTGATAATGATGAAGCAAGACTAATAATAGTCGGAGATATGGATCAGGGTTGCAGAGATAAGAAAACCAGGGACCTGATAGTCAGAAAGTATAAGGACAACAGAAAAATCATATTCTTGGGATTCAGGGAGGATATAAATAACATTCTATACGTTACCGATATATTCTGTCTCCCTTCCTATAGGGAAGGGATGCCCAGAACAATTATCGAAGCAATGGCGATGGGATGTGCAGTTGTAGCGACAGATATAAGGGGCTGCAGAGAAGAGGTGATAGATGGGGAAACGGGCTTTCTCGTAAAACCGCAATCAGAATATGACATCCGAGAGAAATTAGAAACGCTGATTGCAGACAAAAGGCTGCTGAACAGCATGAAGGCAAAAGGAAGGGAAAGGGCAAAAGAACAATTTGATGAAAGGCAAATAGTCGGCAGGCAGGCGGATATAATAAACAAACTATACGAGGAGTATATAAATAGGGGGAGTATATGAAGGACAGCAAATTAACTTTGCCGAAGGGTATTTTCGTATTAAGCCTGGACGTTGAATTATGTTGGGGGGCAATTGATAAGCCCGCCCAACTCGAAAAAAACAAAAAGTATTATGAGCAGGCCAGGGACTGCATTGACAAGATTCTGGTGCTTCTTGAGAAATATAATATTCCTGCCACATGGGCAATAGTAGGACATCTATTCCTGCAGAGGTGCAATCCGGCAAAGGGCGGGAAGCATTCAGACATACCCCGGAGTACCTATCCGTGGTATTCAAAGGACTGGTTCGAACAATCCCCTTGTACTGATGATAAGGAAGCACCGCTGTGGTATGGGCAGGACATAGTAAGAAAGGTGATCAATTGCAGTGTTCATCAGGAAATAGCCAGCCATAGCTTTGCACATATACTTTATGGGGATGAGAATACAAAAAGGAATACAGTAAGAGCTGATCTCACAAATTGTGTTTGCGAAGCCGGGAAATTTGATATAGAGCTCAAAAGCTTTGTTTTTCCAAGAAATACAGCAGGATATGTTGATGAGCTGAACAACTTCGGATTTACAGCTTATAGGGGTATAGAACCTGTATGGTACAGGTCATTTCCAAAAGGACTGAGGAAAGTATGCCATATGATAGATCAACTGCTGTCCCTATGCCCCCCTGTCAGCCTGCCGGAATATGATCAGGGCCTATATAACATACCTGGCTCGATGCTGTATCTTCCAATGAATGGTTTTCGGAAATTAATACCGGTAGAATTCAGAATTAATAAGGCAAAAAAAGGAATCAGAAAAGCAATAGAAAATAAAAGGATATTTCATTTATGGTTTCACCCTTTCAATATAGCTACCAACCAGAAAAAGCTCCTGTACGGATTGGAAGAAATATTTATGGAAGTTCAGTCAAGCCGGGATAACGGAGAACTGGAAACAAAAAATATGAAAGGGACAGTTGAATTGCTAAACTGTATCTAAGGAGCTGGGATGATGAAGATAGAAATTATTAACAGTATTGAGGGGCTCATATCATATAAAAATGAATGGGAAAGCATCCTTGAAGAAATACACAGTGATAATGTATTTTTTGAACCGGATTGGATCATAACCCGGTGGAAATTCATGGAGGGCAGGCATAAGCCTTTTGTGCTTATAGTTAAGAAAGAACAGGAAGTTATAGGCATTTGTCCGCTTATGTCAACAGAAAAGGGAATTTGTAATGAGATAAGTTTTATAGGCAGCAGGGAGTCGGGCAGCAATGATTTTATATTAAGAGACAAAGATAGGAAAGAAGCTTTGAAGTGCATACTTGATTTTTTAAGAGGCTTAAAAGGGAGAAACATAATCAAGCTTGATTCATTATCCATAAAGACTGTAAACTGCAGTATGCTGAAAGAATATCTGAAAGATAAAAGACTACCGTTTGCCGCTGGTTTTCTGGTCCGCTACCTGATAAGTACGGAAGGTAAGGATTTCAATACTTACTTCGGGAGCAGGTTCGGGAAGAATTCCAGGTTTTCAATGAACATCAAGGAGAAAAAACTAAAGAGCCTTGGTAATTTAGATTATTTAAGGATATCCACGGATAAGCTTGATGAAGTTTTTAAGATACATGACAAACGATGGATGAGGAAAATAGGGAATTGCAGCTTTTCAAGGGGAAGGGTCAAAGAATTCTATCAGGAATTGGCCTTTAATAAGAGCAGCAGGTTTAATACTACTGTGGATGCAATTACCTTGAACGGCAAAGTTTTAAGTTTTATATACGGATTTGAATATAATAATAGATGTCTTTTTATTCGAATTGCCCATGATGATGATTTTAACTTTTTAAGCCCCGGTGTTTTGGTACTAAGGAAGAAAATTGAGGAGTGCTTTCTTTCTCAAGTAGGTATTATTGATCTTGGACCGGGATATGAACCATATAAAGCCAGATGGTCTGATCAATGCGAGGAAGTCTTCACCGCGGTATTGCCTTCAAACAACCTGCAGTCCATTTTAATCTACTATATTAAATATTGGGTAAAAATAAAGCTGGTAAATATCCTGAGAAGGAATAAGAAGATTTATGATTTCAAAAAGTACCGTCTGGGAAAGCTCAAATACTTATTCTCCGGGGCGAATATTTCGGATAGAGTCTCAGAAATAAGAAGCGGCATATACCAAAATGGGCTGCTGCTGTATATTCTAAATAAATTAAAGCACTTTACCAAGGCAATAGCCGGTCATAAAAGCTGTCTGGTGTTAGAAAAACGCCTGAACAATTCAGAAATCCCCCAAAGCGATATGCAGGTGAAAGAGGGGACAATAAATGATTTGGAGACATTATCCGATGTGATGAACAGATCCCCGAGTGAGATAATAAGAAGGCTTGTAAACAGGAATAAATGCTATGTTACTATACATAACGGCAAGATAATTCATTATTGCTGGATAAACTGTTCAAGTATTGAGATCCCGGGTAAAAAATTAATCATACCGCTGAATAAATGTGATGTATATATTTACGACACTTTTATTGAAAAGAAGTACAAAAACGAATATAACTATACATACATTTTATTAAACATTTTGAATCTATTATATAAAGAGAAGTATAGAAGATGCTATGTTGCATTGGATGGGAGAAATAAGTCGTTGGAGCAATGCATATATGAAAAGGTGTTTTGCCCTAAATATAAAATAATCAGAGAAAAAATATCCGGCATGACTAAACATAACGTAGTTGAATTATGCAAATGAAGACGAAGCAGAAGTCAGATAAAGCCACACTGATACTATTGAGCATGTATTTTATCCTGAAGCCTTTTTATCTTTGGGAAAGCGGACTTCCCCAGGTTTCAGATTTAGTTTTGACAGCAGCGATAATATTATATATTTTCAGTAACGGGTTAAAACTGAATTTTCTTAAAGGCTCAAAGCAGTTTGTGCTTGTGAATGTAATTTTTGTATTCTACATAACCTTTATTAATATATTGTGGTCGCTGCTCCTTGGCGGAGAAAAATGTTTTTTTACTGCATCAATGTTTTATGTATTCAACTTTATGACGTTATCTTTTATCATTTCCCTATATTCGATACATGGCAGGCAAATATATCGACTTGTATATTTTTCTGTACTGGCTTCTATAGCATTACAATTTGTCATACTCTTACTAAGCGGGGGTTTTGCCGGAAACAGGGCAATGGCTTACTTTAATAATCCGAACCAGTTAGGCTATCACAGCCTGCTTACTTTAGCCTTATTGTTGTTCCTTGGCGGGAAATTAAATATAAAGGGCATTTGGCTGATTACAGGCATCATTGTTGCCTCTGCATTATGCCTGGCTTCGCTGTCAAAAGCCGCTATTATATCTTTCTTTGGAATGCTTTTATATTTTGTTTTATTGCACATTAAGGATCTGATATTTGCCAGGAATACCAATAAAACAATTTTCATTTTGCTGTTTATAGTTGCAGCTTTATTGACGGCATATAAATGTAATAATGAAGCATTTAATTCAAATATCCTGTTTCAGAGTGTCGGATACAGATTGTCTACGATAGGTCAATCCAATGATGATAATTTATCCCAAAGGGGTTATGACAGGTTGTTTGCATATCAGCAATATTTGTTGTTTGGCGCCGGGGAAGGTATTTATTCACGTTTTGGATCAACCGCTGAGTTTCACTCAACATTAGGAAATATATTAATGTCCTATGGAATAGTCGGTATTTCTTTATATATGGCAATTCTGTCCGCCGTATGCATAAAAAACAGACGGGAGGGGCTGTACATAATAGGCTTTGTCACATTATACGGCCTGACCCATAACGGCATAAGGAATACGCTTTTTTGGATAATGACAGCATTAATATACAGCAATGGCAAAAAAGGCAATGATATATGAACCGGAAATAAGGGAGGATAATATGGAAGTAATAGACCTTAGAGACTTATTGAAGATTTTGCAGAAAAAACTATGGATTGTTATTTTAACAACTATTCTGTTTACTGCAATAAGCGGGCTTGTGAGCTATTACATTTTGGCGCCGGAGTACCAGGCATTTACTACTTTAATGATAGGAAAACCACAGGCATACAAGCAGGGAATAGAGTATGAAGATGTACTGTTGAATCAGAAGCTGGTCTCTACCTATGGCGAAATTGCAAAAAGCAGAGTAGTGGCAAATGAGTTTATGTCCAATCTGGGATTGAGCCTTACTTATAAAGAGCTGGATAAGAAAATTGAAGTAAAACTAGTCAGCGATACAGAAATCATAAAGATATCAGTTAAGGATAACAGTGCCGAAATGTCTGCTACAATTGCCAATGAGATAGCAAAGGTATTTATAAAGCATGTTGCCAGGATAATGAATATTGAAAACATACAACTGATTGACAAGGCGGAAATACCGTTAAAACCAATCAGGCCTATGCCGGTTATCAATATGGCAATTGCGGCGGTTTTGGGAATAATGCTGAGCACATTTTTCATATTTCTTCGCGAATACTTTGATAATACTGTCAAAACACAGGAAGATATTGAAAGCTGTTTCATGCTGCCGGTTTTAGGATTGATACCCGAAGCATAAAGGACAGGAGGGGTATAATGAAAATAGATCTTTCTGCAGCTGATAATATAAGGTCTCCAATTGCTGAGGCCTTCAGAAGCTTCAGAACCAATATACAGTTTTTTAATGTGGATAAGCCGATAAAAAGCCTGGTGGTTACCAGCTCTCTTCCGGGTGAGGGCAAGAGTACTGTAGCCTTTAACCTGGCGGTTTCAATGGCGCAGACCGATAAAAAGGTTCTTTTGATCGACACAGATTTCAGAAAGCCAAGTATTTATTCATATATGGAGCCAAAAGGTTTTAACGGCCTGACAAATGTTATTATACATGATACTGGTTACAAAGATGTATTACAGACGGCGGACAGTCAAAAAAACCTGGATATAATGATATCAGGGCCGATTCCTCCGAACCCCTCCGAGATATTGGGGTCGGCGAAGATGAGGAATTTGATTGAAGAATTGGAACAGGAATACGATATGATAATATTGGACTCCCCTCCTGTCGGGATTATAACAGATGCTGCGGTATTATCAACCCTGGTTGATGGAGTAATAATGGTATGCGCCGCAGGAAAAACGAAAAAGGAGGATATGAAAAAATCCATAGACCTGTTGAAAAAAGTCCGTGCAAATATAATCGGTGTTGTGATAAACAAAGTAAAAGACAGGAAAAAATCGGATTATTATTCTTATTATCGAGGTAAAAAATGAAAATGTATGATATACATTCTCACATTCTTTATGGGGTAGACGATGGAGCAGCCTGCATTGAGGAATCCATCGAAATGGTCTTGCAGGCTGCTAAAGGCGGAATTAAAACCATGATAGCCACCCCACATTATATTGAGGGACTGCATTCAAACAATTATAAGGACAACCTCGACAAATTCAATAACCTGATCAGGGAAACAGACAGGCTTAGAATTGATATGAAAATTTATTTGGGGAATGAAGTGCTAATAACGCCTGAACTGCCGGAGCTTATAAAATCCGGGGTGGTAGCACCCCTCAACAATTCCCGGTATATACTTATTGAACTTCCCTTTTTTGATATTCCTTCATATACGGAAAAGGTGCTGTTCAACCTTGAAATGGGGGGCTACAGGGCAATCCTGGCACACCCCGAAAGAAATGAGCACATAATAAATGACTTGAATATTTTATATGACTTTATCAGGCGAGGCGCTCTGGTGCAGATGAATATATCAAGCATCAAAGGAGCATATGGCAAAAGGGTTTATAAGGCTGCGCTGAAGATGCTGAAGTGCCGTATGGTGCATTTTGTTGGTACGGACATGCATTCTCCCGAAAAAAGGCAGCTTGATATAAGCTCCGCCATAAAGACCCTGGAAATCCATTGTCCGGATCAGGTGAATAAACTGCTTCAGGATAATCCCAGAAGAATTATCATAAATGAACCGATAATAGCAGGAGAACTCTGCAGGATCGGAAGGACGTAACATTTCAAAGCCTGGCAGGAGGTCAGAAGCCCACCAGGGAGATGGGTGGGCTTTTGATAATATGGAAGTATGCTGATTATACTACTACCGGCGCTGCTGCTGAACCGGCGAAGCCGAAAGTTCTTCCAAAACCGCCAAATGCGATAATCGCAAGTATGATGATGAAGAAGAAGTTATTGTCTATACCCCAAGACGGGCCTGCTGCAAGAAGTATGAACAACAGGAGCAAAAGCAGGAATCCGTTGCTCTGGCAAAGGCTGGCAAAAGGTGATACCGCTGTTCCCGGCAGGCAGCCGGCAGCTGCTACTGCAGGGTTGACTCCATAACTATTAGCCATAATTCCACCTCCTTTCAGAAAAACAGGTTGTTTCCCCTTTCTTCAATAACATACTATGTACATGCATGAAATTTGTTACTAAATATTAAGAAATAGGAAAAGTTATATGAGGTTGACATTTTTTTGTCAAACATGTAAAATGTAATATAAATTTCCAGATAAAGCAGATAATTATTGAAATAAGGTGAATCAATTGAACAAAGGAACAGAATGCGTCCGGAAAATATTGGAGGATCATGGGATACCTTATACATGTCAAAGGGGAGAAATATTGAGCCTGTTTATTGCAGAACCGAAGCATTATAAACCCAATGAGGTTTTTAGGCTTCTGAAGGACAAAGGGATAGGAATTGCCACGGTGTACAGAACGCTGGAAATATTGAGGGAATGCGGAATTATCATAGAGATAAGCGCAGGAAGGGATGTTTTCTACCGGATGAAAAAGCCCGAAAGCAATTGCATCTATGCGCATTTTTTGTGTGATGTATGCGGTAAGATTTATGATTGTCTTGATTCCGGGGCAGCGAAGAAATGCTCCGATTTTTTTGATTTATTGGAAAACAGTATGGATATGACGATCAAGGATGTGAATATTACAATAAAAGGGCTTTGCAATGAATGCAAAAATAAGGAAGGGGGTTAGGTGCCAGGTTAAAGGTATAGATTTGATTGAATAAATGGCTTTTTTGCTGGGTGCGTACATGGCATCCGGTATATTTTTTCACCCCATGAAACTTTTCGGCGGTATACTAAGTATATTAAATAGAAGTTGGAAATAAATTTCCTGAAATAAGAGCCTAAGAATTATTGGGGGTAGAGAATTGAATGACAGATTTGAGTTATCGGAATATCTGAACCGTGGGGTTGAAGATATCGTAAAGGGTATTATAAAGGCATCCATGAGGAATCCCAAGGAATCTGCCTTTATACTTAAGTTTGCGCTGTCCTGCGGGGAAGCCCGAAGGAAAAGGGACAGCCTGGGGAAAAAAGGAGAAAACATACCGGGATTTCTTATCTCCAGTATTACAAGCAATTGCAATCTGTTCTGCAGGGGCTGCTATGCAAGGGCAAACAAATCCTGCGGGGAAGGGATGGAAATAAAACAGCTTCCGGCTGAAAGATGGGGCGAAATATTCAGAGAAGCACGGGAGCTTGGAATTTCATTTGTACTTCTCGCAGGCGGGGAGCCTCTAATGCGAAGGGATGTCCTGAAAAAGGCTGCAGAGGTCAGTGATATAATATTTCCTGTATTCACAAACGGTACACTGCTTCGAGGAGATTATATAAAACTCTTTGATAGTAACAGGAATTTAGTGCCGATACTCAGCCTGGAGGGCAGCAAGGAGCAGACTGACGGGAGAAGGGGTAAAGGTGTCCATGATACATTGATGGGTCTGATGGACATACTTAAGAAAAAAGGCATCCTCTTCGGGATTTCGGTAACTGTGACAAAAGAGAATATCAGGAACTTGACGGAAAGTGGATTTTACGGGCAGCTGTACGATAAGGGCTGCAGGGCAATTATCTTTGTTGAGTATGTCCCTGTTGCAGGGAATGCGGAATACCTTGCTCCCGGAGCTTCTGAACGCGAAATACTGGACGGGGAGCTGCAGGTGCTAAGGGAAACATATGAGGATATGATACTGCTGGCATTCCCGGGGGATGAAAAGTATTCCGGAGGATGCCTTGCAGCGGGAAGGGGCTTTTTTCACATAAATGCCGATGGATCAGCGGAACCCTGTCCCTTCTCACCTTTTTCCGATATGAATTTAAAGGAATGCACCCTGAAGGAAGCATTGAAGTCACAATTATTCAGACGCCTTGAAGAAACGGGGATGCTGCTGGGGGAGCATCAAGGGGGTTGCGTTCTTTTCGGTCGGGAAGCGGAAGTAATGAAACTGTTGGGAAAAGGTTAGGTGCTGTAACCGACACTTATTTTTCCGCCTGCCTGTGTTCTGCAATAAGCAGGTCAACCATCCTTCCGTAGCTCTGGACGCCATCCTTCTGCCTGTTGGCTTTAAGGTATGCGTCATTTATTTTGTCTGTGGTGCGCTCTACGGGGCCTTCATATCTTTCCCAGAACTCATCAAGTTTCTCCAGATCGTGCCGCACTCCGTCACTGTAATTTTCATAGAGCTTAGTAAATGCAGAAAAATCATTTTTGTACAGGGCATTCATTGAGTTTGTCAGGGCAAGCAATGTGCCCGAATATTTAAAATTCACATCCGGATGCACCGTACAAGCCAGATAGGAAATATAATTGGCTTCATCTTCCCTGGAAAAGCCCCTCTGATGAGCCATTTCATGCAATGCCGAATAGGGCAGTGCGGAATCAGGTATGGATACATTTACGTTTGCTTCTCCGGTAAAAGGGAAATATACTCCGCATATACCCGTATAATTCATTAATTCCGAAAGAAAAACGGGCTTGGGACTGCCGTAGTTCCCCCTTAGGTATGGATACCTGTCGGAAATTGCATCATATCCTTTATAGCAATTGTTCAGGATATCGCGGCTGCTGCCCGGTATATCCATGTTGCCTTCCGAATCTGTATCAACTGATAATCTCAACCCATTTGCTTTATTTATGAGGGTATTGCATAGGCTTTCAAGCTCCGCAGCCGAGGCCGGTTTTACCTCCAGACCTGCAATATCGGCGAAGGGCATCCGGTAATAATTTAGCCCCCAAGTGACTAAAAATGTGAAAAATATTACACTGGCTATTATTATAATATTAGTCAGGTATTTAAGGAGTGGGGCAAAATTAATACCTCCGGTAAAAAAAGACTTTATTATTGTACTTATGGTATAAATGACAAAAACAGAGATAACAAGGCTCACTGCGATCTCGGCAACAGAAAAAGTAAATATGCCTGTGGCCCTGCTGATGATGCCTCCTATATAGGGATATGCCCCTTCAGAAAAAAGTATCTCGACCAGGTCGGGCCTTTTGGAGGAAAAATGTACAAGTACGGCACCCAGGGGAATCAGGAGCAGCGCTATCAGTTTCTTTATAATTTTCCTATAGGTCATAATAATCCTGCTTTCAATCTATAAGTCGGCTCAATGTATTATATCATAAACTGTGATAACACAGATTCACTGAAATTTATGTTATCACAGTTTATGATATAATATTAATACGATATGGTTTTTCATACATATAATTTTGGAGGATACCGAATGAAAAAAGAGTTTTCATCTAAAGCCCTTGAAGTCAATCTTGCACGGACCCGTGATACCGGGATAGAGATTCCGGAGGAACAACAGTGGTTTGCAGAGCTGTCCAAATCATACTGGGGCATATACAAGCGCACTCAGGAATTCATCAAGGAGCTTAATCATCAATATATCAATTATCAGTATGTTATTGAGAACCTCCACAATATAAGCCTTACCGACCTATGGCTATATAATTCCCTTGAAGAATCTGAGAAAGCGCTTTCCGTCCTGGTGAATATATTCGGGAAACTGTTTGAAGCAAACCTGGGAGAGAGCCAAAGAGAACTTCTAATTACTACTATAATCAAATTTATCGACCACCTTGCAAAACTTGGAGAATTCCCCCCGGGCATCATCCACCGGTGTCTGGATATAATCAAAGCCGATATGGAAAAGAATGAGATTTTGTATATACGCAATTCCGGGTATTTCAAAACGTACCTGAATAGAATAGCCGAGCTTCCGGAATACAGCAGGGAAGTATTGGATATAACGGGTAAACTGCTCCTTAGGTGCATTGATTATTGGGAGGATACTTCCAGGGTTGAAGAATGGTTCCGGGGGAAAATCGCGCTTTTTCATTCCCGAAGCAGCGATAAAATAAAGAATATAGGAAAACCGTTTTTTGAAAGGCTGCGAAAGCAGCTGGCTGAGGCTTCCCAATGGGATCAGCTGTGCGAAATGTTTTTTTTCAATGATATATCCAATCACTTCAGAAGATTCAGTGAAGAATTTGATACTTCCCTCGAGAAAATATATTATATTTTCTACCTGATTCATTTGCCCGGAATGGTACAGCTTGGCAATCACCTTCTTTATGATATGAACAGGCTTTTGAGGAATGTACTGAAGGAGCTGGATGAAAATGAGACAACAAGCTTCCTGACGAATATCGTTGCATTGTTTGAGGAGCTTAAGGAGCTGCATACGGGAACGGTATTGGACTGCATACAGACACTGGGGAAGGAAGTTATCGATACAGGGGATCAGGGAGTAATATCATTTTTCATTAAAAAAATTATAGAGTTTGGGTTTATAAACCCCGGAGAGCTTACAATAAACAGCGACTGGCAAATACAAGTCAACAGCAATCACGTGAAAAACATAAGGGTATGGCTTGAACTTGTGGAGCATTCCCCTGAAGCAATGAAGGAGCTGCTTTCGGCCCTTATTGTAAACCTGAAGCTTGGGGGTATATTTATCTCGGATACGGACCTTTTCCAGAGGGATGTTACAAAACTTCTGAACTCCAATATAGCGCCCGTTTATAAACAGATGAAGCAGCTGGCACGCATTTTCCCCGTATATTTCAGGGATATCGGAGCAGAGGGCAAGCTAAGGGATGTGACTACCACAGTTGATGAATTGTCCAAAAGAAACGATAAGCTTATCCATTTTCTGAGGAAGCAGATACACACAGAGAGCAACAACACCCATATTGAGCTTACAAAAAAGATAATACAGTACTGGTACGACGGCAATGTTGAACCCTTGAGAAGGGTTGTGCCGGAGGACGTTATCAGTCTTTTGGATAATGAAAGCGAATGGTATACCTATGTACACGAAATACTGACAGAATTATGCCAGAAGAAGGATGCCGACCCCGAACAGCTTTTGCTCCTGGATATGGAAGAACTTGAACAGTCAGTCTCCTCAATTAAATCGAGCAACAGCAGGGACAAAAGAAGAGTTCTGTATTTACTTCAACTCTATTCGCTCCTGCTTGAAAAATATTCCCTGGAATCGGAAGACATTATTTCAATGCTTAAGAGCTACAGATTTTTCAACAACAAGGACATAGAGGAACTGCAGGAAGATCTGAAAAAAAGCGACATGGGAGCCGCTCTTGGTCAGGTTTATAAGCTGATGCGGCACCTGAAAAAGATAATAACCGACCCGAATACAAGCGAGGCATTGGAAAATATATATTATAAACGCCATATTGCAATAGGGATACCCTCAATGTACGGTCAGTATATAGAACCTAAGTTTGAAGCATTAGGACTTATGTTCAGGCTTGAAAAAGCCGCATCAAAACTGATGGCGGAGATTCTTCAGTCTGTCAACCTTGAATATGTATCTGCCAAGAATTTCAGTTATATATGTGACGTGCTGGAGCTTTTCAAGGAAGGGCTTGAATTGGACGGCATATACAATCAGGGTTTTGACTCCAATTTTGAAATGTTCAAGTACAGCCTTACCTCTCCGAGCTTTTCACTGGATCAGTATATCAACATATTCCAGTTCATGGCACAGAATATAAAACAGATAATTAATGAATATTTTCTGGATGTCTACGAAAGACCGCTTAAAGTCACGATACCCAGAGTATTTAACTTTAAGGGCCAATTGTCTGATCCGGAGAATAAGCAGCTTTATCACATGGAATCCGAGAAATTCTTCAGGGAGATTCTGTCTTCCGCTTTTCTGGTGCAGGATCTGGATAATTTCATAATAAACCTAATTAGTACGCTAAGAAGTATGGTTGACAACTATTCAAGCGAAACCATAAATAATATGATGACCTATGACCCTGACCTGACTATAAGCCCTCTTTACAAAGAAACAGTCGAAATGGATAACCCTGTATTCCTTGGGGCAAAGGCGTATTTTCTCAAGAAAATGATATCCTATGAATTCCCAATACCCCCAGGGTTCGTACTTACCACAGAAGTATTCAGGCATAAGAACTCAATAATTGAACACCCCTATATGGAACAGGAAATGGACCAGTTCATACTTAATCAAATTTGGGAGATTGAAAAAATCACAAAGCTTCAGTATGGAAACCCCAGGAACCCATTGCTGTTTTCCGTGCGGTCCGGTACGGCAATCTCAATGCCCGGTGCTATGAGAACTTTTCTGAACGTCGGAATGAATGATGAAATTGCTGAAACCTTCAGCAGAAGGCCGAATTACGAATGGACGTCATGGGATTGCTACAGGCGCTTTATTCAAAGCTGGGGTATGGCCTATGGGATTGAAAGGGATGTTTTTGACAGCGTTATACTTGATCATAAAGTGAAATACGGGGTCGAGCAGAAAATGCGTTTCACCCCGGGGCAAATGAGGAATATAGCTTATTCATACAAGAGGGTTCTTGAAGACTTTGGAATCCATATTGAAAAGGATCCCTTCAGACAGCTGAAGCAAGCCGTACTCAGTGTTATTGACTCATGGTCTTCGGAAAGGGCGATATATTACAGGGAGCATCTTCAAATTGCCGACGAATGGGGAACTGCCGTAATCGTGCAAAAAATGGCTCTGGGAAATCTGTCAGCCCGCTCCGGAACGGGGGTAGTATTCACAAAAAGCCCCTTAAACGGCAAGTCCGGAATAAACTTATACGGGGATTTTACTTTGTGCAGCCAGGGGGAAGATATTGTGTCGGGGCTTGTGCATACACTGCCTGTTTCGGAAAGCCAGAGAAGGGAGTTCTATAGTGACTGCAGCTTGTCTCTCCAATCTGCTTTTCCCGAAATATATGATGCGCTGCTGGATTTATCGACACAGCTTATAGAAAAATACGGTTTTATGCATCAGGAACTGGAATTCACCTTCGAGTCCGACAATCCGGATGATTTGTACATTCTTCAGGCGAGGAACCAGAAGCTTGGAAAACAAAAGACTTTTTCCACTTTTGCATTGTCGCCTGATGAAATGAACCTTGTAGGGAGGGGGATAGGAGTAGGTGGCGGGGCATTATCCGGAATACTGACCTTTGATATGGAAGACCTGAAGGAATCAATTAAGAAGAATCCGGATGAAAAACGCATACTTGTAAGGCCTGACACCGTTCCAGACGATATACCATTAATATTCAACTGCGACGGGCTTATTACAGGCAAGGGAGGAGCTACATCCCACGCTGCGGTTACTGCGGCAAGCCTGGGCAAGGTATGTATTGTAAGCTGCAAAGGCCTGGCGGTCAATGAAGCGGAAAAAAGATGCACAATAAACGGGGTAAGCTTCGTTTCAGGGGACAGATTGTCCATAGACGGAAATACAGGTGATATATATGAAGGCAAATATGATATACAAAATGTATGATATTCAGGATGCTGACTTGTCGGAATGGGAGGAAAAAAGGAAATATATTCAGATTTATGATATAATTTATTAAACAAATAATATTTCGAATATTTGTATAAGGAGTGATTTTATGAACGTACCTTTACGGAGCAAAAGACTGCTGGGCATAAACGGTACAGGCAGGATTGCAAAGCTTACCTTATGGAATCATCTCAATATCAGGCATTTTGACGGTATAGTGATAAATGCAGGCCGTGAAGTGGGCAGAAAAATCGATGACATTATCCATTATCTGACCGTAGACTCGACCTATGGGACCATTGACAGATTCTTATATGGCTATACTGGCAAATCCTGCAGTGTGAAGGTTCTGGATGAAGCTGAATGTCTGTTTGAAATGGATGGAATTGCTGTTAAGGTGCTGAAAAAAGAAAGAAATCCCCAAAATATCGACTGGGCAAAAGAGGGAGTAAGGCTGGTTGTTGATTGCACAGGTGTTTTTCTGGATCCAACACTGCCTTCAGACAGCCCGAAAGGAAGCATAAGAGGACATATAGAAGCCGGAGCAGAGAAGGTAATCGCAAGCGCTCCGTTTAAAATAAAGGATTCTACCCAAAAGATGCCGGAAGACAGTGCCATGTTTGTATACGGAGTGAATCATGTCGGCTATGATCCTGCCAGACATCATATCCTATCAGCGGCAAGCTGCACCACAACGGGCCTGGCGCACATGATGAAGCCCCTTCTCGATACCGAAGAGACTTCGAAGATAATAACCGCATCAATGTCTACGGTCCATGCCGCAACCAACAATCAGAACATACTTGACACATCCCCCGGTGCAGGGTCCAAGGATCTTAGGAGAAACCGCTCGGTGTTCAACAATATAATTCCCACATCGACAGGAGCCGCTATTGCTTTGGAAGAAATACTCCCCGAAATAAAGAAAGTAGGATTCATGGCTGATTCCATAAGAGTGCCTACAAGTACGGTATCACTGATATCACTGAATATTACCTTCCGTACAAAGCTTGGGGAAAACGGGGATCCGGTAATAAACAGGGAGTTTATCAATGATATTTATAAAAAGGCAGCAGATGGTGCCCAAAAAGGCCTTCTGATATACAGTGAAGATCAGAATGTATCCTCCGATATGGTAGGATGCAGGGCTGCGGTAGTTATCGAAGGCCATGAAAACCATACAAGGACAGGATTTTTGCCTCTCTCTTCTGAAATCCTAAGGGAATGTGGAGTAGAAACCTGCCAGGATATAAGCCTTCCAGTAACCCATGCTAAAATATTCGGCTGGTATGACAATGAATTCGGCAATTATGTGAATTGCCTCGGAAAGCTGACGGTGTATGTTGACAAGAATATGATTTAAAATAGAATACGGAACCGGAGTCAATGCCATCCACCTGTTGTAACATTAATGAATAGTGGAACATATACTGTAAGGAATGATTTGTTCTATTATTTATCAAGGGGTGAATGGCATTGATTATTCATGTTGTAAAAGCCGGGGACAGCTTATATTCAATTTCAAGGCGCTATGGAATACCGGTATCAAGAATTGCTTCGGACAACGGAATAGACATATCGGATACTTTGGTGATAGGTCAGACTATAGTAATATTGACAGGTACAAGACAGCATACCGTTAAAGCAGGGGAATCGCTGTTCTCAATAGCAAGGCAGTATGGGACGACGGTGGCAAGCATACAGGCGGCAAATAGAATAACCAATCCCGCAGTGATAAATCCCGGAATGGTGCTTACAATTCCTTCAGGTACGGAGAAATTAGGCGCTATTTCTATAAATGGATACTCGTTTCCGGTCATAAAACCCGATGTACTGGGAAAAACGCTGCCGTACCTTACGTACCTTAGTATTTTCAGTTATGAGGTGAAACCTGACGGAAGCATAGGAACCCTGAATGACGGACCTTTGATTAACGCAGCCAGGGAGGCAAAGGTAGCGCCCCTCATGGTTATTACAAATATTCAGGAGGGCGGCGGCTTCAGCAGCGACTTAGCAAGAACGATACTTACAAATGAAAACATACAGGACAGACTGATTGCAAATGTAATAAACAATATGAGGACTAAAAACTATACGGGGCTGGATGTGGATTTTGAATATGTATATCCCCAAAACAGAGAAGACTACAATAATTTCCTGAGGAAGCTAAGAAGCAGGCTGAAGCCGTTGGGCTATTCCCTTACTACGGCATTGGCTCCCAAAATTTCTGCGGATCAGAAGGGACTGCTTTATGAAGCCCATGATTATCCCGTTCATGGAGCCCTTACGGATCATGTGATACTTATGACTTATGAATGGGGATTTACCTTTGGACCGCCAATGGCGGTAGCACCGATTAACGAAGTGAGGAAGGTATTGAGCTATGCCGTATCGGCAATACCGAGACAGAAAATTTTCATGGGCATACCTAACTACGGATACAACTGGGTATTGCCTTATGTGCCGGGAAGCAGAGCAACAGTCGTGTCGAACACAGGAGCCGTTGACCTGGCAAGAAGGGAAGGGGCTGTAATCAAGTATGATCAAAAGTCTCAGGCCCCGTTTTTCAATTATTACGATGATAAAGGCAAACAGCATGTTGTCTGGTTCGATGATGCCCGCAGCATTGAAGCGAAAATAAGGCTTATTAATCAGTATAACCTGGGAGGTGCAAGCTACTGGACCATTGGCCGGTATTTCCCGCAGAATTGGCTTGTGGTAAGCTCGCTGTACGATATCAGGAAGGTAATATGATTATTTTTTGAGGTATGCTTATTTAGAGGATATTTCAATAATATATAGAATAATATGATTATTAAGAAGTGTAAAAAAGCATTTGGCAGTTATATCACAAGGGGGGGAAAAGATGAATATTATTGAATATCTCAAGCAGCAAAAGGTTATTCCGCAGAATAAGGCCGATAAGTTCATTGAACTTCTGGCAACCTATGAGGAAAATGATGTACTGTATAACAACGCCATTGAGCAGCTTGACCTGACAAATGATGAATACGGCAGGCTTTTTTCCGAAATGGAAAGAGAGCGTTTCGTTGACAGGATATATATAATAGTATGCCCATTCTGCGACAGTTTGGGGAATACCTATGTGGAAAGCTTCGATATTCCTGATACCGATGAGTGCAGGTTCTGCCATAATGAGTTCAATCACAAAGAAAACAATATGGAGGCTTTTCGCCTATATTTCAATTATCACAAGAGCATAGACATTTTGACTGAACTCAGCCAGAAAATCAACTACAATCAGGAAAGGATTTTCGAAATAGCCGAACATATAAAGGATCTGGAATCACAAAGAAAATCCCTGCAGGGGGAGAACATCAAATTCGTAACACTTCGCAACGAATTGCTCTATGACAAAAATGAAAGCAAGGCATACGACAGGGTTGCAGAGAAATATAAGGACGGCAAGGTTAAGTATATAGGAACTCTGATTTATTTGAAGAAATGTGTTGCCAAGTGCGGCAAGTGCAATGAAGTTCTTGAGCTGTTCAATATCAACGGGAAATATATCGGGGTTTGCCCATGCTGTGATACTGAAATTGAGCTTATGTTTAAATAAAGAAAAAAGGATAGTCTTCGACTATCCTTTAATTCTCTTTAAGATTATATCTTCTGGCACCCAGGTACCGGGCCTTGTAATATTTCGTGTCAAGATCCGTAATAGTCACGCTTCTGGTTGCCGAGCTTGCATGTATGAACTTATTGTCACCTATGTACATTCCCACATGGCTGGGGCCTTTTTTGTATGTAGTGAAGAATACTAAATCTCCCGCCTGAAGATTAGACTTTTCGACTTTAGTCCCGCTGTTGAACTGGGCGGAAGCGGTGCGCTCCAGGATGACGTTGAACTTTTTCATTATGTACACCGTGAAGCCTGAGCAGTCAAAGGCTTTTCCGGAAGATGCACCCCATTTGTAAGGAGCTCCTAAGAACTGCTTTGCAAAATCAACCGCCTTATCACCTAAGAGCCTGCGGCTTTCGGCTGCCCTGGCGGCAATTTTGTCGTTGGTAATAGTATTGAGCTTGATAATTGTGGCGCCATCCACTATGCCGGTCTGAGGCAGGGAGTTTGCCGCCTGAAATTCTGAGACTGCATCTATGGTAGTCTTATCGTAAAAAGAGTTTATTTCGGTTTTGTATATGCCAAGGTCCCTCAGCTTTTTTTGTATGTCAACTACCTTGTCACCGCTGTCGCCTTCTTTAATCGGTACAAAGTTTTCGGGCAGAATTTCATTCTGCTTGATTTTTATGCTAAGCATCTTGAAGGTGTCTTTCCCGGCAACGCCGTCCTGTTTGAGTCCTGAATCACTCTGAAAGGCAATAAGGGCAGCATATGTCTTATCCCCGAAATAATCGGTGTACTCTTCATTCTCAAAGTAACCTAATACGTCAAGCCTTTCCTGAAGAACTGCAACATCAGGATGCCTCATGCCTTTTTTGAGAGCCGTGTCTCCGATATCGGCAAATACCGAGACTGCCAGAATAAAAAATACGGAGGATACTACTGCTGAAACAAGTGCTAAATTCATTAATCTGTTTTTCAATACATCGACCTCCCGATATTCTTACAGCATGTTCTATTAAAGTATATAACACATTGTCCCAAAAATAAAGGCAAAAATCTCCTTTGGCAGAAGTTAACAATTCTATGAAATCATTCATATACTATTTCCTATATCATAATATGCTGCAATACGGCAAGGGGAACAATGCATAAAATTTATGCTATAATAGTGATATGGTCATACCCAGGTTGTTTTGGCCTTACAATGAATTTTACGGGGTAATTGATTTGAAGAGCAAATATAAAGAAATGCTGATAGTGGGTCTGTTTACCGCATTTATGGGGCAGGTGAATTTTTATCCTTTCGGTACTGATTTCAGGATAACTATAGGGGTAGTTGTCTTTACTTTTCTGCTGCTTTATTTTCATTCTCTTCCGATTGTATCAACATCGGTTTTTACAGGTATTTCAGTCCTTGCAGTGAGAATCGGCATAGATATGTTTACGGGTACGGCAGTCTTGGAGGCAGCCCTGTCAAGGCATATGCCCGCACTGATGTATTACGTCACATATGGCTTGATTATTGAAGGAACGAGCTTCAGAAGGCTGTTCGAGAAACCCATATATTTCATAGTGGCGCTGACGACAGCGGATATTATGTCCAATTTCTTTGAGCTTGTAATCAGGAATCAGCTGAGCAACAAATTTTTTGATGCCATTTTTTCAACTATAATGATGGCTGCCGTAGTAAGAAGCTGCCTTGTGTTTGCATTATTCTGGATCATCCGGTATTACAGCCTGTTTATTACTAAAGAAGAGCACCAGAGAAGGTACAAGGACCTTCTCCTTCTCACGGCAAAGCTTAAGTCAGAAGTATTCTTCATTAAGAAATCAATGCAGGATATTGAAGGTGCAATGGCCAAGAGCTATTCAATCTATAACGCAATCAGGGACAACAGCCCTATGAGCAGAGAGGAATTGAAGAAAATTACGGATGACTGCCTTACACTGTCCATTGATATTCATGAAATAAAAAAGGATTACAACAGAATTGCAATAAGCATGGAAAAGCTTATGCCGGCAAGCGATGTTCACAAAACGATGAAAATGAGTGAAATATTTGAGACCATAGAAGATATATTTACCAGGTACATAGAGGTGATTAACAAGGATATCAGACTCAGCTTCATTCTCGAAAAGGATTTCAGGACAAGCGAATACTATATCATTATGTCAATACTTAACAATATAGTACAGAACTCTATAGAGGCATGCTTCAGAAGTGATTCTTACATCAAAGTCAGCTGTTCCTTCAGAGAAGGCATGGTAGTTTTTACAGTTGCGGATAATGGAAAGGGAATAGATGAAAAAGAAAGGGATCTGATTTTTGAGCCCGGCTATACTACGAAGTTCAACCCGGAAACGGGACAGGTTTCCACGGGGCTTGGTTTGACCCATATAAAAATTCTTTCAGACCACTTGAAAGGGAGTGCATTTTTCAATAATGATACCGAAGGCATTACCGGGTTCAGGCTGGAGATACCTGCGGATGTAATCATTTGCGAGGAGGATGGAGATGTATAGTTTCATTGTTATAGACGATGACAGGTCGGTGAGAAGCGTACTTGCAAAGATAATCGGGCAATACTGCCTTGGGGAAGTAATTGCAGAAGCGGATAACGGGCTTCTCGGAGAAGAGCTGATACTTAAGCTTAAGCCCGACATTGTGATTATTGACCTTCTGCTTCCTTTACAGGATGGAATGGCTATAATAAAAAAAGTTAAATCCCTGAATGTGAAAAGTGTGTTTATAATGCTTTCGCAAGTCAGCGACAAGGATATGATAGCAAAAGCCTACGAGTTGGGGATTGAGTTTTTTATCAGCAAACCTATCAATGTTATTGAAGTTGTGAATGTGATAAAAAAGGTCGAGGAATACCAGGCAATGAAAAAAACCTTTGAGGCTATTGAATCTACTGCAATGACCCTGGGCCGAGGAGATGCAGGCTACAAAGCGCAAAGACAGGACAATGCAAAAAAAGCGCTGAACCAGATCATGGCTGACCTTGGTATATTGGGTGATTTGGGAAGCAAGGATATAGTCAATATAATCAATATGTTGTATGAAGATGAGGATTTAAGCGAGAAGCTGGAAGAGATGCAGCTGAATGAGCTGCTGAAGCTGCTGCTGGACAGATATGATTCCGAGGGCAGGGGTTTCAGCGGTGATTTCAAGGCTATTGAGATGAGGATACGCAGGACGGTTTCCAAAGCTATGAAAAATATTGCAGCCATGGGAATAGAGGACTTCAGTAATGAGAAGTTTGACCTGTACTGCTCTTCTTTGTTTGACTATGCCGACATAAAAGCGGAAATGGACTTTATCAGAGGCAAGACAATGTATGGGGGAAAGGTAAACATCAAGTCTTTTATAAAAAGGCTGCTGGTAATGGTTGAACAAATTGAATAGTACCGGCCTTTAGGAGTCAATTTTCTAAATCTTCTCAAACATTTAATGTAAATTTACGTTTCTTTCTGTTACTATCTGTTACTATGGTTTTATAATTATGGTATTAAATTGGAGGAGGGACTCTTATGAAAAAGTACATAGTGCTATTACTGGCTGCAGCGTTGGTACTGTCCGCAGCTCTTGCGGGATGTGCTCCGCAAAAAACCAACCTGATATTGGCCACCGGAGGAACATCTGGTACTTACTATCCTTTTGGCGGTTCAATGGCACAGATATTCAATTCAAAAATTGCCAACATGAACGTAACAGCTCAGGCAACAGGTGCTTCCGTTGAAAACCTCAAGCTCATAGGCAAGAAGGAGGCAGAGCTTGCGATAGTGCAGAATGATATGACCGACTATGCTTATGCGGGCGCAGAGGCTTTCAAGGATGCCAAAGTAGAAAATGTAAGGGTTATTGCCAATCTTTATCCTGAAGTAATTCAGATTGTTGCATCTGCCGACAGCGGGATCAATACCCTGAATGATATCAAAGGGAAGAAGTTCTCAGTGGGTGCCCCAGGAAGCGGAGTTGAAGCAAATGCAAGACAGCTGCTGGATGTCATGGGTATGACCTATAATGATTTTTCAGCTAACTACCTGTCCTTTTCAGAATCTGCGGATTCTTTAAAAGACAAGCATATTGAAGGCTTCATGTTTGTATCGGGAGTTCCTAATGCTGCAATACAGGATACTGCCACTACAAGCAACCTTAAATTCATATCAATTTCCGATGATATGATAAAGAAACTTATTGACAAGTATCCATTCTTCACAGAGATAGTTATACCTGCGGGAACTTACAAAGGCCAGAGTGCAGATGTAAAGACCGTTGCGGTAAAAGCAACCCTGATAGTCGGTTCGGAGGTTTCCGAAAAGGTTGTATACGATCTGACAAAGGCCTTGTTTGATAATCAGAAGGAGTTGGCGGAAGCTCATGCAAAGGGTGCCGAGCTTAGCCTTGAAAATGCGGTAAAGGGAGTATCCGTTCCGTTCCATCCCGGAGCAGAGAAATACTACAAAGAAGTAGGCGCTATAAAGTAATTTGGAGGCTGCCGGACTGGAAATATCCGGTCCGGCTTCTTTATTATGAAAAGCTATGTATTTACAGTCATCGTTATAATATCGATCATATTGCTCTTGAATGTACCGATGTTTGACAAATTCACAATTTCCAACGGTAAAACAGGGAAGATAGTCTATATTGACGATATTGACAATGTGAAGGAATTTACGGTAAGTTTCAGACATTCTGTCAACCGTACTCCCGTAAATGAATTTATTAAGATACAGGGGAAAAAATTCATAGTATATAAGACTACTTTCTATTCATATGGCGCAGGTATGCCGGAATTTGACGCATCAGGCAAACAGAAAGTTACAATAGAAAAAGGGCTTGTCCAGATTGAGAATATCGACAGGGAGCTGGAGTGCTTTGCCTACTTAGTGGGAACCTATGCGGATCATACTCTGAGCTACAAGGATATGAGCATGAAGCTTTCAGAGCTTATTGAACCACAGAATCCCGCTTTTTTCAGTGTATCCAAGGTTACACCTTTTGAACTGATTAAGTATTTAATAAATGATAAACCTAAAAAGTGATGTCATTCTGAAGGAGCATGGCGACAATTACAGGCAGGTATTTAGGACTTTTTGCATCGATTAATAGTTATAGTTATAACGCCGGAGACTGGTGACCAGCGGTTGAAGACTGATTCATTATCCGGGAAAAGGAGGGATTTTATGGATAAGGACAAAATTCTTAAAGAACAAGTTCAGGAATTGGACCTGGACGAGATTATGGCAAAATATGATAAAGAGTCAAATTACAGAAAACTTTCGGGAATGCAGTTAAAGATAGTCACTGCATTGGCAATAATGTTTTCGGTTTTTCAGTTATATACCGCTATTTTCGGTGTGCTTCCCGCACAGCTGCAAAGGTCCGTTCACGTTGCCTTTGCCTTTGTACTGACATTTTTGCTGTATCCGCTCAATGATAAAATGCCTAAAAATAAGATGCATTGGATAGATATAAGCTTAGCCGTTATTTCAGGATTTGTGGGACTCTATATTACCTTCAACTACCATGCCCTGATTATGAGAGCCGGGGAGCAGAACAGCCTTGATATATTTGTGGCTATACTTGCGGTGCTTTTTGTACTGGAGGCGGCAAGAAGGGTAGTAGGTCTCCCGATTGTCATTATTTCGAGCACATTTTTGCTGTATGGCAAATTTGGTGCATTTCTTCCGGGGTTTCTCAACCACAGAGGCTACTCCATAGGTAGAATAGTAAGCCACATGTATTACACAACCGAAGGAATACTTGGGACTCCCATAGGCGTGTCATCAACATTCATATTTTTATTTATACTGTTCGGGGCTTTCCTGGATAAGACGGGAATTGGCAAGTTTTTCATAGATTTGGCCAATGCCATTGCGGGGAAATCGATAGGAGGCCCGGCCAAAGTTGCAGTACTTAGCAGTGCTCTTACGGGAACCATTTCGGGAAGCTCGGTTGCAAACACCGTAGGCACGGGAAGCTTTACAATTCCTTTGATGAAAAGTCTGGGTTACAAGCCCGAGTTTGCAGGTGCTGTTGAGGCGGCTGCTTCCACGGGCGGTCAGATAATGCCCCCAATAATGGGAGCAGCGGCATTCCTGATGTCCGAGTTTATAGGGATTCCATACGGAACCATTGCAAAATCGGCAATAATACCTGCATTGCTGTATTTCAGCGGAATATGGATTATGGTCGATCTGGAGGCAAGGAAGACGGGACTTAAGGGAGTTGAGGCGTCAAAACTTCCCAAGCTGGGGAAGGTGCTGAAAGAAAGGTGGTACCTGTTTGCACCCATATTTGTCATAATCTATATGCTTATGAGCGGGACCACACCGATTAAAGCTGCTCTTTACGGAATATATTCTTCAATATTGGTGGGCGCAGTAAAAAAAGAAACAAGAATGAACCTAGGGACATTGCTGGAAGCATTGGAAACAGGGGCGAAAGGTGCATTGGGCGTTGCAATTGCCTGTGCCTGTGCAGGTATTATCGTGGGAACTGTGACGCTTACGGGATTGGGTCTCAAGATGGGTAACGGGCTTGTTGCATTGGCGGGAGGCAAGCTTTTGCCGACTTTGGTGCTTACGATGATATCCTCCCTTATACTTGGAATGGGAGCTCCAACAACCGCAAACTATATAATAACTTCTACAATAGCAGCACCGGCACTTTTAAAGTTGGGAGTAAATGTACTGACAGCCCACATGTTTGTTTTCTATTTCGGAATAATAGCTGATATAACACCGCCGGTTGCTCTTGCTGCTTTTGCGGGTTCCGCAATAGCAAAGAGCGATCCGATAAAAACGGGTATTAATGCGAGTAAGCTTGCCATAGCGGCATTTTTGATACCGTATATGTTTGTTATAAATCCTCAGTTGCTGCTCATTAATACAACAGGGTTTGAAATAGTACAAATAACCGTTACATCCTTGATAGGCATGGTTGGTATAGGGGTGGCTATGCAAGGCTACTTAATGGGAAAGGTCAACCCGCTGCTCAGAGTATTGTTTATGGCCGGAGGTCTTTTCCTTATTGACCCGGGACTGTATACAGACTTGATAGGCATTGCAATAATTGGACTTGGGGTAGCTTACCAGTGGTTCAAATACAAGAAGCCTGCAGCAGCTAATGCATAACAAAAATGCGTCGGAAGACGCATTTTTACTTTTCTTTTTCCGCTTCCATATACTTATCTTTGTTATTTTCTACAAGAGGGAGTATCCTCTGCAATTCGGCAATATGAGCTTCAACCAGCCGATTGATAAGCTGCTCTGTTTTGCTTCGGTCTTCGGGATATTTCAGCTTTACAATCCACCTGGGGTTATATTCCCCTGAGCCGTCAAGCACCTCAATATCAAATGCGCTGTAGATTTCCTCGTCGTACATATCATATATGCCGTAGTACTGATAATCCTCCACATCTGCTGTTGTCAGAGTAAGGTATATGAAGTATTCTTCATCTTCTTCCAGCAGGTATGCGTTTTCTATAAATTCTATTCCGGCTTCAATCCTGTACGAATCTACAGTCTGGGTAAAGAATCCTGTATCCCTATCTTTTTCCATAAGCACAAGTACGTTATATTTATCCATAGTCTGACTCATATACTGAATCCTCACATTCATGATTGTTATTTTTCTGAACATCTTAATACAATTATGTTATAATTCTATATAGTTATTTTAACCGTATTAATGACAGCTTGCAAGGAGTACAAGATGAAAATACCAAATAATACAATAGAAGGAATTTTTATAGAACGGCTGAACAGATTCGAAGGGATTGCAGAGATAAAAGGCAGGAAAGAATTGCTTCACATACCGAATACAGGCCGCTGCAGGGAACTCCTGATTGCTGGAGCCCGTATAATTATCGAGGTAAGGGAGAGCAATACCAGGAAGACACCCTATGAAATGATAATGGTTTATAAAGGGGACCGACTTGTGTCCATAGACTCCCAAGCGCCGAACAAAATAGTTGAAGAAGCGCTAAAAAAAGGCATGATAGAAGAAATAGGAAGTTATGGATATGTAAAAAGGGAAGCATATTACCAAAGCAGCAGGTTTGATTTGTTATTGAAGAAAACGGAGTTTGCCGAAAAAAGCGATTCCTGCTATATTGAAGTAAAAGGAGTCACCCTTGAGAAGGATGGAATTGCTATGTTCCCTGACGCTCCTACGGAAAGAGGCGCAAGACATTTAAGGGAATTGTCGGATGCTCGTAAAGAAGGTTATAGGGCGGCAGTGATTTTCCTTGTCCAAATGGAAGGCACCAGGAATTTTATGGCGAACAGGCTAATGGACAGTCAGTTTGCGGAGGCTTTGACAGCGGCCGGGGACAGCGGAGTGGAAGTCCTTTCTTATGACTGCAGGGTATCAAGGCAAGAAATAGTGATAAATAAAAAGGTCGAGGTTATTTTATAGAAAATATGTAACAGGGCGCGGAGATGTTTCCGTCTATAGTGGCAGTGGACTCGTTCATGCAAATAATAAACTGAGGGAGGAAACCTATGGGATTCAGATATGCACTTTTTGACCTTGATGGAACTTTAATAGACACAAACAGGCTGATATTGGATTCGTTCAAATATACGTACAAAACCTGCCTTGGCCTGGATGTCAGCGAACAGGAAATACTGAGGTGTTTCGGAGAACCCCTGATAGAAACATTGGGAAGATACTCGGGAGACAGGGCGGATGAGCTGTTTAAGACGTATATTGAGTATAATGAACTGCGTCATAACGATACAGTTACCATATTTGAGGGTATTCAGGAGCTTTTGGATAAGCTTGTGGAAAATGGCCGTATCCTTGCCATTGTTACCTCCAAAAGAAGGAAGGTAGCCCTTATGGGCCTTGAATTATTTGATATCAGGAAATACTTTGATGTTTTCCTTGCCCTTGAGGATACGGAGCTGCATAAGCCGAATCCGGCTCCGGTAATAAAAGCACTGGAGCTTCTTGGGGCACATCCATCGGAGGCAATAATGGTAGGGGACAGCGTCTTTGATATTCACTGCGCCCATGGGGCAAATGTAAAGACCGCCCTTGTAAAATGGAGTGTGGCTCATGGCTTTCAGGGGGATGATGTATCGGCTGATTACATAGTACATAACACTGAGGATTTATATAATATCATAACAAAGTGAAAAGCGGCGGAAGGCCGCTTTTATCGCATTTTTATATATTTTTTCTCTACCCATGCCACCGACAGATACATCAATGCTGCAGTCACGGCGAGTATAATAACGCTGGTCATTACCAGATCCATTTTAAATACCTGGCCCCCATATATAATAAGGTATCCGAGGCCTGCACTTGATACAAGAAACTCCCCTACGATTACACCTACAAGGGACATGCCTACATTTATTTTAAGGGTTGATATTATATCGGGGATACTGGACGGAAGCACTACTTTTCTGAGTATTTGCGCTTTAGTGGCTCCAAAGGTTTTAAGTAGTTTTATTTTATCCTCATCGCAGTTCTTGAAGGACTGGTAAACATTAAGTATGGTCACAATAATAGATAGGAGAAGGGCCATAACTATAATTGAACCGGCGGTTCCGCCGATCCATACAAGTATGATCGGTCCTAAAGCCGTTTTGGGCAATGCATTGAATACTACCAGGTAAGGGTCCAGGATTCTGGCAGTAAACCTTGACCACCAAAGAATAACGGCAATAAAAGTACCTAATATTGTACCGGATAGGAAGCCTATGACGGTTTCATAAATTGTAATCCCCGTATGCAGGAATAAGGAGCCGTCCCTTGAGAGTACCGCTATGGTTTTTGCGATTCTTGTAGGCTGGCTCATAATAAAGGGATCTATCCACTTCATAATTGCTGCAATTTCCCAAAAAACAAATATTGCAACCAGTATTATTATCCTCGACAGTATTACAGCCCTATGCTCCGATCTTTCTTTCCTGATAAATTCCAGATGCTCCGCCGAGTGCTGAGTAATGGGAATGATGTATTCTTCAGACATGGACATCAAGCTCCTTCCATATTTTATTGAAGTAGACCCTGAATTCGGGAGCTTCTCTGCAGACTATCGGGGTTTTTTGCCCATCGATAGTCAGTAAGATATCATGCTCTGATTTTAATTCGGCAGGTCTCCGGGTGAACACAATTACTCTGTCCGACATTGACACTGCTTCTGCTATGTCATGGGTTACAAGGATTGCCGTTTTTTCTTCCTTTTTGATTATGAGCCATATTTCCTCGGAAATGGCGAGTCTGGTCTGATAGTCAAGAGACGAAAAAGGCTCATCCAGAAGAAGTATTTCCGGGTTGACCGCCAATGTTCTGATAAGGGCTGCCCTTTGGCGCATTCCTCCTGACAGCTGCTTTGGATAGTAATTTTTGAATTCACCGAGGCCATATTCTTCAAGCAGCCTTTCTGCATTCCTCAGGGTTTCTTTGTTAAGTTTCCTTTGAATTTCAAGTCCTATGATTGTATTCTTGAGTATTGTGAGCCATTCAAACAGATGATCCCTTTGAGGCATATAACCGACATTGCTTGATATTCCTTTTACAGGCTCATTATTAATCAAAATCTCACCGGTGGAGGATTTTATGAGCCCCGAGATGAGAGAAAGCAAAGTAGACTTGCCGCAGCCGCTGGGGCCTACAATGCTCACAAACTCTCCTCTTCTTATGTCCAGGGATAAATTTCTAATGGCCTGGGTTTCACCGTCAAGTGTATGGTAGTTCATTGTCACATTTTTCAGCTCCACTACCGTGTCCACTGCCACACCCCCAGATAGTTCTTATAACTCCATATTATTCATCTAATCTCCCACTGGTGATTAACAGGTAAATAAAAAATGCGCATCAGCGCATTTTTCAACAGTTACTTTACTGTCTCCACTGCTTTCTTTGCAAATTCCTGGGTCACAATCTGATCATACTCCACCTTTTTATCCAGCTCCCCGGCGGATTCCATTACCGCCTGCAGCCCTTCCAGAGCCTCGGGGTTTGTGATTGGGTGATCACACCAGGCATTGATTTCCTTATACCTTTTACAAACTGCAATAAGTATATCATCTTCCGAATCAGGGAAGAAGGGCTTTATTTCTTTGGCTATTTCCTCCGGGCTATGGTCACGAACCCAAAGCTGGCCTTTGTAAAATGCATTTGTAAACCTCTGTATCAGTTCGGGGTCCTTCTCAATGCGGCTCTTGGCTGCAAAGTATGCCGTATACAAAATTAATCCGCTTTCTTCACCTACTGAGGAAACTATTTTTCCTGCATTTTCTTTTTCAAGCATTGAGGCTGTGGGTTCGAACAAAGCGACATAGTCGCCGGTCCCACCCTTGAAGGCGCCGGCAGTAGCCGTAAACTGCAAATTAGTTATTAATTCCACATCCTTACCCGGTGTCAATCCATGCTTCTTCAGTACATATTCAAGGGTCATCTCCGGTACTCCTCCGGGCCTTCCTCCGATTATCACCTTTCCTTTTGTATTCTCCCATTTGAAATTCGGCTCATTGTTCCGTGAAACCAGGAAGGAACCGTCGCACTGGGTAATTTGCGCAAATATTACCGCATAGTCCTCTTTGCCCTGATTATATACGTAGATAACAGCCTCAGGACCGGCAAAACCTATATCGCACTGACCCGAAAGCAATGCGGTCATTGTCTTATCGGCACCCTGGCCTGTAGTAAGCTGTATTTCCAGGCCCTGCTCTTCAAAAAAGCCCTTGTTGATTGCAACATAATGCGGAGCATAGAAAATAGAACGCACTACTTCATTAAGCCTGACAGTGGTTAGTTTTTTTTTGCTGCAGCCGGCAGAAAACATTGCCACAGAAGATAAGACAATAATGGCAATCATTGTTATTGATATTAATCTGGCATACTTTCTCACCAAATACCCCCCAAAATTTTATTATTGATAATGAGCTATTATTTCATTTTATGCCACGCTTTTTTATTTTGGGATAGTACATTTTATTGTTTTTTGCAAATGCGGAATATGCAGCATCTCACGAATTGAGCTCTGTCAAATTTTAACCGGTACACTTGATGATATTTAAATTTACTTGTGGGAAATATAATAATGCAGTTTAAAACATAGCACAATACGCAGCAATTGAAAGTAAAAAAGTTTTAAGCAGAACAGTATGTACTAAGACCTGTTTTTGGGAGGTGGGCTATGAATACTCCTAACGTGTTGACCATTACGAGGCTTTTATTGATTCCGGGTTTTGTTTACTATTATTTTTCACCATTGGAAAATGGGGATGGAATAGCTGTAATACTATTTTCGATTGCAGGCTTCACCGACATACTTGACGGTTTTATAGCCCGCAGGTTCAATCTTGTTACGAGGCTGGGAACAGTGCTTGACCCTCTTGCAGATAAACTGATGCTTTTTACGGTTCTTGCAAGTATAACAATGAGGGGGCAGATACCCTTCTGGATAATAGCCGTTGTTGTAATCAAGGAGACTTTACTTGTACTGGGCGCAATTACTCTTTTCAACGATCATGACATAGTGGTACCTGCAAACGGATATGGGAAGCTCTCAACAATTGCTTTTTACACTGCTATTATAGCTGTAGCCCTTGATATGCCCTATGGCCGGATTATGTTGTATGGGTTTGTGATGGCAACGGTTGTGGCATTGGCGGTATATATAAACAGCTATATAAGTATCAGGCGCAGGCAAATGGATCTTATAAAAAAATAGTATTGACAAAACCGTACAGTTTTAATAGAATGTAGTATAATTAGATACGAGATACGAGATACGAGGGATAGCAGCAAGCCTTCGAAGAGCTTGCCCTAAACTCGAATCTGAATAAACAGGCAATGAGGAAGAGGAGTAGACAATAACCGCCTCTTAGAGAGAAGAACCCGCAGGGTGGAAGGTTTTTCAGGAAAGGTGCTGTCGAAGGTAGCTTCTGAGCTCCTGATGCGAACAGAGTAGCAGCAGGCGGGTCTGCCCGTTATAGTTCAAAGAGCCGGTGTTTGCCGGAAATAAGGTGGTACCGCGAAATATACCTTCGTCCTTAATATGGACGGAGGTTATTATTTTTTTGGCATACTATATTTAGGGAGGAATTAAAATGGATGAATCAAAAAACATTGATAAGACTTATGATCCGAAACAGGTGGAAGAGAGATTGTACAATAAATGGGTAGAGGAAGGGTATTTCACACCGGTAATCGACAATAGCAGGGAGCCTTATACCATAGTAATACCGCCGCCAAATATAACCGGACAGCTCCATATGGGCCATGCCATGGACAACACTATTCAGGATATACTTATAAGGTGGAAAAGGATGCAGGGATATGTCACCCTTTGGCTTCCCGGCACTGACCATGCAAGTATAGCTACGGAAGCCAAAATAGTTGAGTCGCTGGCAAAGAAAGGCAAAACCAAGTACCAGCTTGGAAGGGAAAAATTCCTGGAGATGGCCTGGGATTGGAAACTTGAATACGGCGGAAAGATATTGGAACAGCTGAAGAAGCTTGGAAGCTCCTGTGACTGGACCAGAGAAAGGTTTACATTGGACGAGGGCTGTTCAAAGGCGGTTATTGAGGTTTTCATACGGCTTTATGAAAAGGGGCTCATATACAGGGGTGAGAGAATAATTAACTGGTGCCCCAAATGCAAGACCTCCATATCGGATATAGAAACTATCTATGATACTGCGGAAGGCCATTTCTGGCATATAAAATATCCTTTGAAAGAAGGCGGCGGGTATCTGGAAATTGCCACTACAAGGCCTGAGACAATGCTTGGAGACACTGCAGTGGCAGTCAACCCCAAGGATGACAGATACAAGCATATGGTTGGAAAAACCCTGGTGCTTCCTTTGATGAACAGGGAGATACCCGTAATAGCAGATGAGTACGTTGATATGGAATTTGGGACCGGAGCCGTAAAAATTACACCGGCCCACGATCCCAATGACTTTGAAGTAGGCATCAGGCATAACCTGCCAATGCCCAGGATAATGAATGATGACGGTACAATAAACAGTCTGGGCGGGCAATACGAGGGCATGGACAGATACGAGGCAAGGGAAAGAATAGTGAAGGATCTTGAGGCACAGGGTCTTCTGACAAAGACAAAAGAGCACGAGCACAACATAGGGCACTGCCAAAGGTGCAATACGACAATAGAACCCATACTTTCCAAGCAATGGTTTGTAAAAATGAAGCCCCTTGCCGAACCTGCCATAGAGGTGGTAAAGGACGGAAGGGTTCAATTCGTGCCTGAAAGATTCACAAAGGTCTATTACAACTGGATGGAGAACATTCAGGACTGGTGCATTTCAAGGCAGCTGTGGTGGGGGCACAGGATACCTGCATATTACTGCCTGGATTGCGGTGAGGTAATTGTATCAAAGACAGTGCCTAAGTCCTGCGGTAAATGCGGCGGAAAGCTAAAGCAGGACGAGGATACTTTGGATACCTGGTTCAGCTCTGCTTTGTGGCCTTTTTCGACCCTTGGCTGGCCTGAAAAGACTGAGGATCTGGAGTATTTCTATCCAACAAGCGTACTTGTTACAGGTTATGATATAATATTTTTCTGGGTTGCAAGAATGATTTTCTCCGCAATGGAGAATATGCGAAAAGAGCCCTTCAGGCATGTTTTCATCCATGGCATTATCAGGGATTCTGAAGGCAGGAAAATGAGCAAGTCCCTTGGAAACGGGATCGACCCCCTTGATGTAATTGATAAATATGGTGCCGATGCACTGAGATTCAACCTTATTTCAGGAAACTCCCCCGGAAATGATATGAGATTTTTCTGGGAAAAGGTAGAGGCTTACAGCAACTTTGCAAATAAGATATGGAACGCTTCAAGATTTGTACTCATGAATCTGGATTTTGAAAAGGTAAAAAAAGCAGACAGAAAGGAATATGAGAGAAATCAGACTGTCGCGGACAAGTGGATAATAAGCAGGTTAAACACTACCGTAAAAGAAGTCACGGAAAACATGGAAAAATTCGAATTGGGTATTGCGGCACAAAAAATTTATGATTTTATATGGTCGGAATTCTGCGACTGGTATATTGAGCTTGTTAAGCAAAGACTGTACGGGGAGAATGAAGATACAAAACTTTCGGCACAAGTGACCCTTTGTGATGTACTGAAAGGGGCAATGCAGCTTCTTCATCCTTATATGCCCTTTATTACAGAGGAGATATTCCGGCATCTGCCCTCCGAATACAAATCAATTATGATTTCAAGATGGCCTGAATATAATGAAAAGGCTTATTACCCGGAAGAAGAGCATAAGATGGGAAAGGTCATGGAAGCTATAAAGGGTATAAGAAATATCAGGGCCGAGATGAATGTGGTGCCCTCAAGGAAGGCCAAGGTAATAATAGTTGCCGGTAATGAAGATGTAAAGGCAGCGATGGATGAGGGCAGAATGTACTTTGAAAGACTTGCTTCCGCCTCAGAGGTTGTTATCCTTACAGAGAAGAAAGGTATACCTGGGGATGCGGTATCGGTGCTTATGAGTGATGCCGAAATATATCTGCCCCTGGAGGATCTGGTAGATTTCGGGAAAGAGCTTGAAAGGCTTGATAAAGAGAAGGATAATCTGGAAAAAGAGCTGCAAAGGGTCAGAGCAAAGCTCGGCAATCAGGGATTTATCGGAAAAGCGCCAAAGGACGTAATTGAAGAAGAAAGGGTCAAAGAAAAGAAATATGAGGAAATGCTGGAAAAGGTACTGGAAAGGATAAATTCACTGAAAAAGTAACAGGTGAGGTAATTATTATGAACTATTTTGAAGCTGCCGATTTAATAGACGCCACAGTAAAATTCGGAAGCAAACCGGGGCTTGAGAGAACGGAAAACCTTCTGGAATTGCTTGGAAACCCCCATAAGAGGCTAAGATGTATCCATATTGCAGGCACCAACGGAAAGGGCTCAACAGCGGCAATGATTTCCGGCATATTGACCAATGCGGGATACACTGCAGGAATGTATATATCTCCGCATCTGTACAAAAATACCGAGAGGATGACAATTGACGGGAAAGAGATTTCCGAAGAGGATTTCGTGAAGTATGCAATGGAAGTATTGGAAGCGGTCAGGCTTATGGAGAAAAAAGGGCTGGAGAAGCCTACACAGTTTGAATTGTATACAGCTATGGCATTACTGTACTTTGAGCGCAGGGGGGTTGACTTTGCAGTTGTTGAAGTCGGACTGGGAGGAAGATTTGATGCAACAAATGTGATAGATCCTATTCTTTCCGTTATAACCTCCATAAGCTATGACCATATGGATGTACTTGGGGATACTATAGAAAAGATTGCCTATGAGAAGGCCGGCATAATTAAGGAAGGTTCAAAGGCGGTCATATATCCCCAACAGTTCCCCGAAGCCATGTCTGTTATAGAGGGGGTATGCAGGGGAAAAAACGCATCCCTGATAAAGGCTGACCCGGATACCGTAACGCTTAAGGATTACAGCATGGACGGCCAGATAATTGACTTCAGGTATATGGGTTATGACATTCGTGATATGAAGCTGAATCTTATAGGAGACCATCAGCTGAAAAATGCGGCCGTGGCGCTTTCTGCTGTAGCGGAGCTTAATAAAGCAGGCTTTGCCATAGGAGAAGAAGCCATAAGAAAAGGAATCGGGAACGTCAAATGGCCCTGCCGTTTAAGCGTAGTAAGCAAAGAGCCTCTGATACTTATAGACGGAGCCCACAATCGGGAAGGGATTGATTCTTTGCAGAGCGCACTGTCGAAGTATTTCGGCGGAAGAAAGATAATATTCATAATCGGCATGCTTAAGGATAAGGATTATGAATACGCAATAAGAAAACTTATGCCGATGGCTTATTATACGGTAGCAACAGAACCTGCCAATGAAAGAGCCCTGACCGCAGCTGAAATGGCCGAGGCTATCAGGCATTATCATAACCGCGTAAGTGCTGAGCCTGACATTATAAAAGCCATTGAGAAGGCCAGGGAGCTATATGACAAGGATAGTATGATATGCATCTGCGGTTCATTATACCTTGCAGGCAGGGCAGCAGCTTTTATACATTAAATCTGAAATTGATAATATCTCCGTCCTGAACAATGTACTCTTTGCCTTCCAGTCGGTACAGGCCTTTTTCTTTGGTTTTCGACATGGACCCAAGGGCTTCCAAATCTTTGAATTTTACTACTTCAGCCCTGATGAAGCCCCTTTCTATGTCAGAATGGATTTTGCCTGCGGCTTTCTTTGCATCAATGCCTTTTCTGATTGTCCAGGCTTTTACCTCATCTTCGCCTGCCGTAAGGAAGGAGATCAATCCCTGATAATTATAAGCAGTGCTTGCAAGTACATCTATTCCTGACCTTTTTATTCCTAAATCCTCCATGAACATCAATCTGTCTTCTTCATCAAGCTCGCTGATCTCCATTTCTGTTTTGGCACATATTTCAATAACAGGTACATTTCCTTCTTCAGCATATTTCAGAACGTCTTCTTTCTGAGCATAGCTTCCTGACCTGAGAGAATCCTCGTCTATATTTATGACCAGTATCATGGGTTTTTCGGAAAGGAAGCTGAAGGTCTTCAGCAATTCCCTTTCTTCTTCGGTCAGTTTTATCTGATGTATCAGAAGCCCTCCTTCAAGGCCATCCTTGCACTTTTTTAGCACTTCAAGCTCGGCAAGGTTTTCTTTTGTCACTTTTTTGCCGCTTTCTATTCTGGCTATCCTGCTGTCTATGATTCCCAAATCCGCAAAAAGCAATTCAAGATTTACTGTTTCAATATCCCTCATTGGGTCTATAGAACCTTCAACATGCTGTACGTCATGATTGTTAAAAGCTCTTACAATATGAACAAGGGCATCAACCTTTCTGATATCTTCAAGAAATTGGTTTCCCACTGCTTTTCCGGAGCTTGATCCTGATGTCAGACCCGGAACATCGGTAAAATCTATCGTGGCATAAGTTGTCTTTTTTGGATTGTACAGCTTTGAGAGAAAGTCGATTCTATAATCGGGTATCTTTGCAGAGCCTATGTTGGAAGCCATTTTCCCCGAAGCGAAGCTGGAAATTTCCGCATGGGCATTAGTAAGCAGGTTAAAAAACGTTGTCTTGCCGACAAGAGGAAGACCGACCAGACCGATTTTCATGGATATCACCTTCCTGATAGATAATTTTTAGACCATGGAAGCTATTAATTGATAAGTGAGCTGATAAGTTGACCATATATTTTTTCTGAGGATCCTTTCCACTTTTCACAGATTTGCTTTGCTTGTTTTGAAGATACTACGCTAAGCTTAATATCTGCAAGCACAAGCTCTTTTTCAATTACCTTGAGATTTACAATGTATTCTCTCTCGCCTATCTTGTTATATTTTGCAATTACCTGAAATTCCTTCCTGAGATTTTCTTTATTTTTTGATATGTAATTATTTATTATACCGGAGGTATTTTTTGATATCCTTTTATCAAAAATCTCAATTACATTTTTACCGCTGCCAGTGGGTACATAGCATTGCTCTTTTTGATAGATTACCTGCTTTATCATACCCGATTCTTCCAACTCCGAAATACAATGCTGAAATGTAAAAAAGTCTATAAGGTTATTCTCCAGTATAACATTTGTTATCTGGGACCTGGTCAAAGGCATGCCTATTTTGTTCAGAAAATACAGTATTATAAGCTTTTTATCGGCAAGCACCCCGCTGTCAGAAATCATACAACCATCTCCCTGTGCAGAATACATCCATTAATCCGCCAAATTAATTATAGCACAGTTGATTTTATTTAATAAACAAAAATCAGACATATCCATGCCTGATTTTTGTTCTTTTATATGACTTACTTACCTTCCAGCTGTTGTTCCGCCATTGTTATCAGCTTTTTAACCATGCTTCCTCCGACTTTTCCGCAGTCCCTTGAGGACAGATTTCCCCAGTAGTCTTCGGAGCCTTGGTGTACAGGCAAATTTAGCTCTGATGCTATTTCATATTTCATATTGTCAAGAGCTTTATGAGCCGTTGGAACCTTCAGTCCTTTGTTATACTTTCCGCTTCCTGCAGCCATTCAAAAACCCTCCTTAAATACTTCATGATATATTATTTGCAGTTAATCTTCATTTCAATGATGTATATTTAATTTAACCTTTTTGCGAAAAAAGTATGTTAGAACATAATGCTTTTATGAATAATATTATAATCGCCTGCATATAATTATAGTTTCAGGAAAAAATACTATGATTTTTAAAAAAGAAAAAATTACATGCCTCTTTTATATCGGATGCCGTCGAATAGCCTGATAATATCTGCTATAATCGAATCAGCAAATATTGAAAGGAAAGTGCGTTATGAAAGGTTTGAAGCAAATAATCGTATTTTTTTATGTATTTATTATCACACTCAGTTTAGCGGCATGCACAGCCCGGATACCGGAAAAGGAACCGTCGAATCCGGAGCAGAGCCGGCCTGCGCCCGTAGAACCGGAAAAGGGTCAGGAAAATGAAGCTCCGGTACAGGATGGCAATAAAGATAAGACCGGAGAAGTTGATTTAAAGGAAATAAAAGCCAATGAAAACGGGCAGATAATGATACTTATGTACCACAGCATCGGGGACAAGGAGGAAGAATGGGTAAGAACGGCGGATAACTTCAGGAAGGATCTGAATGTACTTTATGAAAAAGGATACAGGCTGATAAGCCTTAAAGACTATATTGAGAATAACATAAAGGTTGAAGCCGGATACACGCCCTTTGTACTTACTTTTGACGACGGTGCAAAAAATCACTTTAATATTTTAGAAGAGAACGGCGAGAAGAAAATCGACCCCGACTGCGCAGTAGGAATAATTGAAGAATTTAAAAAAGAGCATCCGGATTCCGGCAGCGGAGGCACATTTTTCATTTATTATCCGATCCCTTTCAGACAAAAGGAGCTTATCAGGGAAAAGTACGAGTTCCTCATACAAAACGGCTATGACATAGGCAACCATGCCTATACCCATGAAAACCTGGGAAAGTTAAGCATTCCGGATGTACAGAAAGCTCTGGCAAAGAATGTAATGAGCACGCAGGAATACCTTCCGGGATACGATATGTACGCACTTGCGCTTCCATTCGGCTCAGGACCCAGGGGGGATAATTACAAGTATGCAGTGCAGGGTGAATATGAGGGGGTAAAGTACAACCATAGGGCAGTGCTTAAAGTGGGGAGCAATCCTGCGCCGTCGCCGGCAAATGTGAAATTTGATTCTGCAAGGCTGCCCAGGGTGAGAGCCAGCGAAATGAAGACTGCGGGAGTGGGGATTTACGATTGGCTGCAGTACTTTGAGAAGAACCCGGGGAAGAGATATATAAGCGACGGCAATCCGGATACCGTTGCAATACCGGAAAGCGAAGCAGAAAATGTAGATATGAGCAGGCTGGACGGAAAAGAATTGGTGATATACAAGTAGACCTCACCGTGTCGTTTCCTTGGAAATATTTGCGAATCTGCATATTAATTGACAAAATACGATACCGGGTGATATTATAAGCATAAATACAGTATTGCATTAAATAACTATACATTATATTTGGGTATAGACGTATATGCGACAATATAGGGAATCTTATCTGAACCAGGGACATAAGACCACAGGTCTAAAGCATATTACCGCAACGTATACAGACCGGGGTTCATTATATGCCGGGTCCTGTGTTTATTATGGAATGGATTATACAGGCGAGGCATTGATTATGTTGTTCAGAATGCTGAATTAGCTGATTATATATTTGGGGGTGTTCTAATGAAGAGTATAAGAACCAAAATTGTTGCTTACGTAATTATATTACTATTGGCTGTATGCATAGGATTCGCAGGCCTTTCCTACAACAGTGCTTCAAA